>NZ_BAAAQA010000017.1:0-12726 GCF_039531425.1 Kocuria atrinae
CGTGCATCCATGAAAACTCCCCGGAAGAAGGAACTGATTTCTCAGTCCAACTTCCGGGGAGCAGTTCATTTCGAACGACCGGGGATTCGTCATGGGTGGGGACATGCGCGTGCTAGTGACCCGTAATCGTCCGGTGTTCACGGGACAACTCGATGTAATGTTCGGCATTCTGCCGCACACCGGCCCGCTCATCCTCCGTGAGCTCGCGACGAACTTTGCCGGGCACACCGGCGACCAGCGAGCCGGGAGGAACCTGTGTGCCTTCCAGCACCACGGCCCCTGCAGCGATCAAACTCCCGGTGCCAATCACGGCGCCATTGAGAACCGTGGCGTTCATGCCCACGAGAACTTCGTCCTCGAGTGTGCAACCGTGCACGACCGCACCGTGGCCCACACTCACGCGTTCACCAATGGTGCAAGGGTGGCCCGGATCGGAATGAACGGACACGTTGTCCTGAAGGTTCGAATCCGCTCCGAGGCGCAAGGGAGACCTGTCGCCTCTCACAACGGCTCCGTAGAAGACTCCTGCCCCGGAGCCGATCTCCACGTCACCGATCAGGGTGGCATTGGGCGCGACAAATGCCGTATCCGCAACCTTCGGTTCGTGATTGCCGTAGGGGAGGGAAAGGTGTTGCGCCGCGCCGGCGGATTTACTGTGTGTCATGAAGCACAGCTTAGCCACCGGTGCTACAACTCAGCGGTCCTCGCTACCGTCGGACACCGACTGCCGACGGAGCCGAGCCAGTGCCTTCTCGGGCCGGCGCGAGGCGCGGTGACGCAGAGACACGGAGATCTTCTGACCGCCCTTGAGCACGTACTCGGCGCCATTGACGTGGATGGTCACCGGGCCGGCCTTCGACGAGGTGCCTTCCAATTCCAGGATGTCCTGGTCGATGGAAACCTCGATGACCTGTCCGCGGTACAACACCGTGAAATCCACGGCCTGCAGCTCACGCGGCAGGGTGGGGCGGAACTCCAGCCAGTCACCGCGCACGCGCAGCCCGGCATACGCGCGGGTAATCACGTCTACCGAGCCGGCCATCGCACCCAGGTGGATACCCTCGCCGGTGGTGCCGCCCTGAGTGTCGTCCAGATCCACCATGAGGGCGTCCTGGAAAGAACCCCAGGAGCGGTCAGGATCCAGCCACGCCAGAACCGCCGCGTTGACCACGCGGGACAGTGAGGATCCGTTGGAGGATCGTGCGATGTAGTGATCCACGGTGCGCTGCACGGTGTCGTGGTCGATGCTGTACCCCATCCGCTCGAGTTCTTCGATCAGGCCCTCGGGGCCCAGCAGATAGACCAACATGATGGTGTCAGCTTGCTTCGTCAGCTTGTAGTTGTTGGTCAGGTCGCCTTCGTTCTCCAACAGCAGGTCCAGGCGGCCGATGTTGTGGTACTTGGCGCGGTAGAAGTCCCAGTCCAACTCGGCGAGTTGGTCGTAACCCTCGAACTGAGAGATGGTGCCGTCCGAGTTGAACGGTACGTACATGTTCTTGGCCATGTTCAGCCAGGTCTGAACCTCCTGGCTGGAGATCTCGAAACGGGTTTCGAGCTCCTCGCGCTGGTGCTCGACCATGTCGTTGAAGATGTGCGACGAGTGGCGGAACAACCACGACGCCAGAATATTGGTGTACGCGTTGTCCTTGAGTCCGCCACCGTGCTGGCCCGCGGGGCCATCGTGGTACTCGTCCGGACCCATGACACCGGCAATGTGATACTTGCCGTCGTGGGAGTCGTACTCGGCCAGGGAGGCGAATAGGCGCGTGATTCCGACGATCAGTTCGGAACCGTGGCCGGAGAGCCAGTCGATGTCCCCGGTCGATTCGTAGTACACCCAGGCGTTGTACGCGATGGCCAGGCCCACATGGAACTGGCGCCAGGAGTTGTCGGGCAACCAGCGGCGTGAGTGGTGGTTGTACAGCTCCGGAGGGGTTTCTTCGCTTCCGTCGGAGCCGGACTGCCACGGGAACGCAGTGCCGTACAGGCCGAATTCCTGGGCGCGGTGACGGGCCATGGGGAGTCGCCGCCACCGATAGGACAGCAACGAGCGGGTCACGTGCGGGTGGCGCATGTTGACCACGGGCAGGATGAACAGCTCGTCCCAGAAGATGTGGCCGCGGTAGCCCTCGCCGTGCAGGCCGCGAGCGGGCACACCAGCATCGCGCAGCGACAGGTGAGGGGCCAGCGTTTGGGCGGTGTGGAACAAATGGGTGCGCATGGCCAACTGGGTACTGCGCGATTCGGCAGAGTCCTCGGCGGCGTCGAGGGTGACCTCATAGCGATCCCACAACCGGGCCCATTCGATCTCGTGCGAGGTCAGCAACTTGCGCACGCCGAACGGGGTACGATCCAACTCGGCCAGGGCGCCTTCGCGCGGTGAGCTGATGGCGGCGTCGCGACTGGTGACCACGGCGGTGGTGCTGTCGATGACGACCGGCTGGTCGGATGAGACATGGATCAGGTGGCGTCGGAACTCGATACCACCGGGGCGCACCTCACGGCGTTCGTTGCTGGGCACTTCGCTTTCCACACGGGTGCGCTGGGCCATGGCGATTTCGATTTTCGACTGTGAGGTCCGCACCAGGGACAGCAGCGTCTCGTGCTCGTCCGGCAACGTGGTGGACTCCAGCAGCATCAGGTGGTGAGAGTTGAGTTCCTTGTACTCTGCCACTCCGCTGTTGGTCACGGTGGGATCGATACCGGTGCGCACGTGTAACCGCCCCGAGAAATTCCGGGGAGTCAATGTGGTTTCCTGGGCGCCGAGGTGACGGTGTCGCAGGGACACGAGGCGACGTTGCACCACGTCCAAGCTGCGGATCGTACCGTCCGCAGTGGGTTCGGGGTCGCTGAGAGTCAGGGTGCGGGTCAGTAGGCCGCGGCGCAGATCCAGGGACACGTGCTCCTTGGACGGCTGAAGACCACCCTCGGACCACCACTCACCTTCCGCGAATCGCAGGTCGAGGTGGAGCCAGTTGGGGGTGTTGACCATGGACTCGTGCTCGGCGTCGCGTCCGTTGATGTTGCTCTGCACGCGATTGAATACACCCGCCAGATACGTACCGGGGTAGTGCACGTCATTGGCCGGGAACTCGCTGGCCGCGCCGCGCACGCCCATGTAGCCATTGGCCAGGGTCAACAGGGACTCACGGCGCGGTTCGTTCGCCGGGTCGAAGCCCTCGAAGGCAAGGGTCCAGGGGTCATCACGCAGGGCGCCGAGGTCCAGCTCTCCCACGTCATTGAGCACGACGTGCGCCCCCGCGCGGTACAGCCGATCACGGGCGCTGTCTCGGTTGATGCCCACCACCAGGCCGAACCCCCCGGCCACACCGGCCTGCACACCGGCCACGGCGTCCTCTACGACCACCGAATTCTCCACGGGAACGTTGAGCAGACGCGCGCATTCCAGGAAGGTGTCCGGAGCGGGTTTGCCGGGCAGATTCTGTTGGGCGGCCATGTTGCCGTCCACAATCTCGTCGAAGATGTCGGACAAGCCGGCGGCAGCCAGCACCACACCGCTGTTGCGGCTGGCAGTGACGAGACCCACGGGGACGCCGGCGGTCCGGAGACGCTTGATGAGGTCCACGGTGCGGGGGAACACCCGTACTCCGTGTTCCTTCAGTTCCGCGTGGAAGAAGCCGTCCTTGGTGGCCGACTGGCCCTGAACGGTCCAGTCGCCGGCCTTAGGGTCCGCATCGTTGCGGGCCTCGGGCAGCATGGCACCGCGGGCCGCGAGCAAGGCGCGGACGCCGTCCTCGCGGCGTCGTCCGTCAACGTAGGTGCGGTACTCGCCCAAGGGATCAAAAGGGGAGCGGTCGATCTCTCCGCCCGGCTCGGCGGGTTCGAGGCGTTCATCGACCAGAATGGCGTCGAAAAGCTGCTGCCATGCGCGCGCGTGCACGCTCGCGGTGTCCGTGACCACGCCGTCCATGTCGAAGATGACGGCTGAGTAGCGGGTCCGCAGCACATCCACCGGGGCCGAAGGAGCGTGGTCCTCCGTAATCCGGGGCGTGGAAGCGGTGAACGGGGCGGTGGGCAGAACGTTCACAGCGCAGTATCTCCTTGGGCGAATCGGGGCCGATCCGCAGTGGTGAATCGGGGGTCAGGAACATGTTAAAAAAACACTCGTTACGGTGAAATAGAAAGTAGCCCGCAAACAGTGTGTTCCTCACGACGTTGTGCGAGGCAACCTCAAAAGTGTACGGGCATCCAGCCTCACGTACCAGTGGGTACGGGGTGGTTTCCTACACAGTTGTGCACTGGAATCAATGCGAAGAGCACCAGGGCTATGCTGGACGAGACCCCCTCCCGCACCAATAGAAGGTGGAGCATGACGGAATCTTTGGGACAGTCAGTCACCAATCAGCCACTGTCCGAGGTGGACCCGGATGTATCACGGGCCATTGACCAAGAACTGGGGCGTCAGCGCTCCACACTGGAAATGATCGCGTCCGAGAACTTCGCGCCGCGCGCGGTGCTCGAGGCCCAGGGCTCCGTGCTCACGAACAAGTATGCAGAGGGTTACCCGGGACGCCGCTATTACGGCGGGTGCGAGTACGTGGACGTCGTGGAGAACCTGGCTCGTGATCGTGCGACCGCGTTGTTCGGTGCCGAGCACGCCAACGTTCAGCCCCACTCCGGCGCCCAGGCCAACACCGCCGTGATGGCCGCGCTCATGCAGCCCGGTGACACGCTGATGGGCCTGTCCCTGGCCCACGGCGGTCACCTGACCCACGGTATGAAGATCAACGTGTCCGGCAAGCTCTACAACATTGCCGCGTACGAGGTGGACCCGGACACCTACCGCATCGACATGGACAAGGTGCGCGAGACCGCTCTGCAGGCCCGCCCCAAGGTGATCGTGGCCGGTTGGTCCGCGTACTCGCGTCAGCTGGACTTCGAGGCGTTCCGTTCCATCGCGGACGAAGTGGACGCCAAGCTGTGGGTCGACATGGCCCACTTCGCAGGTTTGGTTGCCGCCGGCCTGCACCCCAACCCGGTGCCCCACGCGCACGTGACAACGTCCACCGTGCACAAGACGCTCGCGGGCCCGCGTTCCGGCGTGATTCTCTCCACCGAGGAATTCAAGAAGAAGATCGATTCCGCAGTGTTCCCGGGTCAGCAGGGCGGCCCGCTCATGCACGCGATCGCGGGCAAGGCCGTGGCCTTCAAGATCGCCGCGACCGAGGACTTCGCCGAGCGTCAGCGCCGCACGATTGAGGGCGCTCAAATCCTGGCTGAGCGCTTGAACGCCGGAGACGTTGCAGAGCACGGTGTGTCCGTGTTGACCGGTGGCACGGACGTGCACCTGGTGATCGTGGACCTGCGCAACTCCGAGCTGGACGGCAAGCAGGCCGAGGATCTGCTGCACCAGGCCGGCATCACCGTGAACCGCAACGCGGTTCCGTGGGATCCCCGCCCGCCGATGACCACGTCCGGTCTGCGCATCGGTACCCCCGCCCTGGCCACCCGCGGTTTCGGTGCCAAGGAATTCGAAGAGGTGGCGGACATCATTGCTGCTGCACTCAAGCCCGGTGCTGACGTTGACGCCCTGCGCAAACGCGTGGACTCCCTGACCGAGCAGTTCCCGTTGTACCCCGGCCTTGAGGAATGGTGAGGATGACCGCTCAGATTCTGGACGGCAAGGCCACCGCGGCCGCCATCAAGTCCGAACTCGCCGAACGAGTGAAGGTGCTGACCGAGAAGGGCCGCGTCCCGGGGTTGGCCACCGTGCTGGTCGGTGACGACCCCGCCTCGCACTCGTACGTGGCCGGTAAGCACCGCGACTGCGAGCAAGTGGGAATTTCCTCCATCCGTAAGGAACTGCCCGCGGACGTTTCGCAGGCCGACCTGGAAAAGGCCATCGACGAGCTGAACGAGGATCCGGCCTGCACCGGTTATATCGTGCAGCTGCCGCTTCCCGACCAGATCGACACGAACGCGATTCTGGAACGGATCGATCCGGCCAAGGACGCGGACGGGCTGCACCCCACCAACCTGGGGCGCCTGGTGCTCAACGTCAGTGAGCCCATGACCTCGCCGCTTCCGTGCACTCCCGCCGGGATCATCGAGTTGTTGGATCGTCACGGCGTGAAGCTCCAGGGCAAGCATGTTCTGGTGGTAGGTCGCGGTGTCACCGTGGGCCGCCCCATCGGGCTGCTCCTGACCCGCCGCGAAATCAACGCAACCGTCACGCTGGCCCACACGGGCACGCAGAATCTGGACGAGCTGCTCGCCCAGGCGGATGTCGTGGTGGCGGCGGCCGGCCGACCGCACATGATCAAGGCCGACCAGATCAAGGACGGCGCCGTGCTCCTGGACGTGGGCGTCTCACGGATCGAAGATCCCGAGACGGGCAAGAAAAAGCTCACGGGTGACATCGAGCCCGCCGCGTCGGAGAAGGCCTCGTGGCTTTCACCGAACCCCGGTGGGGTGGGCCCCATGACTCGTGCCATGTTGCTGGTCAACGTGGTCGAGTCCTGCGAACGTGCCGAGGGCATCCTCAAGTAGCAGGGGACCTCCTCGCGTAACGATCCCGGACCACGCGAAACGCCGACGCCGCGCCGCCCACTGGGCAGCGCGGCGTCGGCGTTTGGTGACGCACCCTATTCTGCGGGTATCTGCTGCAACGGACCGGTGGTGGGGCCAGGTGGTTTGGGGCGCCTGTGGTCGAGCAGAGCGATCACGAATGCGATCACCAGGACGGCCACGATGGTGAGAACGCTCATGGTGAAGGCCGTGTCCCAGTCGGAACGCGCCAGCACCCCGAAAGCGACGGCCGTGATCACTGCCGTACCGACCGCTGTGCCTACCCGCTGTCCTGTCTGCATCACACCACCGGCCGCACCCGCGAACTTGAGGGGAACTTCCGAGAAGCTCAGGGTCTGGTTGGGAGGCATCACTGAACCCTGTCCCACGCCCACCAACAGTAGCGTGAGGTAGAGCCACGAGATGTTCCAGTCGAAGTGCACCACGCCGTACACCACACCGATGGTTGTCAGCAGCCCCGTCATGGCGCACGCGATACCGGCCAGGATGACGAGGCGGCCGAAGCGCAGCACCCCGCGCCCCGCCAGCGGCGCCACCACTGCGGACATGAGGGCTGCCGGGAGGCTCAACATGCCGGCTTCCAGCGCGGTGCGGCCCAGCCCCTGCTGCACGTACATGGCCAGTACGACCCACACGCTGGTCATGCCCAGGAAGTACACGGTGATCATGGCGGAGCCGTAACTGAAGCTCGCAATCCGGAACAGGTCCAGGTCCACCATGGGTTCGTTGCCGCGGGCCTTGTACCGAGCCTCCCACCTGGTCCATACGAACAGCAGCAGCGCGCCCAGCAGCAGGGACAGCCACACGAGGGGTCCCAGCCGGGATTCCACGAACGGGAACAACAGGGCCAGGATTCCCAGCCCGAACAAGATGACTCCCACGGGGTCCATGTCCACCCGACCGGGTTTTCGCTTCTGCCTCGGTAGCCACAGGGCGGCCAACAGCAGAGCTACCGCGGCCGTGGGCACGTTGATGAGGAATGTGGCGCGCCAACCGGGGCCATATCCGAGGGCGCCGATCAGGAACCCACCGAACGCGGGACCGATGGCCACGGCAACACCAACCACCGCACCGAGCATTCCGAAGGCCTTGGCGCGGGCCGGTCCGTGGAAATACTGCTGGATCATGCCCACGCTCTGCGGATTGATCAGACCGGAACCGAGCCCTTGAGCCACGCGCCCGATGTTCAACACCGTGGTGTTGGGAGCCAGCCCGCACACGAGCGACGCCACCGCGAATAAAATGATGCCGGCCATGAACAGTTTGCGGCGGCCGAAGATGTCCCCGGCCCGCCCGCTGGCTACCAGCAGTACACCGAAGGCCAGCGCGAAACCGGTGAGCACCCACTGCAACGCGGAGGAACTTGCGTGCAGGTCGGCCTGGATCGCGGGTAGGGCCACGTTCACGATGGACACACTGACCAGCGCCATGAACAAGGGAACCAGAAGGACCCACAGGATCTTGCTGCGCTCGCGCGGGGTCAGTGGCTCGGGTGCTGAAATGGGGCTGCTCACTCGATCCTTGATACCCCATTACCGTCTCGGAAACTACGGGCCGCGCCAAAGGGTGAGACCGGCCCGTGTGGCCGGGCGTCCGATTCGTGCGCCGGGGTGGACTTTGAGACAATGGTGCCCATGCAGCAGATTGGATCATCTCAAGCTCAGTTCACGGTCGATCCGCAGAGCGCCAAGCGCACTCGCGGAGCTCTCTGGGGCACGATCATCGGGCTTGCGGTTCTCGTGATCATTTTTGCCGTGGCACTGCTGCAGGCGGCGAACACCAACTCCGTGCTCGGCTGGATCCTGGCCGGTATTGCCCTGGGCTGGCTCATGCTGGCGGTGTGGGCGCTCTCCATGGTTCGCAAGGCCGCCCGCTACGGTCGTGACCAGGTAAAGCAGGCCCAGGAGCGATTCGACTCGCAGCACGGTCGCGCACCGGTGGCCGGTGGAGACGCAGGATCCGGTCAGTCACTGCGCGATCAGAAGTTGGCCCACGGTATGCAGGTCATTCTGGTGCAGTCCAAGGTGGTCAAGGAACAACTGGCCGAAACCGATCCGGATGCGGAGACCGTACGCCGTGCTTTGGAAACCATTGACATGACCGCGGCCAACGGGCTCAACAGCCTCAAGGAGTCATCCAAGCCGGTCGACGGTACCGTGGTCGACTGAAACACCCATTTACTTTTCCCGGCGAGATGTCTCTCGACGATTCCCTGCACAGTGAGGTACTGATCTTTCATGGCTGATTCCGCGTCCACGGTCCGCATTGCCACTGTCAACGTCAACGGCATTCGCGCCGCCTACCGGCGCGGGATGGCCGACTGGCTTCAGGACCGCAACGTGGATCTCCTGTGCCTCCAGGAGGTTCGAGCTCCGGACAAGATCACCCGCGAGCTGCTCGACGAGGACGTCTGGCACATCCACCACGCAGAGGCCGCGGCCAAGGGGCGCGCCGGTGTTGCGATCGCTACCCGCCGCGACGCCTTCGACGGCTCACTGCTGCCTGTGGCAACTCGCGGTGGGATCGGGGACGAGTACTTCGCGGATTCCGGCCGCTGGGTCGAGAACGACCTCACCCTGCCCAACGGCGAAACCCTCACATTGATCTCCGCATACGTGCACTCCGGTGAGGTGGACACCCCGCGCCAGGTCGACAAGTACAAGTTCCTGGACCTCATGATCGAGCGTCTGCCCGCGCTCGCCGAGCACAGCGATCACGCGTTGATCGTGGGTGACCTGAACGTGGGCCACACTGAGCTGGACATCAAGAACTGGAAGGGCAACGTCAAGAACGCTGGCTTCCTGCCCGAGGAGCGCGCCTACTTCGACCGCTTCTTCGGGGACCTGGGCTACGTGGACGTGGCCCGTTCCCTGGCCGGCGAAGTGCCCGGCCCCTACACGTGGTGGTCCTACCGCGGCAAGGCCTTCGACACCGACGCCGGCTGGCGCATCGATTACCACATGGCCACCCCGGCGCTCGCGTCCCGGGCCCAGTCGGCCACGGTGGATCGCGCCGCCAGCTACGACACGCGGTTCTCGGACCACGCACCGCTCGTGGTCGATTACAGCTTCGACTGATTCAGTATTTTTCCGGCGACGACGCCGCTCGGTGACCTTGGCCGCATAGCCGGCCGAGCGGCGTCGCCCCCGGTGACCCACAATGATTCGCACTAGGTGAAAGAAGCAACACTCGTGAACGAGCAGACCACCCCCATAACGACCAAGCCCCGCGTGGTGTCCGGCGTGCAGCCCTCGGCGGACTCCCTGCACCTGGGGAACTACGTGGGGGCGTTGCGCAACTGGGTGTCCATGCAGGACGACAACGACTGTGTGTTCTTCGTGGCGGATCTGCACTCGATCACCGCGGGGCAGAACCCGGCCACGATGGCCGAGCGAACTCGTGTGACCGCCGCGCAGTACATTGCAGCCGGCATCGATCCGGAACGCTCCACGCTGCTCATCCAGTCACAGGTGCCCGAGCACACTCAGCTCTCGTGGGTGCTCAACTGCATCACCGGCTACGGCGAGGCCGCCCGCATGACCCAGTTCAAGGACAAATCCTTGAAGCAGGGCGCGGACAATACCACCGTGGGGCTGTTCACCTACCCCGTGCTGATGGCCGCGGACATCCTGATCTACCAGGCCAACCAGGTTCCGGTGGGGGAGGACCAGCGTCAACACCTGGAGCTCACACGGAACTTGGCCCAGCGCTTCAACGCGCGTTTCGGGGAGACCTTTGTGGTGCCCGACGCCAAGATCTTGACCAACTCGGCCAAGGTCTACGATCTGCAGAACCCCACCGCCAAGATGTCCAAGTCCGCGGCATCCGAGAACGGTCTGGTTCGTCTGCTGGATCCGGCCAAGAAGAACGCAAAGAAGATCAAGTCCGCCGTGACCGACGACGGCAACGTGATCCGCTTTGATCGCGAGGCGCAGCCGGGTATTGCGAACCTGCTGACCATTTACTCCTCGCTCACCGGTGATCCGATCGAGTCGATCGTGGAGCAGTACGAGGGCAAGATGTACGGCCATCTGAAGGTCGGACTCGCGGAGGTCGTCACCGAGACTCTGGACCCGATCCAGCAGCGCGCCCAGCAGCTGCTGGACGACCCGGCCGAGCTGGACCGGCTCCTGGCCCGGGGCGCGGAGAAGGCCCGTGAGATGACCTCGGAAACCATCAAGGCGGTCTACGACCGCATGGGCTTCCTGCCGGGTGTGTGATCCCGTGGTGGCTTCGACTAGGCTGAATCTCGCGTGAGGCGAGGAGGCCCAGTGAAGAACCAACACAGTTCACCCACGGTCAAACCGGGGCAGGTTTACACGGGTGTGGTCATTGAGTTGCCCGAGCCCATGGGCAAGGAACTGCAGGACTGGAGAGCCTCCTTCGGTGACCCAGTGGCCGGTAGCGTTCCCGCGCACATCACGCTCATGATTGCTCCCCGGGAAGACCGGTGGGAAGAGCTGGTCGATCACGTGCGCTCCGTGGTCAGCGGGTGGCAGCCCTTCCACGTGGAAATCAACGGAACCGGCACCTTCCGGCCCGTCACGCCGGTGGTGTTCCTGCGTATCGACAAGGGGTACGACGACTGCGTGGCCCTGCACAACCGCCTCAACGACGCGGACATGGTCTCCGCCTCACCCTTCGAGTTCCACCCCCACGTGACGCTGGCTCATGCGGTTCCGGACGAGTTCCTGGACCGCGCCGAGCAGACCTTACGCACCTATCGGGCCTCCTTCCTGGTGGATCACATCGACCTGTACGAGGGCGACGAGAACGGCCAGTGGCACGTGCGCGAACGCATTGCGTTTGCCGGCGATGGCCGCGCCTGAGAATGCTCCGCCACCGGTGGTCCCCCCGATCACCGACCGGCGGGGGCTCACCGCGGAACACCGGAGACTCGCTCGGGTACGGCGGCAACTTGCCGACGAGGGGGCGCCGTTAGGCAAACGATTGGGTGCGCTGTTGGGATGGGGCTTCGCCCGACTCATGTCGCTGTTTCCCGCGCGCATCATCACGCACTACATGTTCCACGGCGGCCCGCTCATGGCGGCCGGGCTGGCTTACCAGCTGCTCTTTGCGTCCACCGCGTTGTTGGTCATCGGGTTTTCATTGCTCGGCGTGTTCCTGGGTCGGGACTCCGCACTGCAACAATCACTCGTGGAGAGCATCGGGCAGTCCATACCCGGTCTGCTGGACGTGGGTGACGGTCAGGGAGGAGTGGTCCCCCTGAGCCTGCTGCAGAACACTGCACCGTTCACCGTGGCCTCCGGGATTGCAGCGGGCGTGTTGGTGTTCACCGCATGGCGCTGGATCGCGGGAATCCGACTGGCCACCCGTCGGATGTTCGAGCTGCCACCGGCTCCCGGTATGCCCATAGCAGCGGTGCCGCGTGATCTGGCATGGCTCGCGGTCATTGGTGTTCTGTTGCTGTCCTCCGCGGCCATCAGTGTGTTCGCTTCCGGTGCCGTGGAATCCGTGACGCGCTGGTTGGAAAGTACAGGCTGGATCGAACCGCAAGCCTGGCTGGACAGCGGGCTCAATGTCCTACTGGCCATTGCCTTGGGGTTCCTGGTTGACTTGCTCATGAGCTTCACGCTGGTCCGGGGGGTTGCCCAGCTCAAGCTGCACCGTAAAGCCCTGGTGGTCACGGTGCTGGTCGGAGCAATCGGTTCCCAGCTGTTGCGCTTTGCCGGCGGCGAGATCATTGCGCGCACCACCAACAACCCCTATCTCTTCTCCTTCGCAGTCCTGGTCGGTGTGCTGCTGTGGTTCAACCTGTACGGCCAGATCCTGCTCCTCGCGGCGGCTGCGGGTGCCGTGGTACAGGCCGACATCCGCGGCGCGCGAGCACAGCCCGAACGGGAGGCACGCGCAGTGACCGTCGTGGCGGCGTCGTCCCTGCCGACCGCCTCGCGTCGGCTGGAGCCGTACGGTGCTTCGGAACCTACAGAGGACGCTGCTGAGAGCCTCGCGGGGCGCGAGGGCAGCAGCGCGTTCCGCTCGAATTCGTAGGTATTCCCCACCCGAATGCTCCGGTCTCGGGCGCTCCGTCGTCCCGGCGCGCGTTTACCGCAGAAGCCGAACCCGTTCGGTGTAGCGCATTGGAACTGTGACCTGGCCCGGGGGAGAAGGGCACGATTGGACCCAGGGATAGTGCACAGAGCAAAGTGGCCCGGA
>NZ_BAAAQA010000017.1:12754-125372 GCF_039531425.1 Kocuria atrinae
GATCCGGGCCACTTCACTGACCGTTGCTTACAGGGCGCTGGCGAAGACCGCCTTCTTGACCTCGGCAATGGCCTTGGTCACCTGAATGCCACGGGGGCATGCCTCGGTGCAGTTGAAGGTGGTGCGGCAACGCCACACGCCTTCCTTGTCGTTGAGGATCTCCAGACGCATGTCGCCGGCCTGGTCACGCGAGTCGAAAATGAAGCGGTGAGCGTTCACGATCGCTGCAGGGCCGAAGTACTGGCCGTCGGTCCAGAAGATCGGGCAGGACGAGGTGCATGCCGCGCACAAGATGCACTTGGTGGTGTCATCGAAGCGCTCACGGTCCTCCTGGGACTGGTAGCGCTCGTACGTGGGCTCGTGATCGTCGTTCACGAGGAACGGCATGATCTCTCGGTAGGACTGGAAGAAGGGCTCCATGTCCACGATCAGGTCCTTCTCGCACGGAAGACCCTTGATGGGCTCCACCAAGATGGGCTTGTCCAGATCAAGGTCCTTCAACAAGGTCTTGCACGCGAGACGGTTGCGGCCGTTGATGCGCATGGCATCGGAACCGCACACGCCGTGTGCGCACGAGCGGCGGAAGGACAGCGAACCGTCCAACTCCCACTTGACCTTGTGCAGGGCGTCTAACACACGGTCGGTGCCGTACATGGTCAGCTGCCACTCGTCCCAGTGGGCATCCTCGCTGAACTCGGGATCGTAGCGACGCACCTTGAGGGTGACGTCGTAGGTGGGGATCTCTTCAGCGGAAGAATCCTGCTGAACGTCCTGGTTCTCGTTTTCAGTTACTGCAGTGGACATTAGTACTTACGCTCCATCGGCTCGTAACGGGTAAAGATCACGGGCTTGGTCTCCTGACGGATACCGGCCGTGGGCGAGGAGGGATCTTCGTAGACCATGGAGTGAAGCATGAACTTCTCGTCGTCACGGTCGGGGAAGTCCTCGCGGAAGTGACCGCCGCGCGATTCCTCGCGGTGCAGGGCGGCCACGGACATGACCTTGGCCAACTGCAGCAGGAAGCCCAACTCCACAGCTTCCAGCAGGTCCAGGTTGAAACGCTTGCCCTGGTCCTGGATGGAGATGTTCGCGTAACGCTCTTCCAATGCGGCAATGTCCGACAGGCACTGCTCGATGGTCTCAGCGGTACGGAACACCTGCATGTTCAGATCCATGGTGTCCTGCAGATCCTTGCGGATGGCACCGACCTTTTCGCTGCCGTGGCCGCTGCGCGCGTTGTCGAGCAGGGCCTCGGTGCGCACGGTGGCGTCATCCGGGATCGGCAGGAACTCTGCGTCGCGTGCGTACTCGGCTGCGTAGATACCGGCGCGCTTGCCGAACACGTTGATGTCCAGCAGCGAGTTGGTGCCCAAACGGTTGGAGCCGTGCACGGAAACACACGCGACCTCACCGGCTGCGTACAGACCCGGAATGGTGGTCTCGGAGTCCTGGAAGACCTCGCCCTTGATGTCCGTGGGAATGCCACCCATGCAGTAGTGCGCGGTGGGGAACACGGGGACGGGCTCGGTGTAGGGCTCCACACCCAGGTACGTACGAGCGAACTCGGTGATGTCCGGGAGCTTGGCATCGATGTGAGCCGGCTCCAGGTGGGTGAGGTCCAACAGGACGTAGTCCTTGTTGGGACCGCAACCGCGGCCCTCACGGACCTCGTTGGCCATGGAGCGGGCCACGATGTCACGGGGTGCGAGGTCCTTGATGGTGGGGGCATAGCGCTCCATGAAGCGCTCACCGTCCGAGTTACGCAGAATGCCGCCCTCGCCACGTGCCGCCTCGGACACCAAGATGCCCAGGCCTGCAAGACCGGTCGGGTGGAACTGGACGAACTCCATGTCCTCCAGCGGCAGACCCGCGCGGAACGCGATGGCCATGCCGTCACCGGTCAGGGTGTGTGCGTTGGACGTGGTCTTGAAGACCTTGCCGGCACCACCGGAAGCGAAGATCACGGACTTGGCCTGGAACACGTGCAGCTCGCCGGTGGCCAGGTCGTAGGAGACCACGCCAGCGGGGCGACGGCCCTCGGGGGTGTCCACCATGATCAGGTCGAGCACGTAGTACTCGTTGTAGAACTCCACGTTGTGCTTGATGCAGTTCTGGTAGAGCGTCTGCAAAATCATGTGACCGGTGCGGTCGGCGGCGTAACACGCACGGCGAACGGGGTTCTTACCGTGGTCCCGGGTGTGACCACCGAAACGACGCTGGTCGATCTTGCCCTCGGGCGTGCGGTTGAAGGGCAAGCCCATCTTCTCGAGGTCGAGAACCGCGTCAATGGCCTCCTTGGCCATGACTTCCGCGGCGTCCTGATCGACCAAGTAGTCGCCACCCTTGACGGTGTCGAACGTGTGCCATTCCCAGTTGTCTTCTTCGACGTTGGCCAGAGCCGCGCACATGCCACCCTGGGCTGCGCCGGTGTGTGACCGGGTGGGGTAGAGCTTGGTCAGTACGGCAGTGCGGGCGCGCTGGCCGGATTCAATGGCGGCGCGCATGCCGGCGCCACCGGCGCCGACGATAACCACATCGTACTTGTGAACCTGCATACCAGATGCTCTTTCTATGTGGATGAGTGAAGTAAGTGAACGTGCCTGTTCCGGGCGATCAAAGGACCCAGCGGCGAAGCCTGTAGGCTCCGCCGCTCAATTCATCACGCGGCGTGGCAGAAGGAAGCGAGGAGCTCCGGATCGGCGCCGGCGGGGCAGGGATCAAAGGTGAAGATCACCAGGGTGCCCAGCAGGATGATGAAGCCCGATGCCAAGAACAGCAGGACCTTCAGCCAGAAACGGGTACCGCTGCGCTCGGCGTAGTCGTCGATGATGGTGCGAACACCGTTGGTGCCGTGGAGCATGGCGAGCCACAGCATGATCAGGTCCCAGACCTGCCAGAACGGGTTGGCCCACTTGCCGCCCACGAAGCCGAAGTCGATGGCGTGGACGCCTTCGCCAACCATGAGGTTCACGAACAGATGACCGAACACCAGGACAACCAGCACGATGCCGGACAAGCGCATGAACAGCCACGCGAGCATTTCGAAGTTGCTGCGGGAGGAGCCGGAACGGTTGTACTTGACGCCGTTCACCTCGAGGTCCCGGCTGCGGGGGACCTGGATTTTGGTCTTGAGAGGTGTGCTCACGGAATCAGCCTCCGAATACGATCGACAGGTGGCGGATGAGGAACGGAATCATGACGATGACCCACAGGGCAATGACGCCCCAGAGCAGGCCCTTTTGATTCTTGGTGCCGCCCTTCCAGAAGTCGATCAGGATGATTCGCAGGCCGTTGAAGGCGTGGTACACGATGGCTGCAACGAGCCCCGCTTCGCCGAGGCCCATGATGGGGTTCTTGTAGGTTGCCATCACCGCGTTGTAGGCCTCGGGGGATACCCGGACCAAGGCGGTGTCAAGGACGTGGACCAACAAGAAGAAGAAGATGGCCACGCCGGTAATACGGTGGGCAACCCAAGACCACATGCCGTACTGGCCGCGGTAAAGGGTGCCCCTGGATGAGTTCGCCACGGAATAACCTCCCTGTGTCGCTCGTCGTCGTGCGCACTGGTTCAATAAAAAACGGGATTCGCGCTGCTACACGGCGTAAGCGGAGCCCTGGCTGGCTCTGTCATGGATGATGCGCTATTTCGATCCAAAGATACCAGCCTGTGAGCTATTTCCTGACAACGTGTCGCTAACTGCACCGGGCCGGAATTCCGTGCAATTACGGCATGTGGGTGTGCTCAAATTAATCCTTATTCCTGCGTGATTCTGATGCCGCCCACAACACAGACCACAGGTGCTGAACAAGGAGTTGTCCACGCCCGTGCCGAACGGGCCGTAAACTGGCGCTCGTGACTTCGCCATTGCAACGTTTCCATCCGTTCATCCCCGCCGGTGGTGTGGGGTCGCGGCTGTGGCCGCTCTCCCGAGCGGATGCCCCCAAGTTCCTGCTGGACCTCACCGGTTCAGGCTCCTCTTTATTGCGCGCCACCTACGACCGGCTGGCGGGACTCTCCGCGGGGCCGGTCATGGTGGTCACCGGGCGAAGCCACGCCGGCGCAGTGCAGGAGCAACTGCCGGAGTTGACCGGTGACGACCTGGTGTTGGAACCGTCACCCAAGGATTCTGCTGCTGCCATCGGCCTGGCTTGCACACTCATCGCCCGCCGCGATCCGGACGCGATCATCGGGTCGTTCGCTGCGGATCACGTGGTCGAGCCCGCAGGGACGTTCCAGAACGTCGTCAAAGAGGCAGTGGAAGCCGCGGCCACCGGTCGCATCGTGACGATCGGCATCACGCCGTCCTCACCGGCGACCGGCTTCGGCTATATCAAAGCGGGGGAGTCTCTGGGTCTCGAGCAGGCGCCCCACGCGCTCACGGTGGAGCAATTCGTGGAGAAACCGGACAAGGAGACGGCGCGCCAGTACGTGGCCAGCGGTAACTACACATGGAACGCAGGCATGTTCGTGGCCCCGGTCGGACTCATGCTGCAGTATCTCCGGCAGAGTGAACCCGAGTTGGCGGCCGGTCTGGACGTGATTGCCGACGCCTGGGACACGGACCGCCGCGACGCCGTCGTCGATGAAGTGTGGCCCACCCTGACCAAGACGGCCATTGACTACGCCGTGGCCGAACCCGCAGCGGCCGCCGGCGACGTCGCCATGGTGCCCGGTGATTTCACATGGGAGGACGTGGGGGACTTCGCCGCGATCAACCGTCTGAACCAGGTGGACCCCAGCGGGGATTCGGACGTGGCGATCCTGGGTAAGAACAACCGGGTGCTCTCTGACGAATCTTCGGGCATCGTGGTGTCCGACACTGGCCGTTTGATCGCTCTGATCGGCGTACAGGACATCGTGGTGGTGGACACCCCGGACGCCCTGCTCGTCACGACTGCGGAGCATGCTCAGCGCGTCAAGGACGCCGTGAACTCCCTGAAGGAGAACGGTGACACGGACGTCCTGTAGTCCATGACACAGTTGTCGGCGCTGTTCAACCCCAATCGGGGCGCACGGCGGTACGCTGAAAACCATGTTGGATCTTCCGCTGCCGTCCGCCGATGACATCGGCCTGCCCCCAGCCATCGGGCCGTTGCTGTCTCATTACCTCCCCGGGCTGATTGCGTTCCGGCGCGACATCCACAAGCATCCGGAACTGTCCTACGAGGAGTACCGGACCACCGATCGCATCGTCACCGCTCTCGAGGCCGTGGGCCTGAACCCGGTGCGCTTCTCCGCGACCGGTTGCTACGTGGATGTGGGTCGCGGTCCCGTGATGGTGGGTCTGCGCGCGGACATCGACGCACTGCCCATTCAGGAGAACACCGGCCTGCCTTATGCCTCCGTCAACGACGGCGTGATGCACGCGTGCGGTCACGACATTCACACGACCATCATGGTGGGTGTCGCGCAGGTGTTGGCTGACCTGCATCGTTCGTCGCCGTTCGCCGGAACCGTGCGCGTGGTGTTCCAGCCCGCTGAGGAAAAGCTGCCCGGCGGAGCGTTGACCATCATCGACCAGAACGTGCTGGACGGCGTACCCCGGATGTTCGCGCTGCACTGCGAACCCAAGGTGGACGTGGGCCACGTGGGAACGCGCATCGGCGCGATCACTTCCGCGTCGGACACCGTACGGATCGAACTCTCCGGCCGCGGTGGCCACACGTCGCGCCCGCATCTGACCGAGGATCTCGTGTATGCGATGAGTCAGATCGCCGTGAACGTCCCCGCTGTGCTCTCACGCCGAATCGACGTTCGCTCCGGCGTGGCAGTCGTGTGGGGTCAGTTCCACGCGGGTGTCGCCCCCAACGCGATTCCGGTGTCCGGTTTCATGGCCGGCACCATGCGCTGCCTCGACGCCGAGGCCTGGCACCAAGCCGGCGGTCTACTGGACGAAGTGGTCGAACAGGTGGCGGCTCCTTACGGCGTGACCGTGGACCTCGAACACATTCGTGGTGTCCCGCCCGTGGTTAACGGCGAAACGGAAACCACTCTGCTGGAAATCGCCGCCCGAGCCGAACTCGGCGAGGACAGCGTGATGCTCGTGGAACAGTCCATGGGCGGCGAGGACTTCGCCTGGTTCCTGCAGCACGTGCCCGGCGCCATGATGCGCTTGGGTACCAGGGCTCCCGGCGGGCCCGCCTACGATCTGCACCAGTCCGATTACGCTCCGCAGGAAGAGGCCATCAGCTGCGGAGTTCAGGTGATGGCCTCCACGGCGTTGCGAGCGATTCGCTTGCGCGTGCGAGAACTCCACGACACAGCGGACTCGGCACTCGTCGAGTGATCCCGTGGCTACACTGAGACTCTCTAAAGTTTCCGGGGAGTAACTTCTGTAGCCTCCCCATCCAGAGAGTCCCTTCTCTCGTATCACCGGAGGACAATGATGACCCCTCGTTACTCGCGCGCATTGAGCGCCATTGCACTGACCGGCGCGGCCGGTCTCGTACTCGCCGGTTGCGGCCAGGCACCCGAAGAATCCAGCGAAGGCAATTCCGAAGCGCAGGATTTCAAGGGCTGCATCGTGTCCGACGACGGCGGCTTCCAGGACCGTTCCTTCAACCAGGCATCCTATGAGGGCCTCAAGGCCGTCGAGGACAAACTGCAGATTCAGCTGAAAGAGGCTGAGTCCCAGGCCGAAACCGAGTTCGAACCGAACCTCAACTCCATGGCACAACAGGGCTGTGACCTCACCGTCTCCGTGGGCTTCCTGCTCGCTGACACCACCAAGAAGGTGGCAGAGGCCAACCCGGACAAGAACTTCGCGATCGTGGACGACCAGTCCATCGAAGCGGACAACGTCAAGCCCATCGTGTACAACACGGCGGAAGCTGCATTCCTGGCCGGTTACCTGGCCGCGGGAGCTTCCGAGACCGGAAAGGTCGCGACCTACGGTGGTATGGACATCCCCACCGTGACCGTGTTCATGGACGGCTTTGCGGACGGTGTGGCTCACTACAACGAGCAGAAGGACGAGAACGTGGAGGTTCTGGGCTGGAACAAGGAGTCCCAGAACGGCACATTCCTGACTTCGTTCCAGGATTCGTCGCGCGCCAAGACCATCACTCAGAACTTGATCGGCGACGGCGCGGACGTGGTCCTGCCCGTGGCCGGTCAGGCAGCCCAGGGCACCCTGGACGCCGTGTCCGAAGCCAATAACGGTGGCGACAACGTGCGCCTGATCTGGCCCGACACCGACGGCTACGAGACCCTGGACACCGGTAAGGAATACGTCCTCACCTCAGTGCTCAAGGAAATGTCCACCTCCGTGGAGGACGTGGTGACCGAGGCTGTCGAGGGCAACTTCGACAACAGCCTGTACGTGGGCACCCTTGAGAACGGTGGCGTGGGTCTGGCGCCGTACCACGATCAGCAGGACTCCGTGAGCGAAGAGCTCGACAAGGAAGTCCAGCAGCTGAAGCAGGACATCATTGACGGCAAGGTCAAGGTCGAATCCGAGAACGCGCCCCAGGCGTAAGTAGTCACCGCCCCCGGGCAGGAGTGAATCTGTGAAGTTAGAGCTACGTGACATCACCAAGAAATTCGGCGGTTTCACGGCCAACCAGAATGTGAATCTGACGGTTGAGCCGCATCAGATCCACTGCCTGCTCGGGGAGAACGGCGCGGGCAAGTCCACCCTCATGAACGTGTTGTACGGGTTGTACGAACCAACCTCCGGCAGCATCGAGATCGACGGCGAGCCCGTGACGTTCTCCGGTCCCGGTGACGCTATGGCGGCCGGGATCGGCATGGTGCACCAGCACTTCATGTTGGTGCCGGTGTTCACCGTGGCCGAGAACGTGGCTCTCGGTAACGAGGCCACCAAGGGCGTGGGACTGGATCTGAACACCACCCGTCGGAAGATCCGTGAGATCTCGGACCGGTACGGGTTCCAAGTGGACCCGGACGCCATCGTCGAGGACCTTCCGGTGGGTGTGCAGCAGCGCGTGGAGATCATCAAGGCCCTGGTGCGTGACGCAGAGGTGCTCATCCTGGATGAGCCCACCGCGGTGCTCACGCCCAAGGAAACCGACGAGCTGCTCAACATCATGCGTCAGTTGCGCGACAACGGCACGTCCATCGTGTTCATCTCCCACAAGTTGCGCGAGGTCAAGGCCGTCTCTGACGTGATCACCGTGATTCGCCGCGGCAAGGTGGAGGGTCAGGTCGGCCCGGAAACATCCACCGACCAGCTGGCCGCACTCATGGTGGGCCGCGATGTGTCACTGACCGTGGACAAAAAGCCGGCTCACGCCATTGGCTCCGCATTGGAGGTCAACGACCTCACCGTGGTGGGGGAGAACGGTGTGGTGCTGGTCGACAACGTATCTTTCACGGTGGCACCGGGCGAGATCCTGGCCGTGGCGGGCGTGCAGGGCAACGGACAGACGGAACTGACCGAGGCTCTTGTGGGACTGGCCGACCACGTCACCGGTTCCATCAAACTTGAGGACCACGAACTGGTGGGGCGCGGTGTCCGCGATGTACTGTCGGCCGGTGTCGGATTCGTCCCGGAGGACCGCTCGACCGAAGGTCTCGTGGGCCCCTTCTCCGTCTCCGAAAACCTCATCCTGGACCGCTACAAGGACCGAGAATTCGCCTCCGGGCCGTCCCTGAAGCTCGGCGCCATGCGCGAGAACGCGCAGCAGGCCGTGGACAGCTACGACATCCGCACAGGTTCGGTGGATTCACCGGTTTCCACGTTGTCCGGCGGGAATCAGCAGAAAGTGGTCATTGCTCGTGAGTTGTCCAGGCCACTGAAACTTTTTGTCGCCTCCCAACCCACGCGAGGCGTGGACGTGGGCTCCATCGAGTTCATCCATAAACACATTGTGGCCGAACGCGACAAGGGCGTGCCCGTGATCATCGTGTCCACGGAACTGGACGAGGTGTACGCGCTCGCGGACCGGATCGCCGTGTTCTTCCACGGCCGCCTCATGGGAATCGTTCCCCCGGACACCCCCAGGGAAACACTGGGTCGCATGATGGCCGGTGAAACGGCGGACGAGGTCCTGCCCCCGGCTCCCTGGGACGACAGCCAAGATCACCATCAACACGAGGGGACGCACACGGCATGAGCGCCACGACTACCTCCCCGGAATCCAATCAGGTGTCCGCACCCTCGCCGGTCGAACTGAATCCGGACGATTTCCGCCGGTCACTGTTGGGTTCCACGCTGCAGTCGGTGCTGGCTGTTCTGGCCGCCTTGATCCTGGGTGGCCTACTGATCGCGGCCACCGATGAGACGGTGCGCGAATCAGCCGGCTACTTCTTCGCACGGCCGGGGGACACTCTCACCGCCATGTGGGACGCGGCTTCCAGCGCCTACATCGCGATGTTCCACGGCGCCGTGTACAACCCGGACGGCACTGGCCTGGCCGGCAAGCTCTACCCGCTGACGGAAACGCTGACCGTGGCCACTCCTCTGATCCTCGCGGGTCTGGGCGTTGCCTTGGCCTTCCGAACGGGCCTGTTCAACATCGGTGCGCAGGGCCAGATCCTGATCGGTGCAACCCTGGCAGGCTACGTGGGCTTCGCGTGGCAGCTGCCCGTGGGACTTCACCTGCTCGTGGTTGTGGTGGCCGGTGCGCTGGGTGGTGCCATCTGGGGCGGCGTCGTCGGCCTGATCAAGGCACGAACCGGTGCGCACGAGGTCATCCTGACCATCATGCTCAACTACATCGCGATCAACCTTGTCTCCTGGCTGTTGACACTGTCGACCTTCCAACGCGAGGGATCCTCCAACCCCATCAGCCCGCCCATTGCGGAAACTGCGATGTTTCCCAAGCTGCTGGGCGACGGCTTTCGATTGCACTGGGGCTTCGTCGTGGCGATCGCGGCGACCGTGGCCGTGGCCTGGTTGCTGAACCGGTCGACCATCGGATTCGAACTGCGCGCCGTGGGTGCCAATCCGCGAGCAGCGCGCACCGCCGGTATCTCGGTGACCAAGGGTTTCGTGGTGGTCATGTTGATCGCCGGTATGTTGGCCGGTCTGGCCGGTACCGCGCAGATCGCGGGAACGGAACACTCGCTCACCGTGGGCATCGCGGCGTCGTTCGGCTTCGACGCCATCACCGTGGCCCTGCTGGGCCGCTCCAAGCCGTGGGGCACGTTCTTCGCGGGCATTCTCTACGGCGCGTTCCGCGCCGGCGGCGTGACCATGCAGACGTCCACCGGAACCAATATCGACATCGTGCTGGTCGTGCAGTCACTGATCGTGCTGTTCGTGGCTCTGCCGCCGCTGCTGAAACTCAAGTCTCGTCGCAAGGAGGTGGCAGCGTGAGTACCGTAACCTCAGCCCCCGACTCCTCGAACGCGCCGCAGGAGGAACTGGCCACCGCCGCCGCGAACCGGAACGTGGGTGTTCGTACCTTCCGCCCCGCCATTGGTCTGGCGATCCTGGCCCTCGTCGCACTGCTCCTGTTCGCGTTGAACGCGGCAAGCGGTTCCGTGGAATTCCGGCTCTCCGACTCCGGCGACGCCGTTCAGCTGCCCAACCTGTCCGTGCCGATCACAGCGTATGGCTGGGTGGTCGCCGCTGCGCTGGCCGCGTTGGCGGTCTTCGCCGCGGTCAGAGCTCGCAGCCTGCCTCGCTGGGCGTTGATCCTGGCAGGATTCTTCTTCGTCACTGGATTCCTCGTGTGGATCGTGGGTACCGCGCAGACACCCAGCATCTCGGTGACGGCGCTGCTCGCGGGTTCTGTGGCCCTGGCCACGCCGTTGATCTTCGGTTCCCTGGGCGGTTTGTTGTGTGAGCGATCCGGCGTGGTGAACATTGCGATCGAGGCGCAGCTCCTGTTCGGCGCGTTCTCCGCCGCTGTGGCGGCCACGGTGGCCAACAACGTGTGGGTGGGTCTGCTGGCTGCCGTGATCGGTTCGATGCTCGTCTCCCTGGTGTTGGCGATCTTCTCGATCAAGTACCGCGTGAACCAGGTGATCGTGGGCGTGGTGCTCAACGTTCTGGTCTCGGGTCTGACGGGCTTCATCTTCGCGACCGTGTTACAGCCGAACGCCGCGGACTTCAACTCCCCGGCACGCTTACCGCACATCACCATCCCGGTGCTGTCCGAGATCCCCGTGATCGGTCCGGTCTTCTTCGACCAGTCGATCATCGGCTACATCATGTACGTGACGGTGGCTGTCGTTTGGTACGCGCTGTACCGCACCCGGTGGGGCCTGCGGACCCGCGCCGTGGGCGAGCACCCCAAGGCCGCCGACACCCTGGGCGTGTCCGTCAACGCCCTGCGCGTTCGTAACGTGCTCATGGGTGGTGCCGTGGCCGGTCTGGGCGGCGCGTTCTACACGCTTGTCTCGGTCTCTGCCTTTACCCGTGACATGACCTCGGGCGCCGGCTATATCGCCCTGGCCGCGCTGATCTTCGGTCGCTGGAACCCGGTGGGTGCCCTGCTCGCCTCGCTGCTGTTCGGCTTTGCATCCAATTTGGAGTCGATCCTGTCGTTCCTGGGCACGTCCGTTCCCAGCCAGTTCCTGGCCATGCTGCCCTACATCGTGACCATCCTGGCCGTCGCCGGCCTGGTCGGGGCCTCCCGCGGTCCCGCAGCGTCCGGCGAACCTTACGTGAAGGAGTAACCATGATTGACGACGCCGCCTGGCGCAGCCTCAAGCAGGCCGCTACCGACGCACTCCAGCACTCGTACTCGCCCTACTCGAACTATGCGGTGGGTGCCGCGGCGCTCGTGGACGACGGGCGTGTGGTCACCGGCGCGAATATCGAGAACGCCTCGTACGGGGTCACCCTGTGTGCGGAATGCTCGCTGGTTTCCGCCCTGTACATGTCAGGCGGCGGCAAGCTCGCGGCTTTCGTGTGCGTGGATGCCCACGGAGATGTACTCATGCCCTGTGGTCGCTGCCGCCAATTGCTCTACGAGCACCGTGCACCCGGCATGGAGCTGCTCACTGTGAGCGGTGTGCGCAGCATGGACCAGGTGCTCCCAGATGCTTTTGGGCCACAGAACCTGGGGTAGTGCTTGGTACTCCGTGAGATGAAAGAACCCGGATCATCGCTGATGATCCGGGTTCTTTCATGGTTGGTTAAGCTCAACCGTTGCTCGGTGGCATGAGCCGGTCGTGCAGGGGCGCGGAATAGATCCTGGACGGGTCCAGCTTTTCCAGGGTGCGCACCGCGGTGTCCCAACCCTGATCGGCAGGCTGGCCCCGGGTGTACGAGCGGGGAACCTGGTTCTGCAGGATGTCCTGGTTCTGCCATGCGCCTTCTGCGGAGTAGCCCCAGCCCTTGGACCATTCCATGCGGACACCGGCATAGGAGGCGTAATTATTGATGATCCACTGTTCGCACTCCTGGAAGTACTGCAGGGAGTACGGGGTTCCCGGGAAGGTGAGGATGTCCAACCACACCACGGTGTCCCACTCCGGATGGTCCGCGAACGGCCGGGAGGGGGAGAGCGTGGGCATGACAGCGCCGGGGATTTCCACGTCTGCTGGGTTGTCCACGCCCGTGACGCGGATTTCGAGCGGACCGTTCACCGGGAACCGCCAACGCGCCGCATAGTTGTTCACGCTGGACTTGTAATAGTTGTAGAACTCGTGCAGAACCCGTTGTACATCCGCGCGGCGGCAATGGATCGCATAGCCGTTGGCGGTCACCTTGAGGGTGTTGGGTCGCACGTACAACTGTAAGTTCTTGGGCGCGCCCCAGAGATCGGACACGAAGGACGTGGTCAGAGACGTCGCGGTGATCTTCTGCTGGGCGGGGCCCAATTGCGTGGCGACCGCCGGAGCGCCGGTTTGGATCTTCTTGAACAGGTCAGAGATCGGCTGCGGGATGTTGTCCGAGAACACGTAGTTGTAGGGCGAGGAAGTCCAACGGGACAGTAGCGGCTTGTAGCGACTGAACTCCCAGGTCTTCACCCACGGGAAGGACGTGAACGGGAACAAAATGACCTCGATACGCCCGCAGGACCGCAGGTACGAGTCCACCGTGCGACCCCACGAACCGGGCTTGGCGAACAGTTCCCAGGTGGGCACGGTGATGTAACTACGGCAGCGCATGTTGCTCAACTGGGCCACGCGCAACTGGACCGAGGTCACGATGGTGCGCCCCAAGTTCGTCAACAGGGGGCCGATCTCCGGGTCGGTGCGTTCGAATCGGCGCAGCGCGTAGTCACCCGCGGGTTCGTCCCAGACCACTGCCTCCATGGAGACCACCAGATTGGACAGCGAACCGTAGGTCGCTCCGGCGGGTCGAGTTTCGCGAGAAGCGGGTACAGCGGTTCCGTGCCCCGCGATGGCGAGGGCGCCGCCGATGGTGACGTCTCCCGGGGCTGGGTGATGCATGATGCCCAAGCCCCGGTTGTTGGCGGCGTTGAGAACCGCTTCAAGTGATGCCCCGCCCTGAGCGGTCACGGTTTTGCTGGTGGGATCCACACTGATGCTGTTCAGGTGCTTGACGGTGTCGACCATGAGAACTCGGGTCTCCTGGGTGCTTCCAGGATCGACGCTCAGCGGGGACCAGTTGTGCTGATAACCGCGGGCCCGCAGTTTCCAGTCGTTGGTCGACGCCCAGCGGGCGAGCTTCACAACCTGATCGACAGACGTGGGTGCCACGGTCCAGAGGGGAGCGGTGCGGGTCTCGCCGGACCAATTAACGAAAACTTCGAGCCACGGTGTCATCCCCGAGGGCAGCGCGGGTGCCGGGTTGCCAGGTACGCGCACGGCGGCTTCTGCGGGGCTCAGCATGGTGGAAAGGGTCCACCCGCCGCCGGCAACCGCTGCGGCAGCGAGCGCGGTTCGGCGGTTGATGCCTTCATGTTCCACAGCGGCAGATCCCGGGGTCGATGCTCGGTGCCTCGGCTGACCCAGCGGTACACCCTCCCCGGCTGCTGCCATGGTCGACCGAGGAGAGAAGAAGCGCCGCAGGGAGCGTGCTGTTCGCGTCAATTGCTGCGATGTGGACAGTCTGTGTGCGGGCATGATGAGCTCCTATGGCATGCGCGGACACCCAGTGCGAGCTCGGCGCATGAAGAATTGGGCACCGTCGAACACGCGTAACGTTGATCCAGCCCGATCAACATTGTGCAATGGCAGCCCACCATTGCCCCGCGACCCCTTGTTCCCCGATGCTTCTCAGTAGATCCGGTTATCCGGTCTCCTTATATCTTGCCAAGGGAGCCCGGTTGGCTCCCGGCCGAACGAGTAGGAACTTTAGGGGACGAAAATCAACAGTTGTACACTATTCGGCCCACAAGGCCGGAAGGGTGCGCCATGCATTCTCATAGACATTCTTGGCCTGAATTCCCACCGGGGAGTCGGTGCGCAGCCCTATACTTTGGCAGAAGAGTAAGCGACGGTCCGGAAGGAATTTACACGTGGGTTTGAGAGACTTGTTCCGCAGTAAAGGCAACACCCCCAGCACTCCGCAGCCATCACCCGGAGCGCCCGCCAATGATCCCCGCGCAGGCGGACCCCAGAATGCAGACTCGTCTGCGCAGGGTGCCCCCGTCGGCAATGCGCCTCAGCTACGCGGCCTGGACGACCGCGTAGCTACCGCAGACACCGGTCAACAGCATGAGGGTCGCGCCGCGCACAACCCGTCCGCGCAGAACTCCGCTGTGCAGGGTGATGATGTTCAGCAGCTCCCGGAGGACGGCCCGCTGCGCAACCTGGTGGATATTTTGTTGTCCCGCGGCGCGGACCGCGCTCGCCTGACGCTGGTGCAGTCCGGCAACGTGATGACGCATCAGACGCGCCAGGCGCACGGTGACGCTCAGGACGAGGTGGAGAACGGCACCGTGGATCAGGGGTCGCCCTTGTTCGACGACGTAGCCGATCTCTACACCCAGGCCATGAACACTCCGGTGGGCCCGTGGCGCCAGCTGGATGTGGCCGTGGCACCCGAGCAGAACGGTCAGCGCCAGGTCACCGTCGATTACGCGTTCCCCAGCGGCCAGTCCCGCAAGGAGAGCTACGTCCAGGGCCGCGCCCTGACCGGTCATGGCACCGACACAGCCGGTGCACATGACACCGTTCGCCAGGACGACGCCGCTCAGAGCACCTCTCGTACTGAGGGGCACCTTGATGATGCGGCGCGTGATGAGGCGGTCAACCGCGAGAATGCATCGCACGGCACTGATCGCGTGGGTGACGCGCGCGCCCAAGATCTGCGTGCCGATGAGGCGCGCTCCCACGGCGATTCGACGTCGTCGGCGGGTGCGGGCATGGCCGGCGCGGGTGTCGGCGCGGCCGCTGGAGCGGGCGTGGCTTCGGGGCTGAACCGCGACGCGACCCAGGATCGTTCGGAGACGGACATCGAGTCGGTGCGCGTGGTGGACGGCACGGACGCCTCCCCGGTGGCCGACGGTCATATCGTGACCAAGAATGACCCAGACCCCATCGTGATGCCCGCCGAGAACCAGGGTGACCGCGATCAGTCCCTCCGCGATGATTCCCTGCAGGACGCCGAGCAGAACGAAACCCTCCTGGCAGAGGATTCGCAGCGCGCCGATTCTGACGCCACCTTCGGTGAACAGGCAGATCGGGACGCTCAGGATTCGGTGCTGGACGGTCACGGGGCCGAGGATCACGCGGAGGGTCAGCGCGATTCGGTGCGCGATGACCGCAACGACCTGCCGGAACACGTGGACGAGGCCGAGTTCGGCGGCTTCACCGAGCCCGAATCCCCGGTGGCTCCCACCGGTGCCGGTGCTGCCGCCCTCGCCGCCGACGACGATCCCACGGACGCTCCGCAGGTGGCACAGGGTGCTGATGTGGCACCGTCCTACACCGCACCCAGCGAACAACCCAGTGGCGACTCCCCGGCTACCGGCAACCTGGTGCTGACCTTGGCGGACGTGCAGTCCCGCCTGAGCGAGGCCCAGCGTCACTTGTTCGGCCAGGGTGGTACAGCACGCGATGTGTCCACCGTGCTGATTCGCGTTCGTGCTTTGGGTACTTACTACGACGCCCTGACCCACGTTCGCTTGAACGGTTTCTGGGATCAGCGCGGCACGTTCGACCTGGTTCCCGAGAACCTCTTGAAGGTTCAGGAGCTCAAGGACGATTCCTACGTGGAAGGCTCCGGCGCTCCTCTGGCCATGATGTTCCGCTTCCGCCCGGGCGTGCCCCCGGAGGTCTCCTTCGACTACTCGGACGAGGAAGCCTTCGTGCGTTACGAGCAGCGACTGCCGGGGCAGAACTACCTGGAGGAGCTGCGCATGTTCCCGCGCACCGGCTCCAACATTCCCCAGCACATGAACGACGCTCTGCAGGATTGGAATTACTGATTCATGAGGCAGTCAACCTCCACCGAGGGCTCCATCCGCGCTATGGATGGGGCCCTCGGGCCTATCCCAGCCGTGTGTCTCCACGATCACCTGGACGGTGCCCTGCGCCCGGCCACTATTGTGGAGCTCGCACGAGAGATCAACCACGAACTTCCCGAGACGGACCCGGTGGCTCTGGGCCGGTGGTTCGAGGACAGCGCTAATTCCGGCAGCTTGGAGCGCTACCTGACCACGTTCGAACACACGACCGCGGTCATGCAGAACGCCGAGTCCTTGGCGCGTGTTGCAGAGGAATACGTGCTCGACTGCGCTGCGGACGGTCTCATCCACACCGAGGTCCGCTGGGCACCCGAGCAGCACCTGGGCGGTGGCCTCACGCTCGAGCAGGCCGTGGACGCCGTTCAAGATGGTCTGGCGCGTGGCGTGGCCGGGGTCAAGGCCTCGGGCGGTCATATTTCTGCCGTGCAGATCTTGTGCGCGATGCGTCACTTGGGCAAGTCGCACGAGATTGCGCAGCTGGTGGTCCAGCGCGCGCGAGCGGCGGCCGGTACGACGTCGCACCGGGACGTTCCTGGCGAGCCCGCACCGGGTTCGGTGGTCGCGTTCGACCTGGCCGGCCCCGAGAAGGGTTTCCCCGCATCGGATCACCGGGAGGCATTAGACCTGCTGGCAGAGAACCTCGTGCCCGTCACGCTGCACGCCGGTGAGGCGGACGGCCCGGACTCCATCCGGGATGCACTGGTATCCGGCCGCGCGTTGCGGATCGGGCACGGCGTACGCCTGCTCGAGGACGACCCGGACGCGACCGGGCAGCTGTCCCGGTGGGTTCGTGACCGCCGCATCGCCCTAGAGGTCTGCCCGTGTTCCAACCTGCAGACCGGTGCGATCACTCATTGGGGAGAGTCCATCAAGGACCACCCGATCACCCAGCTACACCGATCCGGGTTCACCGTCACGCTATCCCCGGATAATCGGCTGATGAGTGCGACCTCCGTGTCACACGAAATGTCCCTGCTGCTTTCGGAAGCCGGCTGGACCAATCAGGATCTGGCGGACATTCAGCTCAACGCGGCCCGGGCGGCGTTCGTGCCCCGCGCCTATCAGGACTGGTTGGTCGAACGGATCGAGGAGGCCTCCGCGTGAGCTCGCGAGACGTCTCACAAGCGGTCCCGGAGGGTACGGGGGAGCGGTTCGAGGAACTCGTGGGCGTGATGAACCGCTTGCGTTCACCGGGCGGTTGCGAGTGGGACGGCGCACAGACCCACGCGTCGCTGTTGCGCTACCTCGTGGAAGAAGCGTACGAGGTGGTCGAGGCGGTCGAGTCACCGGTCAACGGCGGCGACAACGCTGCCGTCGCTCGGGCGGAACTCGTCGAGGAACTGGGCGACATCCTGCTGCAGGTCGTCTTCCACGCGCGCATCGGGCAGGAACATGCAGACGACGAGGCCTTCGACGTCACGGACATCATCGCGTCCGTGACCGATAAGCTCGTGCGCAGACACCCGTTGGTGTTCGGCGAACAGAACGGGGACGATTCGGCAGTTTCTCCGGTGGAGGCTCAGCCCGCCGCAAGCAACGAAGAACTCTCCGCCCGGTGGGACGCCGTCAAGCGCTCTGAAAAGCCGCACCGCACCAACGTGTTCGACGGGATACCGCCCGCCCTTCCAGCCCTCGCGCTCGCGGAGAAGGCACTGTCCAAGGCACGCAGACACGGCGTGGAAAATAAGCCATCGCCCTCGGAACCGAAGGACACTGCGACCCTGGAACGAGCCGAAGCCGAATTCGGTGACCGGTTGCTGGAACAGGTGCGAGCGGCGTCGGCGGAGGGACTGGACGCGGAACGTGCTTTGCGCGGCGCCGTGCGACGTTACATCCACACGAATAATCGGCCCATTTAGCCCGTAACCGACCGAGATCGGTAGGCTGAAGACAGGGCACCGCCCGATAGGTCAACGACCAGCAAGGAGATTATCCATGGCAATGATCATTGCTTTGCAAGCCCGTCAGATTCTGGACTCACGTGGCAACCCCACCGTAGAGGTCGAGGCACTGCTCGAGGACGGCAGTTTCGGCCGCGCGGCAGTTCCCTCGGGAGCATCCACGGGCGAATTCGAAGCAGCCGAGCGCCGTGACGGGGACAAGAAGGTCTACCTGGGCAAGGGCGTTCTGGACGCCGTCAACGCCGTGGACGAGGACCTGGAACAGGCCATCGTGGGCTTGGACGCCTCCGATCAGCGCGCCGTGGACCAGGCAATGCTCGACCTGGACGGCACCGATAACAAGTCCAAGCTCGGCGCCAACGCCATCCTGGGCGCGTCCATGGCCGTGGCTCGGGCCGCAGCAAGCTCCGCGGACCTGCCGCTGTACAAGTACCTGGGCGGACCCAACGCCCACGTGCTGCCGGTGCCCATGATGAACATTCTCAACGGTGGCTCCCACGCTGACTCCAACGTGGACATACAGGAGTTCATGATTGCTCCGATCGGCGCTCCCACCTTTGCAGAGGCACTGCGCTGGGGCGTTGAGGTCTACCACTCGCTCAAGTCCGTTCTCAAGGATCGCGGCCTGTCCACCGGTCTGGGTGACGAAGGCGGTTTCGCGCCGAATCTCAAGTCCAACGCCGAGGCGCTCGACCTGATCCTCGACGCCATCAAGAAGGCCGGCTACAAGGCGGGCTCGGACATCGCACTGGCTCTGGATGTGGCTTCCTCCGAGTTCTTCGAGAAGGGCAAGTACTCCTTCGAAGGCAAGAAGCGCTCCGCCAAGGACATGTCCGACTACTACGCGGACCTGGTCAAGAAGTACCCGCTGGTCTCCATCGAGGACCCGCTGGACGAGGACGACTGGGAAGGCTGGGCCACCCTGACCCAGGCCATTGGCGACAAGGTGCAGTTGGTCGGTGACGACCTGTTCGTGACCAACCCGGAGCGTCTGGCCCGCGGTATCGACGGCGACGTGGCCAACGCGCTGCTCGTGAAGGTCAACCAGATCGGCAGCCTCACGGAAACCTTCGACGCCATGGAACTGGCTCAGCGCAACGGTTACCGCTGCATGGTCTCGCACCGTTCCGGCGAAACCGAGGACACCACCATCGCGGATATCTCCGTGGCGGTGAACGCCGGCCAGATCAAGACCGGTGCCCCGGCACGCTCGGAGCGCGTGGCCAAGTACAACCAGTTGCTGCGCATCGAGGAAGAACTCGGCGACGCCGCCCGCTACGCCGGCGCTTCCGCGTTCCCGCGCTTCTCCGCCAAGTAAGACACTGCACCCACAGCAGTGGCTGAACGAACCGCCCGGTTCCCCTCGCGGGGGACCGGGCGGTTGCGTGTGGGGAGGCTCGCGCGGAGGCGTGCGGGAAACAGCCAAGTTCGGGTCGCTAGAATGACCGCAGGATTGATCAAGGTGCGTCTCAAGCTGAGACCACCGTGGAGCGCGGGAGGTGTGCATGGTTGGCCCCAGGCCCAGGATTCCCCGGTTCTCCGGCAAGAAGCAGGGCACAGAACAGAAGGCATCTGCGGCGGGTCGAGCCAAGGAATCGGGTCAGCGCATGCCCGCTTCTGGTGCGGGGCACTCCGGCGGTGGATCGTCCACGGTGACCGCGCCCACCCCGGCACACTCGTTCAACGGCCGACTCATTGCCCTGATCGTGGTGGCCACGCTGATCCTGTTCTTGGCGGCGCCCACCGCGAAAATCTTTTTCGACCAGCGGGCTCAGATCGCGGTTCTCGAGGAGTCCATCGCGGCCAAGGAACAAGAACAGCAGCAGCTCAAATTGCAAGAGGAACGCTGGGGTGATGAGGCGTACGTGGAGCAGCAGGCCCGCGAGCGCATGTTCTATGTGATGCCCGGTGAACGGGCCTACCTTGTGCTGGGTGCTGAACAGACGGGTCGCCAGGCTGCGGAATCCTCTGCCGAACAGGTCGAGGCGGGCAAGCCCGCGTGGGCGGACGGCCTGTGGCAGTCGGTCGTGGATTCTGCCTTCCCGCGGACCGAACCGGACATCGCCCCGGTAGAGCCGGAGCAGTAACCTTTTCCTCTTGGCGGATCATGTTCGCAGTGGATCCGTCTCCCTCGACGACCTGGCCCAGCAGCGCGCCGGAAAGTAGTACGCAAGTGACTGAAGCACAGCCGACTCACGACCCAGCAGTGACCCAGCAGGATCTCACCGTGGTGGGCCACCAGCTCGGCCGCCCAGCGCGTGACGTGGTGGAGATCGCGGCACGCTGCGTGTGCGGTAACCCCCTGGTGGTCGCCACCGCACCGCGGTTGGCCAATGGCACCCCGTTCCCCACGGTGTTCTACCTGACGCACCCGGTGATCACATCAGCGGTGTCCCGGCTGGAGGCCGAGGGCAGCATGTACGGTATGTCCGACCGGATCAAGGATGATGCGCAGTTGGCGGAGCAGTATCAGGCCGCGCACGAGCACTACCTGGGGGAGCGGCGTCGGATCGGCGAAAAGGCCGGTATCGGCGAGGTCTCCGAAATCGAAGGCATCTCCGCTGGAGGTATGCCCACGCGCGTCAAATGCCTGCACGTGTTGGTGGGGCACAGTCTTGCTGCCGGCCCCGGCGTGAATCCTCTGGGCGACGAGACCCTGGAGCTCATCGCGGATACCTGGACCCAGGAACGTTGCGCGTGCGCCCCGGAGTGGCGCACGGCCGACTGACCGCGTTCACCGCATACCGCGGCGCCCGCCCCACGGACCATTCGTGAGGCGGGCGCCGTCTTGTTCGGTCGATCCACCGCGGGCGCGAGGTTCTGGACCGCTAGCGCCTCACCGACGTGGGCGCCCCGCGTCCGCCGCGGTTCTGCACGGCCTTGATCAGTTCGACGAGCAGGAAGATCACCACGCCGTTGAGCAGTGCGAAACCCCATTCCGCCCAACCCAAGGGAGCAGAACCGAACCACGCGTTCATGAACGGCGCGTAAGTGAAGACCATCTGTACCGCCAGGAGAATGCCCGTGGAGATCCACGTGGCCTTGTTCCCCGTGATCGCACGCGGGTGCAGGCTGGACAAGTGCAGGAAGCGCGAATTGAACAGCACGAAGATCTGACCCAGCACCAGCACGGACACCGCCGTGGTGCTGGCCACCGCGTCCGTGGCACCCGAGTCACTCATGACCCGGTAGGAGAGCAATGCTGCCGCGCCGATGAAGAACGCCACCCACACCACGCGTAACCACAGGGACACGGGAAGCAGGTTGGCATCGCGGTCGCGGGGCCGGCGTTGCATGATGCCCGGCTCGGCCGGTTCGTAGGCCAGCGTGATGGACAGCGTGATAGCGGTGACCAGGTTGACCCACAGGATCTGGGTGGGCCGCAGCGGCGGCTCGGATCCGAGCAGCACTGCTGCCAGCACCACCAGGCCCATGCCGATGCTCGTGGGGAGCAGGAACACCACGGATTTGCGGATGTTGTCGTAGATCCGCCGGCCCTCGTGGACCGCGCCCTCAATCGTGGCGAAGTTGTCGTCCGCGAGCACGATGTCAGCCGCTTCCTTGGTGGCTTCCGTGCCCTTGATGCCCATGGCGATACCCACGTTGGCTCGGGTCAGCGCCGGGGCGTCGTTCACGCCGTCTCCGGTCATGGCCACCACCTCGCGGCGGGCCTGGAGCGCATCCACTATGCGGATCTTGTGCTCGGGGCTGGTCCGCGCGAAGACGTCCACGTCCGTGACGCGCTCGACCAGTTCCTCCTTGGTCATGGCCTCGACCTGGGCACCGGTCACCACTACGGGATCGTCGTTGTTGGACAGGCCTAGTTCGCGGCTGATCGCTCGGGCGGTCTCCGCGTGATCTCCGGTGATCATTTTCACGTTGATTCCGGCCCCGTGGCAGGACGCCACCGCGGTGATGGCCTCTTCGCGCGGCGGGTCGACCAGGCCCACGAGCCCCACGAATTCCAGCCCCTCGTCGAGGTCCTCGTGAGCCAGGGATGTGGTGCCGGCGGCCACGGTCTTCCGTGCAGCGGCCAGCACTCGCAGCCCCTGGGAGGCCAGCTCCGTGTTGGCGCGTTCCCACGCATCCGGATCGAACTCCGTGGCTCCGTACTCGTCCGGCAACTGGGTCGAACAGCGCTGCAGCAACCGATCCGGGGCGCCCTTGACGAGAATCTCACGTTCGCCTTGGGGAGCCTCGCTCAGTACGGCCATGTACTTGTTCGACGAATCGAAGGGGAGGGCGCCCAGACGAGTGTAGGGAACGGCGTCGAACCCGGCCTTGCGTCCGAAGATCGCCAGCGCCGCCTCGGTGGGTTCGCCCACGATCTCGATGCGCTCGCCGGTCCCGCGCAGTGAGGCGTCGTTGCAGAGCACGACGGCGCGCGCGAGCGCCCGTGCATTGCGGGAGGCTTCCTCGGCGGCCTCGCCGGAGGCCATGACCGTGCCCTGATCCGTGTAGCCCTCGCCGGTGATTGCAAAGCGACCGCCGGGAACCGAGGCCACCCGCGCGGTCATTTCATTGCGGGTCAGGGTGCCGGTCTTGTCGGAGCAGATGGTGGTGACCGCGCCGAGTGTCTCCACGGCTGTCATGGTGCGGGTGATGGCCTTGTGACGGGCCATTTGCTGCACGCCCAGCGCCAACGTGATGGTCACGAGTGCGGGCAAACCCTCGGGGACGGTGGCCACGGCAAAGCTGATGAACGAGCTCAGCACGGTCTGCGTGGGCATCGAATAAATGAACCATGCAATCAGCATCATCACGGCACTCACGACCAAGATGCCCAGCGCGAAATGCTTGCCCAGGCGGTCCATTTGTTCGGTCAGGGGCGTCGCCAGCTGGTCGATATCGTCCACCAGCGACTGGATGCGACCGATCTCCGTGTTCGAGCCGGTCGCGACCACCACGCCCAGCGCGGTGCCACGGGTGACCACGGTTCCGGAGTGGGCGATGCTGGTGCGATCACCGATGCCGGCGTCCTCCGCCACGGCCTCGGCGTGCTTGTCGCTGGGCTCGGATTCGCCCGTGAGCGCGGATTCATCGATGGCCAAGCGATTGGTGTCCAGGAGGCGCAGATCGGCGGGCACCTTGTCACCGGGGCCCAGCCGAACGACGTCGCCGGGCACCAAGTCCTCGCCGTCCACTTGCTGCCACTCGCCGTCGCGCAGCACCGAAGCGTGCACGGAGAGCATGCTGCGGATTCCGGCCAGAGCCTTTTCCGCCTGACCCTCCTGGACGAAACCGATCACCGCGTTGCCCACGGCCACGGCAATGATCACCCAGAAGTCGACCCATTCCCGGTAGAAGGCCGTGATGACCGCGGAGACCAACAGGATGTATATGAGCACGTTCTTGAAGTGCGCCAGGAATCTCAGAATCGCCGGTTTCCGTTGGGCGGGTGGCAGCCGGTTGGGCCCCACCCGATCACGGATCTCTCCTGCCTGCGGGGTGGTCAGACCGGAGTCTTGCGAACCCAACTCCCGTAGGGCCTGCTCCGGCGAGAGCGCGTGGAACGTTTGGCTGGATATGCCGTGGCCGATTTCTGAGGTCATCGTTGGTCTCGATCGTGTTGTCGCGTGTCAGGCAGGGAAATCTTTAGTGACCTTCAGTTTTTCACACGTTGGTCAGACCAAGCCGTCCGAGACAGATGCGCAACGCGGGTAAAGTGGCCCTTCACAAATGAGCATGGGTAGGTGTCTTTCTCCACGGCCGGTGTCCGCCGGCGGCGAGCAGGGCGCGTAGACGGTAGTTCTCGAAGTTCCGGAACCCGCGGGCGACCCTGCGCATCGTCTCGATCACCCCGTTCACGGCCTCGGTGGGCCCGTTCGAGGCCCCGGCGGTGTCGAAGTAGGCCAGGATCGCGGCCTTCCACCGCCGCAGAGTGCGGCCGAGCCGGGCGACCTCCGGAATCGGGCAGGTGGGGAACGCATCGAGGACCTCGGCGACGAGCCGGCGCCCGTGCTCGGGGCGGGCGTGGTAGACGGCGCGCAGCTTCTGGTAGCAGTGCCAGGCCAGGGTCACCTCATGGTGCGGGTCCCCAGCCACCAGCTTCGCGTTGAGCCGGGTGATCTGCTTGGCGGTGAGGTGCTCGGCGCCGATCTGCAAGGTACGGCGGATCCCGTAGAGAGGGTCCCCGGCCCGGCCTCGGTGGCCGAGGGTGTCCTGCTGCACGCGGCGACGCACCTCGTCCACGACCTGCCCACCGAGCTTCACCACGTGGAAGGCGTCCAGGACGGTGATCGCCTCCGGGAGCTCGTCGCGGATCGCGTTGGCGTAGCCGTGGAACGGGTCCAGCGTCGCCGTGCGGATCCCGCTCGTGAACCCCGGCCCCTGGGTAGCAAGCCAGTCGCCGTAGGCCGCCCCCGTGCGCCCGGGCACCAGGTCCAGCAACCTCGCCCGGGGACGGCCGTCCTCACCGCGGGAGTGATCCACGATGCCGGTGACCAGCCCGGTGCCGGGCGGACCCACATGGCGCCAGACGTGCTCGTCGACGCCCAAGGCGTTGACCCCGGCCAGCCGGTCCTCGGCTATCAGCTGGGTCTCGATGACGGGGACGATCGCGTGCCAGACGGTGTTCCAGGCGACCCCGAGCATCTCGGCCAGGGCCGAGACTGCGATGTCGTGGGAGCGCAGCTGCGTCACCGCCCAGGCGATCGCGCGGGTGGTGAGCTTGGCCCGTGGCGCGGCGAGTTCGTGGACCTCGCTGAACGTCGAGATCTCGCAGGCATCCTCCCGGCACCGGAGGATCCGCTTGCGCCACAGCACCCGCACAGGCACTCCGGCACACGGCAGATCGTGGAGCAGGACCTCCCGCCGGCCGTGACCGGTGGCGAGCACCCCGCATCCTGGGCAGCCCGCCAGCGATGAGGCGGTTTCCGCCACCACGGTGAACGAGCGTGGCCCGCGTTCCACCGTCAGGACGTGGACGTCGGTCAGGTCGAAAAGCGCGCACGCGGGTGCGCAGATAGCATGAGACACGTCGAGGCCTTCAAGGATCAGGTTGCTTGGTCGCTACCCATCCTGGAGGCCTCGACCTCTACCCAGGCCTCACAACACGCGCTCCGGAACGTCCCCGCGCACCCCGCTACCCATGCTCATTTGTGAAGGGCCGGTAAAGTGGGACCGCGCCGTTGAAAGGCGCTTTTCCCACAGAACCGAGGATCCACCACCCATGCGCGTTGCTGCCATTGACTGCGGTACCAACTCCATCCGCTTGCTGATCGCGGATGTTAAGGACAAGAACGGACATCCCGAACTCCACGACATCGTGCGTGAAATGCGCGTGGTTCGGTTGGGGCAGGGTGTGGATGCCACAGGCTGGTTGGCCGAGGCCGCACTGGAACGTACTTTCACCGCGACTGAGGAGTACGCCCGCCTGATCAAGAAGCACAAGGTCGACAAGATCCGTTTCGTCGCCACCTCCGCCACTCGCGACGCGGGCAACCGCCAGGTGTTCGTGGACGGAATCCGGGAACGCTTGGGCGTGACCCCCGAGGTTGTCACCGGAGATGAAGAAGCAGCCCTGTCTTTCCGCGGTGCCGCCGATGCCACCGGCCCCCTCAGCCCTGAGGACCGGGTGCTCGTGGTCGACCTGGGTGGTGGTTCCACCGAGTGCGTACTGGGAACCGTGGACGGTGTGACTGCGGCCAAGAGCGTGGACGTGGGATGCGTTCGCATGACCGAACGTCACTTGGGCTCCAACCCTCCCACTGACGAACAGCAGCGCCAGGTGCTCCAGGACGTGGACGAGGCCATGGATTCGGTGTCCAGAATTGTTCCGTTGTCACAAACCACCCACCTGGTGGGTGTCGCGGGAACGATCACCACGGTGACGGCACACGCCATGGACCTGAAGAGCTACAACCCGGACAAGATTCACGGATCGACCATGTCCGTGGACTCGATCGCCAAGGCCTGTAAAGACCTCACGGCCATGACCAAGAAGGAACGGGCACAGCTGGGGTTCATGCACGAAGGCCGCGTGGACGTGATCGGCGGCGGCGCCCTCGTGTGGCGGCGCGTGATTGAACGCGTAGTCTCTGCGACACAAGGCCGTGTGCAGTCGGTCACAGCCAGTGAACACGATATTTTGGACGGAATCGGTCTGTCCCTGGTCCGCTGACCCCTCCGATCGTCCTGATTCTCCAACGGCCAGGGGCGTCCCCACCGGTGCGTTCCTAGTCGAGTAGAGGTTAGTCATGTCGGTTCACGCGAAGCGCCGCCGCGCACTCTCGGGTGCGGCCGCTGCCGCTCTGGTTTTGTCTTTCGCCGCAGCTCCTGCGGTGGCCATGCCCGACAACGAGCAGCCTCCGGGAGCCCCCGCCCCCGCGCCGTCGATCCCGGTGGAGACACCCGTGGCGCCTCCGCCCCCGGACGGCAAGGTACCCGTGCCCGTGGATTCCATCCGCGACCGCGAGTACTGGCTCGATGAATACGGTGTGCGGGACGCATGGCGGGAATCCACCGGTAAGGGCGTGAAAATCGCCGTGATCGACACCGGCGTGGACGCAGACCACCAGGATTTGAGGGACTCCGTCAAGGACGGCACGGATGTCTCCGGCAAGGGCGATGGCAAGGGGCACCGCGGTCTGGGCTCCGAACCCGAACACGGCACACTCGTCTCATCCTTGGCCGCCGGGACCGGGCACGGCGAGGAGAACCCGGACGGCCCCGGCAAGCAGAGCGGCGTGATCGGTGTGGCTCCGGAAGCCGAGATCCTGCCGGTGTCCCTGTGGCTCGGCAATGAAGAGTCGGGCGTCAAGGACGTCAACGAACAAATCCCGGACGCCGTCCGGTGGGCCGTGGACAACGGTGCCGACGTGATCAACATGTCCGTGGGATCCGACTCCACCGAATGGCCACAGTCCTGGGATTCAGCATTCGCCTACGCGGAGGAAAAGGACGTGCTGGTCGTGGCGGCCTCTGGCAACCGCGGCTCCGGGCTCAACCAAGTGGGCGCCCCGGCGACCATCCCGGGTGTGCTCACCGTCGGGGGTGTGAACCGAGCCGGCCAGGCGAGCTGGGATTCTTCGTCACAGGGCATTTCCATCGCGGTAGCCGGGCCCAGTGAGGACATGGTCGGCGCCATGCCCGGTGACGGCTACGCAGAATGGTCCGGAAGCTCGGCAACCGTTCCCTTGGTCTCCGGTACCGCGGCGCTGATCAAGGCCAAGAACCCGGATCTGAGCGCCGCACAGATCGCCAATCAAATGATCCGCACCGCTCACGATGCCGGCGAAGAGGGCCAGGACCCGTTCTACGGTCACGGGATCCTGGATGTGAAGGCCGCGGTGGAGGAGGACGTCCCCGACGTGGACGAGAACCCACTGGGCAGCATGAAGCACTGGATGAGTGTGCACCGGCCGGCGGCTCCGGAAGCCAGCGACACGGCGTCGTCGCCCGAAGCGACAGAGACCCCGGACACCGAACAGGTGACCGAGGAAGCCACCCCTCCGGTGGCTCAGGCGCCGCTGAATGAAACTGGTGCACTGCCCGTGGTGATTCTGGCGGGGTTCGGCCTGGTCGTGGCGGGCCTGACGGTGGCCGCTGTGCTGCATATCCGCTCCATGAACCGCTGAGGCAGAATATTTCACGATCAGCGCAGTCCTGCGCCCGCTTTTCAAAGCGGAAATTGGGTCGACGATGAGTAGACTTTCAGACATGGCTTTCAATCAATTGGCTAAAGACCGTCCGCGTCTTCTGATCGTCGGCGGCGGATACGTTGGTTTCACGCTCGCACAACGGCTACAAACCCGCATCAAGGAATCGGGTGGCGTCGTTACGGTTGTTGATCCGAACCCGTACATGACCTACTTGCCGTTCCTGCCCGAGGTTGCCGCCGGCAACATCGAGGCACGCAGCGCTATCGTTCCGCACCGTCAGCACCTCAAGGATTGTGAACTCATCGGTGGCCGCGTGGAGAGCATCGACCACGCCAACCGCAAGGTCAACATCCGCGGCATCGATCAGGGACCCAACTTCGACCTGCCCTATGACGAGATCGTCATTGCCGGTGGCTCCATGACTCGTACGTTCCCCATCGAGGGCCTGGCGGAGAATGCCATTGGTTTGAAGACCATTGAAGAGGCCGTTTCCCTGCGCAACTGGGTTCTGGAACGCATCGAGATCGCATCGCTGACCGATGACGACGCCGAGAAGCGCAAGGCCCTGACGTTCATGGTGGTCGGTGGCGGCTTTGCCGGTATCGAGGCCATTGGCGAGATCGAGGACATGGCGCGCACCGCCGTCGAACGCAATGACCGCCTCAAGGTGTCCGATCTGCGCTTCGTGCTGGTGGAGGCCATGGGCCGCATCATGCCTGAGGTCACCGAGGAGCGTGCCGAGAAGGTCGTGGCCGAGATGCGCTCTCGCGGCATCGAAGTTCTGTTGAACACGTCCCTGGATTCGGCCAAGGATCAGCTGGTCAAGCTGATCAACATGAAGGACAAGTCCCCGGCGGGCGAAATGTACACCGACACCCTGGTGTGGACCGCTGGTGTGCAGGCTTCGCCGTTCGTCAAGAACAGTGACCTTCCCGTGGATGAGCGCGGCCGCTTGCGTGCCGGTGCGGATCTGCGCGTGACCGGCGACGACGGCCCCATCGAGGGCGCCTGGGCCGCTGGCGACATCGCTGCCGTTCCGGACCTCACCGGTGCCGGTCCCGGTGGCTTCTGCGTGCCCAACGCTCAGCACGCCGTTCGCCAGGCCAAGACCATGGCCAAGAACATCATGGCTTCCCGCGAGGGTAAGCCGCTCGAGGACTACTACCACGAGAACCTCGGTGCCGTGGCGGGTCTGGGTCTGTACAAGGGCGCGGCCACCATCCGCGGTGTGGACTTCGGCGGTCTGCCCGCTTGGGCCGCGCACCGTCTGTACCACGGCTACGCGATCCCGACTCTCGAGCGCAAGGTCCGCATCTTCAGCGAATGGGGCATCAACTTGCTCTTCGGCCGCGACACCACCGGCATGCGCCACGTGCGTGACCCGCGCCGTTCGTTCAAGATCGCCGCAGGTGACGAAGTGGATAAGGCCAAGGCAAGGCTGTAATCTACGGTTACTCGCGAAGCTACCGGTTCAGCTCCCTTCACGGGTGGTGAACCGGTAGCTTTTGCACTGGCCCCCATAGCCCAATTGGCAGAGGCAGCGGACTTAAAATCCGCGCAGTGTGGGTTCGAGTCCCACTGGGGGCACCATGTCCGTCGTTCGCCGGAGCGCGAGAAGCACCGGTCTATCCGCTCTTCTTCCCCACGAACCGATCCACGCGTTGCACCGTGTCCGGGTGCCCCGACAGTTCCGCGATGCTCGCGGATTCGTTGCGCAGGTGCTCCACGTAACCGGCCAGCGCGGTAGCGCGTAGCAGCTTTTTGGTCGGCCCGTACGTCTGAACCGCCCCGCTCAAGAAACGGTCCTCGACCTCGGTGAGCCGCGCAGCGAACGACGCCGCCGCCGTCACCTCGTTCGCGAGGCCCCAGTCCACGGCCTCGGCACCGCTCAGGACCCGCCCATTCAACGCAAGGTCGGTAGCGCGTTGATGACCCAGCGCTCGGGGGAGCAGGTAGGCGACACCGGTGTCGGGGGAGAGCCCTATCTTGGAATAGGCCGCCAGCATGCTCGACTGATCGGAGGCCAGAACCCAGTCCGAGTTCAGGACCAGCCCGAACCCGGCACCGGCCGCAGTGCCGTTCACCCCGGCAATGATGAGTAGGCGCGAACGCATCATGGCCAGCGCGACGTCGTGGGCGGCGTCGGCGAGTTCGCTGAGGAAAGCGGGGCGATCGCCGGCTTCGAAGGACGCCATGCTCGTGACGTCCCCGCCCGCGCAGAAGAAGCGACCCTCGCCCGTCAGGGTGAGGACGTGGATATCAGGATCGGACTCGGCGTCGCGCAGGGCGGCCAGTGCCTCCCGCGCCATCTCGAGAGTGAAGGCATTGCCGTCCGCGGGGCGGTTCATGATGAGCCGAACCACGCCGGGGCGGCGTTCGATCCGTACTGCTGAGGGCGTATCGCTTGAGGTCACGGTGCTCCTGTCGGTTGTGGTGGGGTGGTCACGCGAAGGCACTGATGCCCGTGAGGTCGCGGCCCAGGATCAGGGCCTGGACCGATTCGGTGCCCTCGTAAGTGTGTAGAGCCTCCACGTCGGTCAGATGGCGGATCACATGATTCTCCAGCAGGATCCCGTTACCTCCCAGCATGTCCCGGGCCACGGAAGCGATCCGACGGGCGGCTCGGGTGTTGTGATACTTGAGCATCGAGGCCTGCGCGGGTCGCATGGTGCCGGTCGTCTGAAGCCGCGTGACGGCCACGCACTGCAACTGCATGTTGGTCAGCTCCGCGAGCATTTGCGCCAGACGCTCCTGCACCATTTGATGACCGGCCAGCGGTTTGCCGAATTGGTTGCGTTGCTTCGCGTAGGACAGCGCTGCTTCGAACATGGATGTCGCATGCCCCAGTGCGGACCAGCCCACGTTCACGCGCGTCTCCACGAGGGCGCGGGACACGTCCTTGAACGAGCTCACGTTGGGCAGCTGGGCATCGGCGGTAACGCGCACATTGTCCAGCGTGATTTCAGCCTGATGAATGGCTCGCAGCGCGCCCTTGCCCTGAATCACCTCTGCCGAGTACCCGGGCGTGGACTGCTCCACGATGAAGCCCTTGACCTGCCCATCCGCCTCGTCGCGGGCCCACACAATGGTGATCCCACCGGTGGCGCCGTTGCCGATCCACTTCTTGTGGCCGTTCAGCACCCATTCGGAGCCTTCCCGCCGCGCTGAAGTTTCCAGCGACACCGAGTCCGAGCCGTGGTTGGGTTCCGTCAGCGCGAAACCACCCAGCAGCTCGCCACTGGCTACGGGCTCCAGATACCGCTGCTTCTGCTCGTCGCTCGCGAACAGCACCACGCTGCGCAGCACCAGACCACCCTGCACGGCCGCGGCAGCAGCCAGGGAACCGTCCGCGCGGGAAATTTCCATGGTCACCAACCCCGCGGCCAAAGGTGACATGGTCCGGTGACCGGGAACCTCCAGACCATCCGTCAGCAGATCGAGTTCGCCGGCCCGGCGCACCAGGTCCGTCGGGTACTCGCCGCGATCCCAGTAGTCGTTGATCAGCGGCAGGATTTCCGCGGTGTACTCACGAGCGCGATCCCAATGTGCCCGATCGTCGGAGCTGATGTCCTCCAACGCGGAGAGGTAATCGGTGCCCAGAGCATCGGCCAGGTGATATCGCTGCGACGGCCCGGCGCTCATGCGCGCTCCTCCTGAGAACGCTCGGCCCGAAGCTCGCGCTTGAGTAGTTTGCCGGACTGGTTGCGGGGCAGCTCCGCCACGAAGTCCACCCGCTTGGGCACTTTGTAGTCGGCGATCCGGGACTTCACGTGTGCGCGCACGGTTTCCGGGGTCAGCGTGGTGTCTTCCTTGAGCACGATCACCGCGGTGACGGCCTCGATCCAGCGTTCGTCCGGCAGACCCACCACCGCAACCTCGGCCACCTCGTCCAATTCGTAAATGCAGTCCTCGACTTCGCGCGGGGCCACGAGCACGCCGCCGGTGTTGATGACGTCCTTGATGCGGTCCACCACTTGGATGAAGCCCTGCGCGTCCTGGGTGACTTGGTCGCCGGAACGGAACCAGCCGTCCACGAAGGCTTGCTCGGTGGCATCGGGTTTGTTCCAGTACCCGGTCAGCAGCTGCGGAGAGCGGTACTGAATCTCACCGGGCTCACCGGGCGAGGCCAGCTCGCCCTCGCTCGTGACCACGCGAGCCTCAACATAGAACACCGGCCGCCCGCACGAGGCCGGCCGCGCGTCATGTTCTTCGGGGCGCAACACGGTGCACAGCGGCCCCAGCTCGGACTGGCCGAAACAGTTGTAGAACCCGATCTTCGGATATCGCGAGCGCAATCGCTGCAGCACGGTAACCGGCATGATGGAGGCGCCGTACTGGGCCTTGGTCAGCGAGGACAGGTCTCGGGTGTCCAGCTCGGGCGAGTTCGCCAGAGGGACCCACACGGTGGGGGCCAGGAACAGTGAGCCGATATGTTCTTTCTCGACGAGCTCGAGGATCTGAGCGACGTCGGGCTTGGCAATCACGCGCGCGGTGGCACCCAGCGTGAGATAGGGGACCAGGAACACGTGCATCGCGGCCGAATGGTAGAGCGGCATGGCGATCAGCGGGCGGTCCTCCGCCGTGAAATCCAGGGCGATGATCGAGGAAACGTACTCGGCGATCAGGGCGGCGTGCGTCATCATCGCACCCTTGGGCGCGGACGTGGTGCCCGAGGTGTACAACAGCTGCAGCAGGTCGCTTTCGTCCACGGGCACGTCCACGGGTTCTGACGACGCCGCTCGGTCCAGCGCCGTCTCCAGCAGCGAGGCTTCCTCGGGTCGGGTGTTGGCACTGGAGTCCGCAGTCGGAAACATGGTCCACACCTGGCCAACGTCCGGTGCGCGTCCGGAACTCCGCACGTCATCGACCAGTGGAAGCAGAGCATTGTCGACCACGAGCAGGCTCGAGCCAGAGTCCTCCAGGATGTAGGCCAGCTCATCGCCCTTGAGCGCAAAGTTCACCGGGACGTGTACCATCCCGGCCTCGGCGCACGCGAGATAGAGCAGGAGATAGGCATCTGAATTGGCACCGTAGGCGGCGACTCGAGCGCCGGAGGGCAACCCGGCATCCAGCAATCGACGCGCAACGCGATGGACCGCCTCACCCAGCTCGGAGTAGGTCCACCGCCTGTCCTCGAACAGAACCGCGGTGGCGGGTCCGTTGCGGGTCACCGTGCGCCGGAGCAACGCCCCGACCGTGTTGGACTGTGCCGAGGCCACTGCGTATTCGGTCTCGTGGGTCTGGCGTGCTGCATTCATAGTGGTCGTGTCCTTACGGAGGTGGGGCGGGGCCGAAGAAAGGTGGGGCTGTTCAGAGACGTTCGATGATGGTCACGTTGGCCTGGCCGCCGCCCTCGCACATGGTCTGCAGCCCCCAGCGAGCATCCCGACGTTCGAGTTCGTGCAGCAGAGAGGTCATGAGCCGTGCACCGGTTGCTCCGATGGGGTGGCCCAGCGCGATGGCCCCACCGTTGACATTGACCTTGGACATGTCCGCACCGGTTTCTCGCTGCCACGCCAGCACCACCGCTGCAAAGGCCTCGTTGATCTCGATCAGATCCATGTCATCCAGGCTCATCCCCGTGCGCTCCAGCGCGTGACGGGTGGCGGCGATCGGAGCGGAGAGCATTATGACCGGATCGTCGCCGCGAGCCGAGATGTGGTGAATCCGCGCTCGCGGTGTGAGCCCATATTTCTCGACTGCATGTTCGGACGCGATCAACAGGACCGCGGCGCCGTCGGACATTTGGGAAGCCGTGCCGGCCGTATGCAGACCGCCTTCCACGATGGGTTCCAGTGACCTGATCTTGTCGAGATCGGGCTCGCGCGGACCCTGGTCCGCGGACAGCCCAGCCAACGGGAGGATCTCTTGATCGAAACGCCCTTCCCGCTGGGCGCTGAGCGCGCGCTCGTGGGATTCCACGGCAAACGCCTCGAGTTCATCCCGTGTGAAACCCCAGCGATGGGCCATCATTTCCGCACCGCGGAACTGGGAGATTTCCTGGTCACCGTAGCGCTGGACCCACCCGCTGGAACCGGTGAATGGGTCCGAAAAACCAAACTTCTCGGCGGCCTTATTGGAGTAGGAGAGTGGAATGCTGGACATCGACTGCACGCCACCCGCCACCACCAGTTCACTCGTGCCGCTCATCACGGCCTGCGCTGAGTAGCTGATGGCCTGTTGGCCGGAACCGCACTGGCGCTCGATGGTGCTTCCCGGCACCGCCTGGGACAGACCCGCCGCGAGCCACGCGTTGCGGGCAATGTCCATGGACTGCGGACCCAGTTGGTCGATGCACCCCAGGATCACCTCGTCGTAGTCCTGCGAGTCGATGCCTTGTCGGTTGACCAGCTCCCGCAGGGGTGCCGCGGCGAGATCAAGCGGGTGGACTTCTGCAAGCCCCTTACCCCGCCGCCCCACGGGGGTGCGGACAGCATCAACGATGTAGGCCTCAGCCATGAATAGTTCTCCGAACGGTGTGTCGAGTGTGGTGGGAAGGAAAGTGCCTGATCAGCGCGGGGCCATGCGCAAGGCGCCGTCCATGCGCAGGGTGGTGCCGTTGAGGTAGTCGTTGTCCACGAACGTGGTCACGATCTGTGCGTACTCCGAGGGGCGGCCCAGACGGTGGGGGAAGGGAACCCCGGCGGCCAAACCGGCCCGGTACTCCTCACTCACCGTGGCCAGCATGGGGGTCTCCACGATTCCGGGCGCCACGGTGTTCACTCGAATGCCCAGGCTCGCCAGGTCACGGGCGGCGGTGATGGTCAGGCTGTGCACGCCGCCCTTGGACGCCGCATATGCGGCCTGACCGACCTGACCCTCGAAGGCTGCCACGGATGCCGTGTTCACGATCAGCCCACGCTGGCCGTCCTCATCCACGGGGTCGGTTTCCGCCATGGCTTCCGCCGCGAGGGTCAGCACGTTGAACGTCCCGATCAAATTCACCCGTATTACGGTCTCGAACAGCGCCAGATCATGCGGTCCCTTCTTACCCAGGATGCGAGCGGACGGTGCAATGCCCGCGCAGTTGACCACCGTGCGCAACGGACCGGTTTCCGCAGCCGCGGCTACTGCCGCACGCACGTCGTCGGGCTGGGTGACGTCCGCGGGGTGGTACCTGACGCCCGAACCCTCCGAGGCCTTGTCGATGCCGGCGGGGAGATCCACTCCGATCACGCGTGCACCTCGCTCTGCCAGGGCAGCCGCGGTTGCCGCGCCCAGGCCGGAGGCCGCTCCGGTCACCAGGGCAGAAGTGTTGGAGACATCCATGAATTGTTCCTCTCGGTGGGGTGCTTTAGTAGGATGCCCAACTATTTAACTGTTGTCCAGGTCACACTATTGATGACTCACAAACCACCAACACAAAGGCCCCAAAAGTACCGTGAATGCCCACGGAACTTCCCTGTTCGCTGTGCACAAACTCCCAGTTTGGGATGACGCGTCACTGCTACCCTTGACGGACAGCCCGTATACGTCACGAAAGGACGCACACATGGCCGGTGGAAACCCGCTCCTGCGCGACTTCAACAAGAAAAGCGCGCAACAAGGCGCGCCCGGTTCCTACCAGGATCCGCGTTACTCTCCCGAACAACTCGAACAGATGTACAACGCTCCGGCAGCTGGCCCCGCCCAGACCGGACGCATGAGCTATGACGATGTCGTGATGCGCACTGGCATCATGCTGGTCTGCATTGTGGTGACCGGTGTACTCGGCTGGATGATGCCCATTCTGGCGCTGCCCGGTGCCCTGATCGGTTTGGTTCTGGGCCTGGTCAACGCCTTCAAGCGTGAGCCCAGCCCCGTGCTCATCATTGCCTACGCCCTGGCCGAGGGCCTGTTCCTGGGTGGCATTTCCGGCATGTTCGAGGCCATGTACCCGGGCATCGTGATCCAGGCGGTCATGGGTACCGTCGCGGTCTTCGTGTCCGTGCTGGTGCTCTACAAGGTGGGCGTGCTGCGCTCCTCGCCGCGCGTGACCAAGATTTTCATGGTGGCCATCATGGCCTACGCGTTGTTCGCGCTGATCAACCTGGGCACCTCGCTGCTCGGTGGCTTCAACATGCGCTACGACGTGACCCTGTTCGGCATTCCGCTGGGTCTCATCGTGGGTGCCTTGGCCATCCTGCTGGCCGCCTACAGCTTTGTGCTGGACTTCGAGAACATCACCGACGGAGTTCGTCGCGGTATCCCGGAGAAGGCCGCATGGTCCGCCGCATTCGGCTTGACCGTGACCCTGATCTGGGCCTACGTGGAGATCCTGCGCGTGATCGCCATCATCCGGAGCATGTCCGAGTAATTCACTGAGCTCTCACACCGAGCTCTTGGCGACGCCGCGGGCCTTGCGTTGTGAACGCAAGCCCCGCGGCGTCGTCGTAGGGTCTAGTGCTCCCGTCCCTGCGGGGTCTTTGAACGAGGGGTCGACCTAGATGTAGGTGATCTCCAGATCCTGGGGTGGCAAGTTGATGGCACGATCCGGTACCGAATTGTGCGCCGGGCGCCCCACGAACAACCAGCCAAGGATTTCTTCGTTGTCGCTGAGTCGGTAGAATTCGCGCAGCACCTGGTCGTCGCTGGGGGAGCGGCGGGACCAAATAGTGGCCCAGCCTTGGGCATAAAAGGCGGCCTCCAGAAGCCCCCGAATCGAGTACGCGTCGAAGCGTTGGACCTTTTTGGGGGTTTCGGATTCGGGATTGAACCGGAAGATGATAGCCAGCCCCACCCCGCCCGTGGACGCCCACTGCAAACTGCCGCGGTACGCGGCCAGCCGGCGTATTTTCTTGCCCTTGAGCCTTGGAATGGGCCCGTCCATGTTAGGCACGGAAGTCAACCCGGCCATGGCAGCGGCCAGATCAGACGCGGCCTGACGGTTGGTGACGGCTACTCGCCAGGAGGGGAGCGACTCGTCGAAACGAGCGCCCGCCACCGCACGCAGTACAGTTTCCAACTCGGGGCGTTTCGGAGCCTCTTGTGTCAGAACACTCGCTGGGCGGCGTTGGGCCAGGACACGGAGCAAAGTAGCGGACATACTCCTATTTTTGCACCGTTTGGTCAGTGACCTGCGAAATAAGTTTTTCCGGCCGGGCGTGCCATGATGGACGCATGTCTTCATCCGTGTCTATATCACAGACGCATTCTCAGCCGGACCAACCTGAACACGATTCCGGGCCGGTCTCCAATCCTGATCGTCACGGTCGCGAAATGGTGTCCGCCCCGGTACGCATTGCCGCTGCGTGGTCCTGGCGCGTCATCCTGGTGGTCGCGGCCATTGGACTGGTGGGCTGGCTGCTGTCCAAGGTTTCGACCGTTCTCATTCCGGTGGCCATTGCGGCGCTGCTGGCGGGCCTGCTGTCACCGGCCGTCAAATGGCTGCGTTCCAAGCGCGTGCCAGGTGGTTTGGCGGCTGCCATCGTGGAAATCGGTCTCATAGCCGTGGTGCTGGGGTTGCTGACCCTGGCCGGCCAGCAGATGATTTCCGGTTTCGCCCAGTTGTCCAGCAGTGCGGTGGGCGGTTTCCAGAAGCTCATCGGCATGCTCGAGGACAGCCCGTTCAACGTTTCCACGGACAACATCAATCAGTGGCTCGGGGAACTCGGCAACACCCTGCAGGAGAACTCGCAAGCGATTTTGTCCGGTGCCGTGACCTTCGGTTCCACGGCGGGCAACATCCTCACCGGCATCATCATCATGTTGTTCGTGCTGCTGTTCTTCCTGATGCAGGGCGAATCGATCTGGCTGTTCCTGGTCAAGCTGTTCCCGCACCGCGCTCGCACCGCTGTCAACGGCGCCGGCCGTAAGGGGTGGCTCTCGCTCGCGCAGTACGTGCGCATCCAGGTGTTCGTGGCATTCGTCGACGCCGTGGGCATCGGTTTGGGTGCCTTCCTCCTGGGCGTGCCGCTCGCGCTGCCCATCGCTGTGTTGGTCTTCTTAGCCTCCTTCATCCCGATCGTCGGTGCGGTGGCCACCGGCATCATTGCCGTCCTGGTGGCCTTGGTAGCCAACGGTCTGGGCATCGCCCTGGCCATGCTGGGCGTGGTGCTGCTGGTTCAGCAGCTCGAATCCAACGTGCTGCAGCCGTTGGTCATGGGTAAGGCCGTGTCCCTGCACCCGGTCGCAGTGTTCCTGGCCGTGGCCGCCGGTGCTGTGCTCTACGGCATTGTGGGCGCGTTGTTCGCGGTGCCGTTGCTCGCCATCCTGAACACCATTGTTCGCTACCTGTCGTCGCGTTCCTGGGAACGCGACGACCAGATCGCCTGGTCGCCGTTCTTGTATCCGTGGGAGATCAAGAAGGAAGCCAAGAAGCAGGACCTGACCCGCGAGCAGGTCATGGAGCAGCTGCAACGCTTCCGCCTCAAGCGACACAAGGACCGCGAGCTCGAAGAGCAGAAGCGCGAAGAGAAGCACAAGAAAGACACGGAGCACGACGCCAGTATTGAGCAGGACAGCGGACACCACGCTTAGTCGCACAATGAAACAGCGTCTGATCGCGTAATAGCATGGAACGCGGCGCCCTTGATCGAGGGCGCCGCGTTTTCGTACGACGGCCCAAGTTCTAGGCTGGTCGACCGATACCGCGACCGCCCGTGGGCGGCGCACATTGCAGAGTGAAAGAAGTTTGAAGTGGGCCTCAGCGAATTGCCGGTGATTGCAGCGGACATCGAACGTGCCTCGCACATGCTCGAAGACGTTATTGAGCGAACGCCGGTCGCACATTCCCGCGCGTTGTCCCGCATGCTTGGCTCCGAGGTTTACATCAAGTGTGAGAACCTCCAGCGCGCCGGATCCTTCAAGATCCGCGGAGCGTACATCCGCATGGCGCAGCTCTCGGAAGAGGAAAAGGCGCGCGGTGTGGTGGCGGCCTCGGCTGGTAACCACGCGCAAGGCGTGGCGCTGGCGGCTAACAAGCTGGGCATCAAGGCACGGATCTACATGCCATTGGGAGCGGCTCTTCCCAAGATCGCGGCGACTCAGGACCACGGCGCTGAGGTCGTGCTGTTCGGTAGCACCGTGGACCAGGCCCTCGCGGAGGCGCAGCGGTACGCAGAGGAAACCGGCGCCGTCTTCGTGCACCCCTTCGACCACCCGGCCATCATCGCCGGTCAGGGCACGCTGGGCCTGGAGATCGTGGATCAGGTCCCGGACGTGGACACCATCATCGCGGGAGTGGGTGGTGGCGGTCTGCTCGCTGGACTGTCCGTGGCGGTGAAGGCCAAAGCGGAGGAATTGGGACGGGACATCCGCCTGATCGGCGTACAGGCGGAGAACGCAGCAGCCTACCCGCCCTCGCTGGCCGGCGATGCTCTGGTGACCCTCAATAAGGTCTCGACCATTGCGGACGGCATTGCCGTGGGCAGGCCCGGCCAATTGCCGTTCCAGATCATTAAGGAACTCGCGGACGACGTCACAACGGTCAGCGAGGATTCACTGGCCCAAGCGCTCATCTTCATGCTGGAACGCAACAAAATGGTCGTGGAACCCGCCGGCGCCGTGGGCGTGGCCGCCATCCTAGAGGGCAAACTCAAGGAATCCTACGGGAACCTGGGTAACACGGTCATTCTGCTGTCCGGCGGCAACATCGACCCCATGCTCATGCTCAAAGTGATCCAGCGGGGACTTTCGGCGGCCGGTCGTTACATGACCATCAAGATGATGCTCACCGACCGCCCTGGCGAATTGGCCTTGATTTCGCGCATCATCGCGGACATGGACGCGAACGTGACCGGTGTGGATCACACGCGCATCGGCGGTTCACTGTCCATGGGGGATGTGTCCATCACCATCGACATGGAGACCAAGGGGCACGAACACTGCGACAAGGTCATCGACGCTCTGGAGGCCCAGGGCTTCCGACCCGTGGTGGTGCACTAACCAGGCAATGGGTGAGCTGACCCACGTAACGGGGCGTCAGCGGCGTCGTCGTCCCGTGCGCGCGGTGAAGTAGGTGACGAACGCGGCAACGAACGTGGAGAACCACAGGATGTTGCGCAGGCCGCCCGTGGTGTTGAGCTCCGGGTTGGACTGACCCAGAAAATGCACGATGATTGCGGACACGGCCAGCAACGCGGTGAAGGCAATCAACGGAATGGTCCATTTAGTGGGTCGGCGGTTCCAGTGTGTAACCACGAATGCTCCTCGAAGAGTAAAGTCGGGCGGTCGCTCAGAAATGATCCGGGGCCGCCCTCATGAGTAGAGAGCGGCCCCGGATCACTGCGTCATAGTGACGTGGAGATCAGTTGTGGAACGGCTTGGCATCAAGAATCTTGACCTTGATGTCCTTGCCGTTGGGAGCCTTGTAGGTCAGTTCGTCGCCCACGCGGCGGCCGCTGATGGCCTGGCCCATGGGGGAGCGCTCGGAGAACACCTCGATGTCCTCTCCGCCGGTGAGGTCTTCGGCGACCTCGCGGGAACCCATCAGGAAGGTCATCTCGTCACCGGCGATGTCCGCGGTCACGACCATGCCGGCCTCGATGACGCCGTCATCGGCGGGTGCCTCACCCACCTGAGCGTTTTCGAGCAGCTGGGTCAGCTGATTGATGCGACCCTCATTCTTGCCCTGCTCCTCGCGGGCTGCATGGTAACCGCCGTTCTCCTTGAGGTCTCCCTCGGAGCGGGCCTGTTCGATACGATCAACGATTTCCTGGCGGTACGGCCCGGACAGGTGGTCGAGCTCTTTCTTGAGCCGATCGTATGCTTCCTGGGTCAGCCAGGCGCCCTCGTTAGTAGACACGCTATCTCCGTTCTCGGGTGTTCACCGGTGTGGTGAACACGTGTGAAAAACCCCGCCCCGGTGGTGAGCCGTGGTGGCTCGCTGCCCATCCGGGTCGGGGATCGTACAAAGTTTCTAGTACTCCAGTGTAAGTGAGGCCACGGTCTGGGCTCAAAGCGAGCGGATCACGCGGTGCTCCGAACGCGAGATCAGTCCACCGTCCAGCAGGAATCCACGCCCACGGAATTGGCCTCGTTGGTGGTGCGCACGGGCACGCGGTGCGTGCTGGTGCGTCCGTTGAGTTCTTCCGGTGCGACCTCGCCAATGGTCACTTCGTTCCAACCCACGATCGCGTACTGCTCATTGAGAGCGCGCACGGCACACATGACCGTCTGGTCCGAATCCTTGGTGAGGTCGAAGTCAGCGTAGGTGTTGGCCGCGTCCTGAACCTGGAAGCTCACGTCCTTGGCAACCGGTGCGCTGGATTGTCCCTGCACGATCCACACAACGAACGCTGCAGACAGTAACGTGGCGATCGCGGCGATGATCACCCACCCCTTGAAAGAGGGCCCGCGCCGGCCACGCGGGGACAATATCCGATGCCCGGAGCCATAACGCTGCGCCAGAACATCGCCGGAGGCGGATCCTGACGCCGGGGTGGAAGAACTCATGGCACCACTGTATCCAGTGCGGGTTGGGATCCCCTGAGAATGCGGGGTGCGGGTGACGGAGCCGACAGCATTAACTGGGGCACGGGCGTAAGATACCGGGGATTGTGTTTTGTCCGAACCCCACCCGGGAGGCTCCCGTTCCGTGACGGATTATTCGAAACTCCGGCTCTTGGCCATCCACGCCCATCCGGATGACGAGTCCAGTAAGGGCGCGGCAACCATGGCTCATTACGTGGGCCTGGGTGCTCGCGTCATGGTGGCCACCTGTACCGGTGGCGAGCAGGGCTCCATCCTCAACGCCCAGATGGAAGGCGTTCCGTGGGCGGAGCGCGATCTCCCGGGCCTGCGCCGCGAGGAAATGGCCCAGGCGGCCGCGGCGCTGAACATCGAACACCGCTGGATCGGTTTCGCCGATTCAGGCTTGCCCGAGGGCGACCCGCTGCCCCCGCTGCCGGAGGGTTGCTTTGCGCTGCAGCCGCTCGAACGAGCCTCGGCACCGCTCGTGCAGCTGGTACGCGAGTTCCGTCCGCACGTGATCCTCACTTACGACGAGAACGGCGGCTACCCGCACCCGGATCACATCCAGACGCACAACGTGTCCATGGAGGCCTACCGCAAGGCCGGCGATCCGGAAGCGTACCCGGGTACCGGTGAGCCCTGGACCCCGCTCAAGGTCTACTACGATCGCGCGTTCAACGTGGAGCGGTTCATTGCGCTGCACGAGGCGCTGGAGGAGCGCGGTTTCCAATCTCCGTACGCTGAGCGGATTGCCGCGTTGCAGGAGACCGATCCCGAGGGTCACCGTCCGCCGGTGCCTCGCCACGAAACCACCACCAAGATCGAGTGCCCGGACACCTTCTCCGCTCGTGACACAGCCCTGCGCTGCCACCGCACGCAGGTGGACCCGGACGGCCCGTTCTTCGCTGTGTCTTCGGACATGCAGGCAGAGGTCTGGCCGTGGGAGGACTATTCCCTGGCGGATTCTCGCGTGGAAACCTCCGTTCCGGAGACCGATCTGTTCGCCGGTATCGATCCTGACGCCCAGACATCTTCCCCTCGAAAGGCGTAACCAGCCGTGAACATGTTGACCACCGTGCTGCTTCAAGCGGCCACGGAAAATCCCGCGGGTGACCTCAAACCCGGTCTGGAACCCAGCCAGGTTTCGCCCGGACTAGCGGGCTTCATTGCGACCTTCTTCTTGGTCGCTGTGGTGATCCTCCTGATCATCGACTTCAACCGTCGAAATCGTCGGCTGCGCTACCGCGCCCAGTACGCCGAGCAGCGGGCGGCGGAAGAGGGCGTGGGCGGTTACGCGCACGCTCGCGACGGTCAGGACGCGTCCGCAGATTCCGACGCCGACGGCGCCGCTCGCGCACCCAAGCCACGCACCGCACCGGGTGCAGACCGGGGTGAGAACGGCGGGAGCTCCGCGCATCGCGACTGATCGCTGGAGCAGACCAGAAGGGGTCCGCTCCGATGCTGAGAACTTGGTTGTTAGCATCGGGACGGGCCCCTTTTTCGGTCCCTACCCTTTATGCGTGTGAGGGGCTCGTGACATCGTTGGGTTATGACCAACAGGCTTGCCAACTCCACCAGCCCGTATCTGCTGCAGCACGCCCAGAACCCCGTGGACTGGTGGGAGTTCGGGCCGGAAGCTTTTTCTGAGGCCCGCACCTGTGATGTACCCGTGTTGTTGTCCGTGGGCTATGCGGCGTGTCACTGGTGTCACGTGATGGCTCACGAGTCATTCGAGGATCCCTCGGTGGGGGAATACATCAATGCGCACTTCGTGGCCATCAAGGTGGATCGTGAACAGCGCCCCGACGTGGATGCGCTGTATATGTCCGCCACTCAGTTGCTGACACAACAGGGCGGCTGGCCCATGACAGTTTTCCTCACACCCCAGGGGCAGGCTTTCCACGCGGGTACCTACTACCCGCCGCGTCCTATGCAGGGTAGGCCCTCGTTCACGCAGGTGCTGCGCGCTGTGGATGATGCCTGGACCGAGCGACGCGAACAGGTGCTTCAGGGCGCGCAGTCCGTCACGGATGCGCTGCAGCGTCACCCGGAGGCGGTGGCCTCCATGCTCGGAACGGATCGGCACAGCACCGGCCCGGTGCGTATCGAGGCTCTGGATCCCGCAGGAAACATTGACGAGCAGGAATCCCAGCTGATCGGCCCGTGGCTCGATGCCCTGGAAGTGGCACGGGACTCAACGCACGAAGGCTTCGGCAACGGCCCCAAGTTCCCGCCGTCTCCCATGTTGGAGTCGCTACTTCTTGTGGCATCGCGCGATAGCGCAGATTCGGCGCGGGCAGCGGAACTTCTTACCGCCACCCTGGACGCTATGGTGACCGGTGCCCTGCACGATCACGTGGGCGGTGGGTTCTTCCGCTACTCGGTGACCCCGGACTGGTCCCTGCCGCATTACGAAAAGATGCTCTACGACAATGGCCAGTTGCTACGGGTACTGGCCCACACCGCGCGGTATCTGGTGAAACGCGGCACCGATCCCGTTCGCGCCGCGCGGTATCGGAACGCGGCTCAGGGCATTGTGACCTGGCTGGCCCGCGAGATGATCACCGAACAAGGAGCAATTGCCGCCTCTCTAGATGCGGACAGCGATCCCGTCACTCCCGGTGGCGAGCGCGAAGGTGCGTATTACACGTTCTCTCACGGCGACGTCGGCGAACCGCAACCCGCTGTGGCCGGCTGGGGCGAGTCGGGCGCTGTCACGGGAATCCTGGATCAGAACGTGCGGGAGGAACTGTGGGAGCAACGCGAGCAGCGCACTCCTCCGGAACGCGATGACAAGGTCGTGACCGCGTGGAACGGCATGGCCATCGAAGCGCTCGCTGAGGCTGCCGTGCTACTAGACGTTCCCGAGTGGCTGGAGACCGCCGAATGGGCCGCTGAGTTCGTGTGGACGCGGCACTGGGAGGCGGAGACCAAGACCTTGGCGCGCACGTCCCGCCAAGGAACCGTGGATCCGCACGACGGGCAACTGGAGGATTACGTGCGCGCGGGTCTGGCCTTTCTGGCTATGTACCGTGCCACTGGACTCGAGCAGTGGTACGCCCGCAGCCTGGAGCTGGCACAGGCAACGGTTGAAAAGTTCATGCGCGGGGACACCCCCATGGATTCGGCGGAACCGGATGCCGTTCTGGTCGCGGCGGGTGCCACGGGCCAGGCGGACCCGTTCGACGACGTCGCGGCGTCGGCGCAGTCGTGCCTGGCCCGGTGGCTCGTGCTGCTCGGTCAACCCGAGATTGCGGGGCGCTCGAACGATGAGTTGGTGGACCTGCTGGTGAAACCGGCCCAGGGGCTGGCCACTCGTGCGGCGACCGCCGCTGGGGGCACCCTGCATGCGTGGTTGCTACGCGCCGAGCCGCCCGCCCTGCTGGAAGTGGTGCACGCGAGCGACGCGGACTGGGAGAAGGTGCAGTCGAGCACCGGTGAACGTCGAGTCACCGATGTCCTGGTAATGGGCGAGGAGCACGCGCCCTACGGCGTCCCCGAGGCATCAAGCAAAGAATTCGCGGTGTGGCTGTGCCGCAACGGTCAGTGCGAACTGCCGGTGCGCTCGCCGGAAAAGGTGGGTGATCTCCTGGACCGGGCGTAGCGGCGTCGTCGGGCGTGCTGGTGGAATTGCGCGTTACCCCATGAACATGGCCAGCATGATCGCGATGTAGTGACACACGAAACCCAGGATCGTGCACGCGTGGAAGACCTCGTGGAAGCTGAAAACCGTGGGCAGCAGGCGCGGGCGTTTGAGCGCGTAGCAGACGGCCCCACCGATGTAGAAGACGCCGCCGGCAATCACCAGGAGGGTAGCCGGGACGTTCGCGGCGAAGTACGCCGGGAGATACACCAGCGACAGGCAGCCCATGAAGATGTAGAGCGGGGTGTAGAGCCAGCGAGGAGCGTGCATCCAGAAAACTCGGAAGATCACCAACGCCGCGCCCAGGGACCAGATAATGATCAGCAGCACTTGGGCCGCGTCAGGCGACAGTAGCGCCACGGCCAGGGGCGTGTAGGTACCGGCAATCACCAGCGCGATGTTGGAGTGATCCAGCCGGCGCAGCACGGCATTCATCCGGGGCCCCCAGTAGAAGCGGTGGTACACGGCAGAGGTGCCGAAGAGCATCACCGCGGTGATCGAATACACCACGCACGCGACGCGTAGTTCGGTGGTGGGTGCCAAGAACACCGCGATCAACCCGAGAGCCAACGCCACCGGGGCGAACCCGGCGTGGATCCAGCCACGCCACGCCGGCTTCTTCTCGATGATTCGCTCCGCCGCCGCACTCAGGCTCTCGCTGGCCCGGTGCACCGTGGAGCCGGTGCGGGTACTGTTACCGCGCGTCATATCACCAGTCACTTTCTCCGCTGCCAACCGGAGCGAACACGAGGGTGTTTGGGGATTCGCTTGACCACCGGCGGCTGCCCATACGGGTAGTTTAGAGGGCATGGTTGTGTGTTGGCCCAGTCGAAACAGGGGAGGATCTCTACGGTGAAACTACCCCGCCCGCTGTACTCGCTGTACGAGTCGCGCCTGGCCAGCAGCCTGAAAGAGGACACCCTGCCGCATCACGTGGGTGTCCTGGTGGACGGCAATCGTCGCTGGGCTCGCCAGTTCGGTGCTTCCACTGCTGACGGCCACAAGGCCGGTGCCCAGAAGATCGTGGAGTTCTTGCACTGGTGCGCGGATCTTCACATCGACGTGGTCACTCTTTACATCCTCTCCACCGAGAATCTGAAACGGCCGCAGGAAGAGCTCACCGCGCTGATTGAGATCATCTCGGGGTTGGTCACCCAGCTGCAGGACGAGGCACTGTGCCGGATCCAGCCGGTGGGTGCCCTGGATTCTTTGCCTCCTCGCTTGCGGGAGCAGGTTGAGTGCATTGCGGAGTCGACCGCGGACAACCCCGGTCCGCACTTGAACATTGCGGTGGGCTACGGCGGACGGCAGGAAATTGTCGACGCCGTTCGCGAAGTCATTCGCGACACTCGAGACCGCGGGGATTCGGTCGAGGCTTTGGCAGAGACTCTGTCCGTGGACGACATCTCCGCGCGCCTCTACACTCGCGGCCAACCGGACCCGGACCTGCTGATCCGTACCTCCGGTGAGCAACGGCTGTCCGGCTTCCTCATGTGGCAGTCGGCCTACAGCGAGTTCTACTTCTGTGAGGCCCTGTGGCCGGACTTCCGCCGCGTGGACTTCCTGCGCGCACTGCGGAACTACGCAACTCGTCAGCGGCGCTTCGGCAACTGAGCCCCCAGCCTGAATTCACGCGCCGTTCACCGCGAGTGTGACTTGCGCATCCTTGCGGTCCCTACGTTGAAAGCAACCGGTAACCCCTCAGCAACCGGTTGAGCCCAACGTCGGAAGGTTTCCATGACCGTCAGCACCGAATCCGTAGTCGCACCGTCCACCCCGGCCACGGCCGAAACGGTACGTTCCTACGTGATTGATACGTCTGTCCTGTTGTCCGATCCCCGAGCCATCCTGCGGTTCGCGGAGCACCGCGTGGTGCTACCCGTGGTGGTGATTACGGAGCTCGAAGCCAAGCGGCACGATCCTGAACTGGGGTTCTTCGCCCGCAAGGCCCTGCGGCTGTTGGACGATCTGCGCGTGGAGCACGGGGGACTGGACCACCCCATTCCGTTGGGCACCAGCGGTGGTTGCCTGGTCGTGGAACTCAACCATGTGGCGGACACCGTTCTGCCGCAGAGTTTCCGGCTCAAGGACAACGACTCGCGCATTCTGTCGGTGGCCAAGAACTTGGCACAAGAAGGTCACGATGTGTGCGTGGTGTCCAAGGACCTTCCGATGCGCGTGAAGGCTTCCGCGCTGGGGCTTGAGGCAGATGAATACCGCGCGGAGTGGGTGGGTACTAATGATGAGTACAGCGGCACGGAGTCTCTCGACGTCACGGACGAGGAGCTCGAGCAGCTCTACGCAGAGTCCCAGGTACACCTGGCGCAGACCGCTCAGATGCCGACGAACACGGGTTTGATTCTGTGCTCGTCCAAGGGCCACGCCTTGGGGCGCGTGCACGATGACGGCAGCACCCGTCTGGTGCGCGCGGACCGCGACGTATTCGGATTGCACGGCCGTTCCGCCGAGCAGCGCTTGGCGATCGACCTGCTCCTGGACCCCGAGGTGGGCATCGTATCCCTGGGCGGCCGCGCCGGCACCGGCAAGTCTGCACTGGCCTTGTGTGCCGGCCTGGAGACGGTGTTGGAGCGCCGTGAGCACCGCAAGATCATGGTGTTTCGCCCGCTCTACGCCGTGGGCGGTCAGGATCTGGGCTACCTGCCGGGCACCGAGGAAGAGAAGATGAATCCGTGGGGCCAGGCGGTCTTCGACACGCTCTCATCGGTCGTCTCGACCACGGTTGTCGAGGAGGTCGTGGCCCGCGGCATGCTCGAGGTGCTGCCCCTGACCCACATCCGTGGCCGCTCTCTGCATGATGCATTCGTGATCGTGGACGAGGCACAGTCCCTGGAACGCAACGTGCTCCTCACCGCGCTCTCGCGGATCGGGCAGAACTCCAAAGTGGTTCTCACGCACGATGTCGCGCAGCGCGACAACCTGCGCGTGGGTCGCCACGACGGCATCATCGCCGTGGTCGAGGCGCTCAAGGGCCAGCCGTTGTTCGGTCACATGACCCTGAACCGTTCCGAGCGCTCGCCGATCGCCGCACTCGTCACCGACGTTCTGGAGCGTTCGGACGTGTAGTTTGCTCGCTTCGTTAGACGCCGACGCCGCTCGGTGACCTTTTTGAGACAGGTCACCGAGCGGCGTCATTAGTCAGGTTGCTCAGCCCAGCGGAATGGGCCACGGCACGTGGTCCGAGACGTCCGTGAGGTTGAAGTCCATGTCGGTGAAGAGGTCGTCGAGTAGATAGTCGTCCACGGCCTCGATACCCAGCTTGTGCCCCTGACCGGCGAAAGGACCGTCGAGCACCTTGGAATACACGCACACGCCGGTTGCGGTATCCACGGCAATGCGTGTGGGGCCCGGCGCTAGGGGATGCTCCGGAGTGAAGGGGCGATATCGCGTCCGCGGATTGACGGTCGCGAGCCAGACCTTGCGGTTTGCGAAGCGTCCCTCCATGACGTCGGTGAGATTGGAGGGCCGCTGTTCGGGCAAGTTGTTGGGAATGGGCGCGGAGCCAACACACTCCACCGGATCGAGGACCGCTTGCCAGCGGCCACCTCCGAACATGGGATCACCGTAGGCGGCCTCGGGGCGGCGCCAAACCAGGCCTTCGTCGGTGTAGACCGGGGTTACGAGCGCGGGCGGTAGCAGCCACGACTTGGGCGTGGCGGCAACGTAGAAATCGTCGCGGGACTTCTCGAGCGACGTCGCCGTGTAAAGCAGCTTGCCTTGCAACGTCTCGACGCGCAGATCCGTCGGGCGCCTGAGCCACGCGCGAACCGGAAGAGCTGCGGGTTGGTCGTCGCGTTCCATCCAGTACAGCGTGAACTGCAGCGTGTCCCACCGCCACGGGGACGACCGGCACAGCGCAGCGAACTGATTGGCCGGTACGGTCACTCGGGCGGGGCGGGATTCCCACGGTGCGCTCATATCTCCAGTCTAGGAACTCGTACTGCACATCCGCTGGGTTGGCTGGCGCTGGGCCCAGGCGTGCCTAGGATGGAGATCATGATGCAGCCAATGACGGCGAGTGTCGGGGTTTTCGTGGGGGATCAACTTCAAGCGGCCAGCACCTCAGGGTGGTTGGCCGCAGCGACGTGTGCCCTGGGTGTCCTGGTCCTTGCATGCACCGGAGTGTGGTTAGCCGCGACCGACATCCGGTACCACCGGCTGCCACGCAAAGTGGTCTGGCCGCTGTACCCCGCCGTCACGGCACTGCTGGGGATTTCCGCAAGCCTCGGTGGTGAACCCGTGCGTTGGTGGTGGATGCTGTGGGGCCTCATGATCATGGGCGGTCTGTTCGTTCTGTTGCGCCTCGTCTACCCGGCGGGCATGGGCCTGGGGGATGTCCGGCTGGCGGGTGTCTTGGGGATCGCAACGGGATTTGCCTCTGTTGGGCACACGTTCATGGCCATTGCCGTCACCTTTGTGCTGGCTGGGCTGTTCTCAGCGGCGCTGTTGGCCATGCGAAAAATCGACATGACCTCTCGCGTTGCCTTCGGACCCTTCATGCTGGTCGGCAGTCTGGGAGTCTTGGCGTTCGTGTAGGCGGCTCCGGTAGACAAGAACCTCAGCATGCCGAACCAACCAGTAGGAGGACTGCCCCGTGGCCACACCCGAGTTCATCGTGGAATTGCGCAAGAAGATCGGTCACGACCTGTTGTGGCTGCCCGGTTGCACCGCGGTGGTCATCCACGAGGGCAAGGTGCTGCTCGGTCAGCGATCGGACAACGGCAACTGGGGCCTGATCACCGGCATCGTCGAACCGGGGGAGGACCCGGGCGTTGCCACCCGGCGCGAATGCCTCGAAGAAACGGGCGTGGACATTGAGGTCGAAGCGCTCGTGCGGGTCAAGGCCGGCGACGTTGTGCGGTTCCCCAACGGGGACGTCTGCCAGTTCCTGGACCACACCTTTCTCTGCCGTTATGTGAGTGGCGAAGCGCGGGTTGCGGACGACGAATCCTTGATCGTTGGCTGGTATGACCTGGACGATCTGCCGCCCATTCCCGAACACCAGTTGGAGCGGCTCCGAGCAGCCCAGAAGTTCTCTGGGACTACCGACTTTGCTCGGTGAGGTCTACGGGTCGATTCTTCGTTCTCAAATGAGACGCAGTTATCTCTCATCTGATATTCTCCGAGTGTGACCCAGCTCTCCCAGCTGCGGTTGGTTGCATCTTTTGGAGGATCTCGTGAGTCCTGATCATGCCGCGGGGCAGTCCCGCGCTCTCAATCGCTCGGCTCTGAATGCCCTAGAGATCCCGGTGCCCGGATATGACCGCACCAAGGTCACAGTGGGGGTCGTGCACTTTGGTGTGGGCGGCTTCCACCGAGCGCACCAGGCCATGTACCTGGATCAGCTGATGAACAAGGGCGAGGCTCTCGACTGGGGTATCGCCGGTATGGGTGTGCTGCCCGGGGATGCTGCCATGCAGAAGGTCATGGAGAAACAGGATCATCTCTACACCCTGGTGCTCAAGCACCCGGACGGCACCCTTGAACCCCGGGTCATCGGCTCCATTGTTGATTACGTTCTGGCTCCGGCCCAGCCCGAACGGGCCATGGACCTGCTGACGGCGCCCAGCACCCGCATCGTCTCGCTGACCATCACCGAGGGCGGCTATAACTTCAATCAGGCCACGGGGCGATTCGATGAAACCAACCCCGCCGTGGTGCACGATCTTGAGCAAGCCCAAGCGAAGAAAAAAGGTTTGTCGACGGAACCACCCGCCACCGTCTTCGGGTTGGTCGTTGAGGCACTCGCGCAGCGAAAGGCCGCGGGGGTCGAGCCCTTCACCGTGATGTCCTGCGACAACATTCAGGGCAACGGGGACATGGCGCGCGAGCAATTTACCGCCTACGCACGATTGCGTGACCCTGAGCTGGCGCAGTGGATCCAAGACACCGTGCCGTTCCCCAACTCCATGGTCGACCGCATTACCCCGGTCACCACGGATGCGGACCGTGAACTCGTCACCAAGGAATTCGGTGTTGAGGACGCCTGGCCGGTCGTCTGTGAACCCTTCACACAGTGGGCCCTCGAGGATTCCTTCGTATCCGGACGGCCGCCGTTCGAGGACGTCGGTGTCCAGGTCGTGCCGGACGTGGTGCCCTACGAACTCATGAAGCTTCGACTGCTCAACGCGAGTCACCAGGCCCTGTGCTACCCCGGCTACCTTGCCGGTTACCGCTACGTGCACGAGGTGTGCCAGGATCCGCTGTTCATCGACTACTTGCTGGCCTACATGGACCGAGAGGCCACACCCACCCTGCAGCCCGTCGAGGGAGTGGACCTCCATGCCTACAAGCGACAGCTGATCGAACGGTTCGCGAACCCCAACGTCCGGGACACCCTGGCGCGGTTGTGCGCCGAGTCCTCGGACCGGATTCCCAAGTGGCTGGTTCCGGTCATTAAGGAGAACCTGGCAACCGGGGGAGATGCTACGCTCTCCGCCACCATCGTGGCCTCGTGGGCGCGTTACGCGGAAGGAACTGGCGAGGACGGCCAGCCGATCGACGTGGTCGATCAACGCAAGGACCGTGTCATGATCGCCGCCGCCCAACACGATGACGACGAACTCGCGTTCATCCGCGATCCAGAACTCTTCGGTGACCTGGTGGAGCACCCTGAGTTCACCGAACCGTATCTTGCGGCACTGCGTAGTTTCCGCGGCCAAGGAGCCCGGGCCACGATCCAAGCGGCGGTTGACGGAACCCTCGCCTGACCCGCGGACTCTCCGAGCGGCGTCGTTACCTCAACTGCTCCTCGTAGCGGCGCCGCAAGGCCCCGTAGCGCTCGCGAAACGTGCCGATGCCGGCGTCGCCGGTGGGTTCCAACTCGCTGTCGATCACGGGGGGCCATTCGGGTTGCTGCCCGGTCGCGGCCCACGCTGCTTGGCGCGCGGCACCCAGTGCCACGTACTCTCCGGAACGCGGGACGCTCACTGCCAGGCCCAGGGTGTCTGGAAGGACACTGCGCAGCGCGTCCGACTTGGCGCCGCCGCCGATCAGCAGCACACGCTCCACATCCACGTGGATGTCGCGCAGGATGTCCAGGCAGTCCGCCAGAGAGTTCGCAACGGCCAAGACGGCCGAACGCGCCAAGTTCTCGCGCGTGAACGACGCTCGGGTGAGTCCGTCCAGGCGGCCAGTGGCCTCGGGCAGGTTGGGCGTGCGCTCACCGTCGAAGTAGGGGAGCATCGTCAGCCCGCCGGCATCACTGGGGCCGCTCGTGGCCAGCCGTGTGAATTCGTCCAAATCCGCGCCCAAAGTCTCGGCCGTGGTGGTCATGACGCGCGCGGCATTGATAGTGCACAGAAGCGGAAGGTGCTGGCCGGTGGCATCGGCGAAACCCGCGGTGACGCCGGAGCGATCGAGCGTGGGCTCAGCGCTGCACGCGAAAACCGTGCCCGATGTGCCCACGGAAATGGTTACCTCACCCGGTTCGAGATTCAGGCCCAGGGCTGCGGCGGCATTGTCGCCGGCGCCTGCACCGACCACGGCGGGAGTCTCACCGGACCCGCCCCACTCGGAACTCAAGGACCCGGCGGCCTCCTGAGCGGTGAGCACCCGGGGCAGTTCCGGAACCGCGCCGAAATACTCTTCGAGCAATTCGGGGCGGTACTGGTTATCTGTGGCGTTGAAATAGCCGGTGCCGGAAGCGTCCGAGCGGTCCGTGACAAACTCGCCGCACAGGTGCAGCGTGAGCCAGTCGTGCGGCAGCATGACCCGATGCACCCGAGCCGCGGCCTCGGGTTCGTTCTCCCGCAACCACGCAAGCTTGGCCAGGGTCATGGAACTGATGGGTGCCATGTTCACGGCTTCCATCCACCAGTCCAAACCGTGGTCGGTCACCATACGGGCAGCTTGCGGGGCGTTGCGCACGTCATTCCACAGCAGCGCGTCATGTACCGGCTCGCCCTGGGCATCCACTGCCACCATGCCGTGCTGTTGCCCCGCCACGGAAACTCCAACGACGTCGTTGCGCTCGGCGACCCCCGCGTCTCGCCAGGCAACTTTCAAAGCTTTCAGCCACACCCGTGGGTCGACACTAGTACCGTCCGGATGGGGTGCCGAGGCGCTCGAGAGCACGTTCCCGCTCTCCAGATCCACCACGACCACTTTGCAGGACTGTGTGGAGGAATCGACCCCCACCACCGTTGCGGACATACGCGTTTACCTCTCGTGTCGAAGGATCAACCGGCGCTGGCCGGCGTGGGTTCGGGATGGTCGACGAGCCCGGCCAGTGCTTGGCGCAGCGGCTCGTCGCACACGAGCACGTCGATCAGCCCGGCACGCGCGGCTGCTTGGACTGCCGCGGCTCGACCGGCATCGAAGGCCGCGGCCACGGTGGTACGTGCGTCCCTGATCTGCTTCACCGAAGCCGCGACCACCATGGACTCGACGGGTGAGGTTACGGGGGTGCCGTCTGCGGCCAGCAGGTGCCCCGATATTTCGGCCACGGCGCCCGCGGCGCGGGCCTGCTCGGCAACCTCCGGGGATACCCTGTTCCAGACGGTCGACAGGTCCGGGGACCAACTACCGATCGCAATCAGGGCGACGTCCAGGTGATTGGCGCGGTCGAGGGTCTGTGCAATTTCAGGACTCTTCATGAGCGCAGGGGCGTTCTCCACGATGAGCGGTGCCCACAGCGGCCATGCGGATTGACAGGTCAGGTCGGCCAGGAGTCGAGGTGCCGCCTGACTGTCCTCGTTATTGAGCGCCCCGGCCAGCTGAATCACCTGATTATGAGGGAGCGGTGGGAGCTCACGCGTGACGAGTTGAAGCGTGCGCGACCACGAAATGCCCAGCACGTCTCCCGGATGAACCTGATCCATGAACACCCGGGCGGTCTCTCGGGCCAGCGTGTGGCGATCTGCGGACCACGGCCCCGATCCCACGGTGATGACTTGGTCGATCCCCAGGGCGTGCGCCAGCTGAGCGTCCTGATCATTGTCCGGGATGGCGATCTCAATGCGGACTATTCCGGTGTCCTGTGCCTCCTGCAGGAGAGCGGCCACCTGGAACCGGGACAGGTTTGTTTGTTTACCGATGGCCACCTTGGACTCGCCATCCACGAAGTACAGCTGTGCCAATTGGGCTAGGAGTTTTTGGCGCTCCGACTTGTCATTCGGGGGCCATGAATCGGTTGTGGACATTTCTCACCGCATCTGAGGGGTCGGCTCTTGATCATCTGAGTCTATATGACTAGCATCACATCTCAGATGTGAATCATAGGATTCTCACTTGAGAGTAGCTGACGCTGGCTGCGCTCTTCCGACATCAGAACACCGATGACAAGGAACATCATGCGTAACAGCACAGCTGCTCCAGATCGTGTCAGGGGCCATCATCGCACCTTCGTGCGGCATGGAGCGTGGTGGCAGGCACTGCTACTAGCTCTGGTCACGGGCTTCGTCATGACCGGTTGCGCCGCGTCCGCGGACGAAACCAAGGACGAAATCGTCGTGGCCATCGTGTCCAACCCGCAAATGCAGGACGCGATGGAACTGCAGGACGAGTTCGCCAAAGCCCACCCGGACGTCAACGTGAAATTCGTGTCACTGCCCGAGAACGAGGCCCGCGCCAAGATCACTGCATCCGTCGCTACCGGGGGTGGCGAATTCGATGTGGTCATGATCTCCAACTACGAGACCCCGATCTGGGCCGAGAACGGCTGGATCGAGAACCTCCAGCCCTACATCGACAAGACGGAGGGCTACGATGATCTGGACTTCATCGGCTCAATTCGTAATGCGTTGAGCTACAAGGACGACATGTACTCGGTTCCCTTCTACGGTGAGTCCTCGTTCCTGGTCTACAACGAGGAAATGTTCGAGAAAGCCGGCGTGACCATGCCGGAGAATCCCACCTGGCCTGAGATCAATGAGCTGGCGGCCAAGCTGGACGACCCGGACAACGGCGTCTCCGGCATCTGCCTGCGCGGTCTGGCCGGTTGGGGCGAGGTCATGGCCCCGCTGAGCACCGTGATGAACACCTACGGTGGCGGCTGGTTCGATGAGGACTGGAACCCGACGCTCACCTCGCCCGAGACTAAGCAGGCTGTCAACGAATACGTGAACCTGGTGCGCGAGCACGGTCAGCCCGGCGCGGCAACCTCCGGTTACGGCGACTGCATCACCCGCTACAGCCAGGGCAACGCGGCCATGTGGTACGACGCCACGGCCATGGTCTCCTCGATCGAGGACCCTGCGTCCTCCACCGTGGCGGGTAAGAACGGCTACGCACCCGCACCCGTGATGGACACCGAGGACGCCGGCTGGCTCTACAGCTGGTCGCTGGCCATCCCCAGCACCTCCGATCACAAGGATGCTGCGTGGGACTTCGTGTCCTGGATGACCAACAAGGAGTACATCAAGCTCGTGGGCGAGCGCTTCGGCTGGGAGCGCGTGCCACCGGGATCGCGCTACTCGACCTACGAAGTGCCCGAGTACCGCAAAATCTCGCAGGCCTATGCGCAGCCGACCTTGGACGCCATGGACGGCGCATCGCAGGAATCTTCCATGACTCACCCGGTCCCGTACGAGGGCTTGCAGTTCGTGGCCATTCCCGAATTCCAGGATTTGGGTACCCGCGTGGGCCAGCAGATCTCTGCGGCCGTGGCCGGTCAGATCACCGTAGATGAGGCCCTGGAACAGTCCCAGGCCTATGCAGAACAGGTGGCTCGCACCTATCAGCGTGAGGAAGGCCAGTAACCGCCATGTCTACTTCAACAGGGGCCGCCCGTACTGGTCGCCCTCGTAAATCTCGCGCTCAAGCGCCGCGTCGCAGTGACGCGTGGCAGCGGCGCCTCCCACTCCTGCCGGCCCTGATCTTCACGATCATTGCCACACAGATTCCGTTCCTGATCACCATTTGGTACTCGCTGCGTTCATGGAACCTGTTGAACCCAGCCTCCGATGTATTCGTCGGGGTGAGCAACTACATCGAGATCTTCGCCGACCGCACCTTCCGGCAGGTCGCCATGAACTCGGTGGTCTACACGCTCGGATGCGTGTTGATCGCCATGGTGCTCGGCATCCTGTTCGCTCTCCTGTTGGACCGCAAGTTCCTGGGACGCGGAGTGGTGCGCACGCTGCTGATCACGCCGTTCCTGATCATGCCGGTGGCGGCCTCCACGCTGTGGTCGGTGTCCATGTTCAACCCGACGTTCGGTTTGGTGAACTGGTTCCTGGGGGTCTTCGGCATCCCCGCCGTGGACTGGACCTCGTCCCACCCCGTGATCTCCATCCTGATCGCCCTGGTCTGGCAGTGGACCCCGTTCATGATGCTTTTGATCCTGGCCGGTCTGCAGTCTCAACCCAAGGACGTGCTGGAAGCCGCGCAAATGGACGGTGCATCATCCTTGCAGACATTCTTCTTCATCACGCTGCCGCACTTGCGCCGCTATATCGAACTGTCGGTTCTGCTGGGGGCCATCTACGTGGTCAACACGTTCGACCAGATCTACCTGATGACCGCCGGCGGCCCCGGTACCAGTAGCGCCAACTTGCCCTACTACATCTATCAGCGCGCCTTCCTGGGCTTCGACATCGGTCAGGCCGCAGCCATGGGCGTGGTGGTTGTCATCGCCACGATCATCATTGCCAACTTCGCCCTGCGATTGATTTTCAAGGGCTTCATGAGCACGGAGCAGAACTGATGAGCACCACCGTTCAAACACAGACACCCTCCGCCCAAACCTCGGAGCCGCCCGTCCGACGCAAGCGCAAGGGAGGCGGCGCGGGTTCCGCGGCACTCACCTTGTTCACGTGGCTGCTGGCCCTCGGGTTCTTCATGCCCGTTCTGTGGATGGTGCTCACTTCGTTCAAACAAGAGGCCGACGCCGCCTCCAACCCTCCCAAATTCTTCTTCACTCCCACACTGGACCAGTACAAGGCCGTGTTCGAGGCAGGAGCGGGTGGGTACTTGTGGAACTCGGTGATCGCCACGGTGGTGTCCACGGTCCTCGTGATTTTGCTGGCGATCCCCGCGGCCTACGCGGTGAGTATCCGGCCCGTGGAGAAGACCAAGGACGTGCTGTTCTTCTTCATCTCCACCAAAATGCTCCCTGTGGTCGCCGTGATCATGCCGATCTACGTGGTGGCCAGCAAGCTCAAGGTCCTGGACAACATTTGGACCCTGGTGTTTCTGTACACCGCCATGAACCTCCCGCTTGCGGTGTGGATGATGCGCTCGTTCTTCCAGGAAGTCCCGCGCGAGGTGCTTGAGGCGGCGCAGATGGACGGTGCATCACTGATGACCAGTGAAGGCCTTTACCTGGCTCGCCTCTCGGCGGCCAGCGTGTTGGCCTCGCTGCCAGTGGTTCTCGCCGGTTGGATCGCCCAGAAGCAGCTGGTGCGCGGTCTGTCGATGGGCGCCATCAAGTAGACAACGCCCATCGAGCCCGTCAGGGGTTCACGACTGCTTTCAACGCGCCTGGGCGCGCCCCCGCGGTGAGTGCCGCGGCGACGTCGTCCAGGCCGTGTCGTGTGGTGACCAGGGAATCCAAGTCCACGAGGCCCTGCTCGGCCATGCGAATGGCCGTATCCCAGGTATTGGCGTAGCGGAAGATCCCGGTCAGGTGAAGCTGCCGCTCCTGGATCAAGGGCACTGGAAGCCGCAGGGTATCCGCTCCCATGCCGACCAGGACCACGCGGCCCTCGGGTACCAGCCGCTGCATTCCCGAGAGAATCGCGGGCTCGGCCCCGCTTGCATCGAGTAGCACCGTGTAACCGCTTCCGGGGAAAGGTTCGTCCGGGGACGGAGCGTTGTCCACACGGAATGTTTCGGTGGCGCCGTAGCTCATGGCCGTTACCAGGCGGTCGTCGCGGGTGTCCGTGACTACCACGTCCAATGCGCCGGCCAATCGGGCGCACTGTGCGGCCAGTAGGCCGACCGGGCCGGCTCCGGTGATCAGGACTCGGTCGCCCAGGGTTACTCCAGCGGCGCGCACCGCGCTGATGCCCACGGAGAGCGGCTCGAGGAGGGCAGCGGCGTCGTCGGAGAGCGCGTCCGGAACGGGATGGGCGAAGGGGGCGGGATGGGTCACGTACTCGCAAAACACACCGTCGATGGGTGGGGTGGCAAAGAAGCGGACGGCCGGATCCAGGTTGTACTGCCCGTGCAATGTTTGGGGTGAGAACGGCTGGGGGATACCGGGCTCCAGCGAGACGCGCTGGCCTACCTGACGGTCATGGACGTCCGAACCGACCGCCACGATGACACCGGCGGGTTCGTGACCCAAGATCATGGGTTTCTCCACCACAAAGTCTCCGATCCGGCCGTGCTCGTAGTAGTGAGTGTCGGAACCGCACACACCCACCGAGGTGATGCGGATCAGTACCTCGTGCGGGCCGGGGTGCGGGACGGTCCGCTCCTGAAGCTCCAGTTCATGAGGAGCCAGCAGCACACTGGCTTTCATGGTGGCAGGGATCACGGGGATGTCGGCGGGGCTGGCTGTTGTCATGTCGGCGGCCTTTCTATAGGGGCTGATCGAGTGGACGGGTGAGGCATCAAACAAAGAAACGTCACGCGCTCCCCACGAGAGCGCGTGACGTTGACAGGCATGAACGCGGGAGATCAGTCCGGGAGCCGTTCGCCCGTGCTGGCGTCGAAGAGATGAACTCGGTCGCCATGGGTGCTGACCCACACGGTGGACTCCGCGGCCGGTGGTTGCCGACCGTCCACGCGGATCACGATGGGACTCGCATCCGCGTCCTCGCTTGTTCCGGTGTTGGGAACGGTGTCTTCTTCTTGGCCGGCCACACCGGCAATGGGGGTGACGTGCTGATCGGCGCTGTGGTCGAGGTGGCCGTAGACATACGCGTCCGCCCCGAGCTCCTCCACGATGTCGGCAATGACAGCCAAGCCATGGCCGTTCTCCGAGGGCACCAGGTCTTCGGGTCGGATGCCCACCGTGACCTCGGAACCCGTGAGTGCTTCGCGAGCGGCAGCGCTGAGCGGAAGCTTCAGACTCCCGAGCTCCACCGAACCTTCCTCGGTCACGGTGGTACGGAAGAGATTCATGGCGGGGGAGCCGATGAAGCCGGCCACGAACTCGTTGGCCGGGCGGTCGTAGAGCTCACGGGGCGTGTCCACCTGCATAAGCCGACCATCCTTGAGCACGGCCACGCGGTCACCCATGGTCATAGCCTCGGTCTGGTCGTGGGTTACGTAGACCGTGGTCACGCCCAAGCGGCGGGTGAGGGAAGCGATCTGGGTGCGCGTCTGTACGCGCAGCTTGGCATCCAGGTTGGACAGGGGTTCGTCCATGAGGAATACCTGGGGCGAGCGCACGATAGCGCGGCCCATGGCCACGCGCTGACGCTGACCACCGGACAGAGCCTTGGGCTTGCGGTCCAAATACTCGGTGAGGTCCAGGATCTTGGCGGCTTCCTCGATGCGCTTATTGCGCTCGGCCTCGCCCACCTTGGCGATCTTCAACGCGAAACCCATGTTGTCGCGCACGGTCATGTGCGGATACAGGGCGTAATTCTGGAAGACCATGGCGATATCACGATCACGCGAGGGGGTATCGGTCACTTCGTCGTCGCCGATGTGAATGGCACCGCCCGTGACGTCTTCAAGGCCCGCGAGCATGCGCAGAGTAGTGGATTTACCGCAACCGGAGGGGCCCACGAGAACCAGGAACTCGCCGTCGGCGATGTCGAGGCTGAGGTCAGAGACGGAAGGGCGCTCGGCCCCGGGGTACTGACAGGTGACGTGATCGTAGCGCACGCTGGACATGTAGTTCCTCTTTCCCGGCAGGCACGTGCCGGACGATCCGTAGGAGAAAAGGATGGCGAGAGTGACCTGGGCCACTCTCATATGAGATCATAGCGAAACTCATGTGATAACCGCCACCCTTTTCACCATCGGATGGAGGAACATCCCGCGTGAGTCAGCCGCGCGGGATGTTGCGCAGGTTGGAGCGCGCCATGGAGACAGCCTCGCCCGCGCCGCCGTTGAAGACCATCTTGGACATGGCCGTGGCGAACCCGAAGACCTGGGAGCTCTCGATCTGCGGCGGGATCGACAGGGCGTTGGGGTCCGTGATGATCTCCACCAGCGAGGGGCCCTGGTGTGCCAGGGCACTGGTGAAGGCACCCTCCAAATCCTTGGGCTTCTCCACACGAATGCCCTGCAAACCAATGGCCTGGGCGATTCCTGCGTAATTCGCCTGGGGTACGTCCACCCCGAAATCGGGCATCCCGTCCACGAGCATCTCCAGCTTGACCATCCCCAGCGAGGAGTTGTTGAAGACCACCACGGTCACGGGCAGGTTGTAGGCCGCCAGCGTGAGTAGCTCGCCCATGAGCATGGACAGCCCGCCGTCGCCGGAGACCGAAATGACCTGGCGGTCCGGGTAAGCCATTTGCGCGCCCATGGCCTGGGGGAGTGCATTGGCCATGGAACCGTGCAGGTAGGAGCCGATCACACGCCGGGTACCCAGCGGGTTGATGTAGCGGGCCGTCCATACGTTGCACATGCCGGTGTCCGCTGTGAAGATCGCGTCGTCGGACGCGACCTGATCCAGGATCGACGCCGCATACTCCGGGTGAATGGGCGTCATCTTCTCGACCTTGCGGGTGTAGGCACCCACGGCCTTGTTCATCAGCTTGTCGTGCTTGGCCAGGGTCTTCTTGAGGAAGGAACGGTTCTTCTTCCGTTTCAGCTCCGGCAGCAGCTTGAGGATGGTTGACTTCACGTCACCGTGCACGGGAATGTCCACGCCCGTGCGGCGCCCGATCACGGAAGCGTCAGTGTCCACCTGAATCGTGGTCACGTCCGGCAGGAACTGGTCGTAGGGGAAATCCGTGCCCAACATGACCATCACGTCTGCGCCGTACAGTCCTTCGGCGGCTGCGCCGTAGCCGAGCAGGCCGGTCATGCCCACATCGAACGGGTTGTCGTACTGGATCTGGTCTTTACCGCGCAGTGAGTGACCAATGGGAGCGCCCAGGGTGTCCGCGAGGGCAATCACCTCGTCGTGAGCGCCGGCCACACCGATGCCCGCGAAGATCGCAATATCCTTCGCGTTGTTCAGGGCGGCCGCCATGCGCTCGATGGTCGCGTCCGAGGGGACGACGGCACCCGGTTCCGGTACGCAGAACGGGCGCGCATCCGTTTCGGTCTCGGATTCCGCGAGATCGCCGGGCAGGGTCACCACGGATACGCCCGGAACCGTCAGGGAGTGCTGGATGGCCGAGCTGACCACGGCCGGGGACTGCTTGGGGGTGCTGATCAACTCCGAGTACACCGAGCACTCGTTGAACAGTCGGTCCGGGTGGGTTTCCTGGAAGTATGAAGAACCGATGTACTGCGACGGGATATGGGAGGCGATCGCCAGCACCGGGGCGCCGGACCGGTTGGCGTCGTATAGCCCATTGATCAGGTGTAAGTTGCCCGGGCCGCACGAACCCGCGCATACCGCCAGCTGGCCGGTGAGCTGGGCCTCGGCGCTCGCAGCGAATGCCGCGGCCTCTTCGTGGCGGACGTGAACCCAGTCGATGCCGCCCTTGGCGGAACCTCCGGTGCGCCGCACCGCATCAACGATGGGGTTCAGGCTGTCACCCACCACGCCGTAAATGCGCTGGACACCCGCGTCCATGAGCTGCTGGATGATTTGTTCTGCAAGTTTCACGAATCGCTCCTGCTGAATGAGTGTGGCCGCGAACGGCCCGGTAGAAAGGTTGCTTCCGTCTCAGCCTAGGCCTATGAACGCGCCTCGTGGAGGGGTTTGTGAGGCGCGAGACCGTGAGTCGTGAGGTGAATCACATGAACCCGGCGTCAAGAAAAACTTGACAGACCACCCCTTGTCAATGTTTCCTTGACACATGACTTGCGAACAGAAAACCACCGCACCCCGTACCCATGCTCACTGGACCGACATCGACTGGGCGGCCATTGACTGGGCCGCCGTCAACTGGGCCGAGACCGCTTCACCTCGGATCAACTGGGTCGATTTCTACCGCACAGCACCCACCATTGACTTTGCCGGTGGCGCCACCCGCCCGGCTCGTGGCACCTCCACCGCAACCGCTACCCGGGCCACAGAAACGGAGACCAACGGCGAGAACTACGGCGCCGTGGCGTCGTCGTGGTCTGCCCAGCGCGAATTCCCCGTGACCGTGTTCGGTATCCGCGAGCCCCAGCCGGGTCCGCGATGGAAGGCCTTGTTCGACGCGACCTGGCCGGCCTACCGCGCCTTCTACCAGTCCGGTCCGGACGCGCGACCCGAGTTGGAAGAGGCCCGCGGGATGCTCGAGAAGTACATGCCCGAGCTGATGCCCACGTGGCGCAAGCTCGTGGAGCTGACCGGCAATGACGATGTCGCGGCACGCTTCCTGACCATGTGGAAATTTCCCGCATTCGCACCGGCTTGCTCGCAGGCAGCGCTCACCGGCGAGGAGACCTCGCTGACCCGCAACTACGACTATGTCCCCAGCCTGTGGGAGGCCACGGTCTACTCCAGCGAGTTCACCGGGCGCAAGGTCATCGGCACCGGTGACTGCCTGTGGGGTCTGCTGGACGGCATGAACGACGCCGGTCTGGCCGTGTCCCTGACGTTCGGTGGCCGCCCCGGATCGGGCCCGGGCTTCGCAATCCCGATCGTGATCCGCTACCTGCTGGAAGTGGCCGAAACCGCGGAACAGGCACGCGAGCGGCTGCGGGATCTGCCGGTGTCCATGTCCTACAACATCACTGTGGTGGACACCTCAGGTAACAAGTTCACCGCGTTCGTAGCTCCCGGCCAGCAGGCCGAGTTCTTCGACGCCTGCACCGCGACCAACCACCGCGGCAAGGAGCCCGAGTACCCGGCCAAGGCCGCGCAGTTCTTCTCCAAGGAACGTCTCGAGCACTTGGACCGCACCGTGGACACCGAGATCACCGCGGATGAGATGCGCGATCAGTTCCTGACCGATCCGTTGTATCAGGACAACTTCTCCGGCGGCTTCGGCACTCTGTTCACCGCTCACTACCGCCCGGACGAGGGGCACGTTGAGTACCGCTGGCCGGGTGTGTCCTGGAAGCGTGGCTTCGAGGACGCGGACGACTCCCTGGACGTCGTACTGGTGGGCCGCTGATCCTCGGTGCCATGATGGACTCGTGAGTACAGAGATTCCTGAACCCAGTGGCGGACCGGCACCCGTGGCCCGGTTGGAGAGCGCAGCCATGGAAGCAGTGCGCCAACTCGCCGCCAGCGGTGACCCGGAAGCATTCCAAGCTTTGCTGCGACTGAGCGGAACCGTGGGTGAGTCCCTGGGGATCAGCGCCCGCAACGTGGCGGCGGCGTCGTCGTGGACGGCCGTGGCCGGTGCGGCCGGAACCTCCCGGCAAGCGGCCTGGTCCCGCTGGAAAGCCTGACCTAACCTTTAAAATGCTTCGGCCCCGCACGGATCGTGCGGGGCCGAAGTTTTAGCTGTGAGCCGGTAATTGGCTACTTGCTCAGTAGTTACCGGTCATCGTGGTGACGTCCAGAGCCTTGTCCAGCTGCTCCTCGGTGAGCTTGTCACCGTCAACGTAGCCGAGCTCAATGGTGGCCTCGCGGACCGTCACCTTATTGGTCACGGCGTGCTTGGCGATCTTGGCTGCGGCCTCGTAGCCGATGGCCTTGTTGAGCGGGGTCACGATGGAGGGGGAAGCCTCCGCGAGGAAGGTGCAGCGTTCCTCGTTGGCGACCAGGCCGTCAATCATCTTCTCCGCGGCAACGCGGGAGATGTTGGCGATCAGGCGGATGGACTCGAGCAGATTCGCGGCCATGACGGGGATACCCACGTTGAGCTCGAAGGCGCCGTTGGTGGAGGACAGTGCCACGGTGGTGTCGTTGCCGATGACCTGTGCGGAGACCTGGATGGCGGCCTCGCAGATCACGGGGTTGACCTTGCCCGGCATGATGGACGAACCCGGCTGCAGATCGGGGATGTGCAGTTCGCCCAGACCGGTGTTGGGGCCGGAACCCATCCAGCGGATGTCGTTCATGAACTTCATGTAGGAGTACGCGATGTTGCGCAGCTGCCCGGAAGCCTCGACCAGACCATCACGGTTGGCCTGCGCCTCGAAGTGGTTGCGGGCCTCGGTGATCGGCAGGCCGGTTTCCTCCGCCAGCAGCTCGATCACACGGGCGGAGAAACCGTCCGGGGTGTTGATGCCGGTGCCCACGGCGGTGCCGCCCAGAGGAACCTCAGCCACGCGGGGCAGGGAAGCGTCGATGCGCTCGATGCCGTAGCGAACCTGCGCGGCGTAACCGCCGAACTCCTGACCCAGGGTCACCGGGGTGGCGTCCATCAAGTGGGTACGGCCGGACTTCACGATGTTCTTGAACTCTTCAGCTTTCTTCTCCAGGGACGTGGCGAGCACGTCCATAGCGGGCTTGAGATCGTTGATCAGCGCGTTGGTCACGGCCACGTGCACGGACGTGGGGAACACGTCGTTGGAGGACTGCGAGGCGTTCACATGGTCGTTGGGGTGGACCTCCACGCCCTCAGACTCCAGTGAACGGGTGGCCAGCGTGGCCAGGACCTCGTTGGTGTTCATGTTCGACGAGGTGCCGGAACCGGTCTGGAACACGTCGATGGGGAAGTTGTCGTCGTAGTCACCCGAGGCGACGGCGTCGGCGGCGTCGCGAATGGCCTGGGCACGCTGGGCATCCAGGACACCCAGTTCCTCGTTGGCGGTGGCTGCGGCCTTCTTCACCTGAGCAAGCGCCTTGATGTGCTGGCGCTCCAGGGTGGAGCCGGAGATCGGGAAGTTTTGCACTGCACGCTGGGTCTGGGCACGGTACAGGGCGTTCTTGGGAACGCGGACCTCACCCATGGTGTCGTGTTCGATGCGGTACTCAGTATTTTCTGCCATGATCCCTAGCTTATGCGCTCGGATCGGGGCCGGGCTGTCGGTGGCGTGCCGTGACACGCCACCGCCACCTCATAGTTCTATTGGTGCTGTCAGTCGCGCTCAGGGAACCACGGGCCGTGGCCGTAGACGAGCTCGGCCTTACCCGCGTCCAGGTGGTAGAACACGCCAATTACCGCGGCGTCGCCCTTGGAGACGGCGGCGGCGATCGAGCGGGACTGGTCCAACATGCGTGCCGCGGTCTGCTTGGTGTGTTCGATGACCATTTCGTGCACGGAGTTCAGGCCCTGGCGCTTGGATTCCAGGACCGACGGCGTGATGCGCTCCACCAGGTCGCGCTGGAAGCCGCGCGGGAGTTCGCCGGAGTCGACGGCGTTCTTGGTCGCGGTCACGGCGCCGCACGAGTCATGGCCGAGCACCATGATCAGGGGAGTACCCAGTACATCGATGGCGTACTCCAGGGTTCCCAGCACAGCGTTGTCGATGACCTGCCCGGCCGTGCGGATTACGAAGGCGTCACCCAAGCCCAGGTCGAAAATGATTTCGGCAGCCAGGCGCGAGTCCGAGCAACCGAAGATCACCGCGAACGGCTTCTGCTTGTGCTCCAGTTCCTTACGACGCTGTGCATCCTGATGAGGATGCAGGGTCTCACCGGCGATGAATCGATCATTGCCGTCCTTCAAACGCTGCCAAGCATCCTGCGGTGTCTTGGGCGTGCTGGTCGGCTTATCTGCGTCACTGATCTTTGGCTGGATCTTTTCGCTCACGGTGGCTCCCGGTTCGACTCACGGTTGGTGCGTCACGGGAGCGTGCCCCGGTGGCGCGTTCCTAGCTTAAACCTCAGCGCCCTTCGGCCAGCGTCTTAGCGACGTGCTCGAACTCGCCCTCGGTGGCCTTTCCGGTGAGGATCACGGTGGAGTCGTCGAGCGTGCCTACCCAGGCGGTGAATTCTTCTTGTTTGCCTGACGGGTCGCGGTGGTGGATGTCCCAGGAGATTCCGCCCAGATCCTTCTGATCAGTCACGGGGATCAACTCGGTGCGCTGAGCCAACCACGTGGGGTTGGACTCGGCGGTCTGCACCATTTCGACCAACCGGTAGTCGGGGGAGAGGTATCCGACACTCCACGTGGGAACGCCGTCCTGAGAGTTGGCCTCCCAGCGGGCGTAGTTAGCGGTCCAATTTTCGCCGAGCTCGGGTGCCGCGGGGGTGAACTCCGCCTGCTCGGCAACGAAGCCGGCTTCCTCGGAAACATTCACATCAGCGCGGTAGGGCTGGGCGTCAGGCTTGGGCGCCAGCCACAGGAACGGCAGGATCAACATGAGCAAGACCGCCATGGAGATGACCATGCCGCGGATGGGCGCGTTGATCTTGGCCGCTTGCTTGGTGGTGATTTGGGGCAGCGGGGCGCCTTCCTCCGGGGTAGCGGAGGTGACCTGAGACTCGTCAGGCTTGCGGGGCGGCGTCGTAGCTGAATCACTCACCCCTCTATTGTGCCGTGCCGTGACATACCCGCCCAATCGGACAAAGCCGGGGATATGCTGGAAACGCACGCAAGGCTTGTGTGCTCGCCCGCGAAAACGTGCGTCGCGAGACACACGAGCGCAGCTGACTCGAAGGTGAGGAACATGGCGACTCAAACAACCGCAGGTAGCGCTTCAGGTAACGCGGCGGACCGAAATCTGGCCCTGGAACTGGTCCGCGTTACGGAGGCTGCCGCAATCGCCGGCGGTCACTGGGTCGGCGCGGGCGACAAGAACCGTGCGGACGGCGCGGCAGTGGACGCCATGCGTTCGTTCCTGTCCACGGTGAGCTTCAACGGAACCGTGGTGATCGGCGAGGGCGAAAAAGACGAAGCCCCCATGCTCTACAACGGCGAACAGGTGGGCGACGGCAGCGGCCCCGCCTCGGACGTGGCCGTGGACCCCATTGACGGAACCCGACTCACCGCACTGGGCATGAACAACGCCCTGGCCGTGATCGCCGTGGCCGATGGCGGTTCGATGTTCGACCCCTCCGCCGTGTTCTACATGGACAAGCTCGTGGTTGGCCCCGAGGCCGCTGACATGGTGGACCTGCGTCTGCCCGTCAAGCAGAACCTGCACCTCGTGGCCAAGGCTCGTGGCGTGAAAACCAACCAGCTCACCGTCTGCGTGCTGGACCGCCCCCGCCACCAGGGCCTCGTGGAGGAAATCCGCGCGACCGGTGCGCGTACGCGCATGATTCTCGACGGCGACGTCGCCGGCGCCATTGCCGCGTGCCGCGAGGGAACCGGCGTGGACGTGATGATGGGCATCGGCGGAACGCCGGAAGGCATCGTGACCGCGTGCGCCGTGAAGGCCACCGGCGGTGTGATCCAGGGGCGTCTGGCACCCACCGATGAGGCCGAACGCGAAAAGGCCGCTGAGGCCGGGCTGGATGTTGACCGCATCTTGACCACCAATGAACTGGTTACCTCGGACAACTGCTTCTTCGCAGCCACCGGCATCACGGATGGTGACCTGCTGCGCGGAGTTCGTTACCGCGGTCCCCAGATCACCACCCAGTCGATCGTGATGCGTTCAAAGTCCGGCACCGTACGCATGGTCGAGGCCGAGCACGTGGCCAAGAAGTGGGAGAAGTACGAGCGTGGCAACAGCTGATTCGCCGCTGCCCTACTGATCTCTTCGGAGTAAACGAGAACTCGCGCGTGATTGCCCCACCGGGTGGTCACGCGCGAGTGCTGTCCGCAGCTAAGCTGTATGACGGTTTGCTGGGGACTGATGAAAGGACGCACCGTGTCATTGAGCGTGAACCCGTGTGACAACCGGAAAACGTGGGACGCCAGGGTTCGCGTGACCGGCGGGAATCCCCAGCTGCTGTGGGGCATCGGTGAAGCCGAAGCCCTCACGGATGAGCAGATCAGCGTGGAGCGCGTGATGATCAACCGCGCCAATCAAACCATCGGTTACGGCCAGCTCCTGATCTACCCCGAAGACAAGCACACCGTGGTGGACGCTCGATCACTGCATGTGAAGAGCCCCCATGAACTGGTCAAGGTCCTCGGCGCCCTGCAGGGTTACGCCCGCGAAAAGCACAGCGGCGCCGTACTGCGTTTGAGCCCCGATACCGCCGTCAACCCGCAGTTGTTGTCCGATCTCGAAGAGGCGGGTTATCGCCGTCGTGACAAGATCCGCAAGGGCGAGGCCGGCCCGCGCGAACTGATCGTGCGCTTGGGCGAAACAGAGAGCGACCTGTCGAAGCGACTGTCCAGCGGCACTCTCGAACGCTGCCGTGCGGGCCTGAAGGTAGCCGGTGTCAAGGTGCGCCGCGTTTCCGCCAACACCCAGAGCCTGGCCAACGTGGGTCTGCGCACCGCACACATCGACGATCTGCTCAAGGCTGTGGGCCAGGATTCCGTGTTCCTCGTGGCCACCGAACAGGCCGAGGGCGAGCAGGAAACCGCTCTGGGTTATCTATGGTTCGTTCACACCGGCGAGTCCGCGATGCTGTACCGCGTGGGGTTCACCGACCGCGCTCGGCAACTGGGCGTGGACGATGCCCTGCTACTCACCGGCCTGGTCCAGCTTCAGCAGCGCCGCGTTCACAACGTGGTGGCAGGCGACCCGGATTCCGAGAACGCGTCCGTGGTACTGCGTGAGCTCGCTGAAGAGCAGCGCGAAGTTCTGGGCGTCTGGGAATACCCGCTGGTCAGCGCCTATCAGTTGGCTGGTCGCGCAGAGAAGACTCGGCACAAGATTTTCGGGGAGCGCCCACCCAAGAAGAAGCGCCGCTTCAAGGTACTGTCCGCGCAGCCCGCTCGCGACGGTGATCCCGTCGCGCCCGAGACCGGTTCCCTCGCGGCCCAAGAGGCCAATAGTGCCGTCGACGCCGATCCGGACCTCGCACGCCAGCCCGCCGCACCCCAGCAAAAGAAGCAACCGACGTCGGCCAAACCCGCAGCTGCCCAGACGAAGGCTTCTGCTGACACTGGCGAGCAGCCCGCTCAAAAGAAGAAGAAATCTCGGGGCCTGCTCAAGGTCTCGGCCCCCAAGGTGTCCGTGCCCACGCGCCCGTCCTTCATGAAAAAGGACGACGCCGACGCCGGTACCGATTCCAACGGCACCACTCCTGCAGAGCGCGGCAAGGTCCGCGGTTTTGCACGTCGAGTTGTGGATGAGGGTGCCGCAGCCATCCGCGACGCCGCGCGCTGGTAATACTCGCCACCCTGGGACGAGACACTTGACGGGTCGATAGGGCCATCGGGAACATCTCAGGGGCCGTCAGGACCCTTTTGGCCAGCGTGCATGGTTCTAATGGCACCTCAGGCGTAACCATGGGTTCTAACGCAACCTCACGCGCGGTGAGCGCGGCATCGACCTAGCGCCCGGCGACGATCGCGGCCGCCCTGGTTACCCACGGCGCGGGCAGTACACGGGTGAGGGCTTCCATGGCCCGGAAAGCGCGGGGAGCCACTACGCGGGAACGGTGCTTGTCCACGGCGGTCATGGCGAAAGCCACGATTTGCTCCGGGGAGAGGGCGCGGCCGAGATTCACGGCATCCGATCCGACCACGTCAAAGAAATCGGTGTCCACGGGGCCGGGGTTCACACTGGTGACCAGTACACCGGACTTGCGGGCCTCGGCGCCCACGGCCAGCGAGAATTTGTCCACGAACGCCTTGCTGGCGCCGTAAGTGGCCATGTAGGGCAGGGGTTGGAATCCGGCCACGGACGCGATGTTGACGATTGCACCGGTGCGCCGCGCGGTCATGGACTGCAGGGCCTCGTGCGTCGACGCCATCAGCGCGGTCATGTTGACGGTGGCCTGTTCGAGTTCACGGTCGATGTCCAGGTCACTAAAAGCTCCGTGCGTACCGAATCCGGCGTTATTGACCAGGATGTCCAACGGGTTGGAACGAATGACATCCACGAGTGTCTCGATGCCCGTCTGCGTCCCGAGATCTGCGGCGACAATCTGGGCTGCACCGTCAGTGACAGTTTGCGACAGCTCGGTCAACTTCTCGGTGCTCCGACCCGTGATGATCACCTGGTAACCGCGCCGGTGCAATTCAGCGGTGAAGGCGCGGCCAATTCCTCCGGTGGCACCGGTGATCAGAGCAGTTTTAGTCATGCCCCGATGTTACGCTCGCGGATTTTCTTCCGAGCCTTGATGGCCGCTTCTCGGGCGTGGCGCACACCGGTGTAGGCGGCGTAACCACCGGTGGACACAGGTAGGTCCCACGTGCCGGCGAAAGATACAGGGGAGCCGCCGAAGGACTTCTTGAAGGACGTGAATCCGTACCACTCGTGCTGGGGCCCGGCACCCTCCGGTGCGGTGCCGAACAGGTCGAACCACGCGAGCCCCTTCTCCTTGGCGTCCATGATCATGGTGACCACCAGGGGGATGCCCGCGGACAACTTGCGGTGGCGCTGATCCATGGCCGCGTGGGCGTAGGTCCGGGTATCCGCGGAGTCGTACACGAGTGAGGCTGCAATGGGTTCGTCCTCGAGCTTGGCGAGGTACATGGCGGCGGCACCGGCCGGCATGAGCGAGCGGGCCACGGCGCGCAGATAATCGTCATGCTGGCGATTGAAGTCCTTGCGCTTGGCGGTGTCGTCCAGGAACTTCAAGAGGTAGTTGACGTCCTCCGGGTTGGACGAGCGCTCAATAACCACGCCCTTCTTGTAAATGTTCCGGTACAGATTCCGGTTGGTGGACTTCATGTCCTTGAGCAGCTCTTTCTCATCCTTGCTGAGATCGATGAGTTGCGTATGAGAGGGCTGAACTTGGCGCGGGGCCACCTTCATGCCGCGGCGGCGCAGCGAGGACTTTTCGGTCTCCAGCCCATCCACGAAATTCGCGTTGGCCGGTTCCACGCGCACGAACCAGCACTTGTGCTCCTTGGCCACGCGCGTGAGGTCGGCCAGGGCGGCGTCGAAAGCCTGAGGGGAATCCGCCTCGGGACCGTACGGGCAGTACAGGTACCGCCCGGTGCGCCCGCCCTCGACCGTGGCCAGGTAGCGCCATCCGTCGCCGGATGCCTGAACGACCTGGTGTCCGATGCTTCGCTGAAAGTCTGCCCATTCCTGGGACTGCAGGATATTTGCCACGCGTCCACTGTACCGACCTGCGGCTCAGGTCAGAACGCGCAGCGCGGATTCGGTCACGGCACGGAACAGGTGCCGTTGGGAGACAGCTCCTCGGCAGTGGTCACCATTGCGGGGGAGGCCGGCACGGGAACCGACATGCCCACGCCCACTCCGCCCGGCGCCCCGGCCACGCCACGCGCCGGCACGTTCGACGACGCCGCTGCGTCAGCGCCGTCGTCGGTGGCCCTGTCGAGCACGCCCTGGAGATCTGACTGGAAGAGCTCGAAATCCGGGTATGTGGGGAAGGACTGGTCGTAGAAGGGCGGGCCCACCGCGTAGGACTCGAGCTCGTGGTTCTTAGCCTTCATGGCCACGTTGACCAGCGAACCGATCGAGGACTGCGGAATGTCCGTTTCGATGATTTCCTCACCCGAATTGGCGAGGTCCTCGAACTTGGTGGCCACGTTGACGGGATTGAGCTGCTTGAGCATCGCGGCCTGCACGCAACGTTGGCGGGCCTGCCGGTCGTAATCCGTGGCCCCCTCACGAGAACGGGCGTACCAGAGGGCGTGGTGGCCGTCCATGTGCTGTACCCCGGGTTCGATCCACCCCAGAATCGGGTTGGGCAGGCCGGTGTTCATGTTGGTGCCACCGCCCATGGGAACGCGTCCACCCACGTCCAGGGTGATGCCGCCCAAGGCATCGACCAGAGATTCGAAACCGTCCATGTCGATCAGCACATAGCCGTGAATCTCCAGACCGGTCACACCCTCGGCGGCGTCCTTGGTCGCCTCTGCGCCGGGGTCGGCCACGTCCGGGTAACGGTCCTGGTGATTCTGCATCACATCCGTGTAGATCGCGTTCATGATGCACTCGTCGCCGCAGCTGAACCCTCTGGGATACACGTCGTTCATCGGAGAGTCGTCCGGGAACGGCACGTTCTGCAGGTTGCGGGGGAGGGAGACGGTCACTGTGCGCCCTGAATCCGCGTCCACGCTGAGCACGGTCATGGAATCAGGGCGGCGGCCTTCGCGGTCGTCTCCGGCGTCACCGCCCATGAGCAGGATGTTGTAGCGCCCGTTATCCGGGGCGAACGGCAAACCGCCGGCAAAGATATTGGACACCGCGCCTCGAGCTACGGAAACCAGGTGAGCGGCGTAGGCCAAGCCGCCGCCGGTGATGAGCATGGCCAGCACGGTCACGATCACCACGGCGCGGCGTACCTTGTCGGTCAGTAGCCCCGGTCTGATCAAGCGGAGCGTGTCGAACCACAGGAACACCCACCCGAGGGCGAGGGCCAGGAGACCGAACATCAGGATCCACGAGGTGATCGAGTTGGTCAGTAGCCAGATCAGGGCTGTCTTCCAGACGAGCCACAGCACGGCGGCGAAGAGAATGAGCGCCCACACGGTCACGGTCACCCGCAGTGCCAGGCGTCCAAGACCTTTGCGTCCCGCGACCAACTGGGCCGAACCCGGAACCAGCGCCGTGGCACCCAGCAGCCACCACGCGCGCTTGGTGCGATCGGCCGGTGCCGCGAACTTGGGGTTGATCAGCGGATCAGCCACGTTGGACCGTTTCTTGCGAGGGCCACTGCCCGGATTGCGACTCGCGGAAGCACCGTAGAAGGTTTCTTCTGCTTCAACCTCTTCCGGGTGAGAGGTCCCGACCGAGGGCGGGTAGGGGGTACCCCCTACATCGCTGGAGGATGATCCGTTCACGTGCAACTCCGTGCTGATGGGGAAGGCGGTGTTGCGGTCGGCTCAATCAGATGATTCTGGGAACCTCTCTGAGACAAGTCACGACGCACAGCGGTCATTGTGCCGGTCCTGGCTGAATCCCGGCCGAAAATTGACCGGTCGCGGTACTGCTACTCCTGGGTGCTGGCACCTCGCAGCACGGTGTCGCGTAGTGCCTGGCCCTTGCGGTGAGCTGTCTCCGACAGTTCCCGCGCAAAGCTCTGAAGATTATCTCGCAGGTGTGCTGCGGAAGTGTCCGTTGCAGAGGCCAGCACACGGGCGGCCAACAGACCGGCGTTGCGTGCGCCGCCGATCGACACCGTGGCAACGGGGACACCCGCGGGCATCTGCACGATCGACAGCAGTGAGTCCAAGCCGTCCAGGGTCTTGAGCTGGACCGGCACACCGATCACCGGCAGGGGCGTGACCGAGGCCAGCATGCCCGGTAGGTGTGCCGCGCCGCCGGCTCCTGCAATGATCACGCGCAGTCCGCGTTCGTGGGCGGTCTGACCGTATTCGAGCATCTCGTGCGGCATGCGGTGGGCAGAGACCACGTCTGCTTCGTACGGAATCCCCAGTTCTTCCAGGGCTTCCGCGGCCAGGTGCATGGTCGACCAGTCCGAGTCCGACCCCATGACCAAACCCACCACCGGGGCCTGGGCCTGGGACATGGGAGTGGCTCCCCACGTGGGGAGGGCCTTGCCCTCGGAACGAATGTGGGTGGGCTCCTCCGAGCGGTCCTCGCCGTCGCGAATGATCCCCGCGGCACGTGTGGCGATACGGCGCAGTTCTGCCGTCTCATCCGCGGAGCCGACCACGTTCACGTGGCCGATTTTGCGTCCCGGACGCACCGACTTGCCGTAGTTATGGATCTTGGCGCGTGGTTCGGCTGCCATGGCGGCGGGGTAGGCGGCGAAGAGGTCCTGGTTGTCGCCGCCCAGGAAGTTCTTCATCACGGCCACGTCCGCATTGAGCTCCGTAGCGCCCAGCGGCCAGTCCAAGACCGCGCGCAGGTGTTGTTCGAATTGGCTGGTGACAGAGCCGTCCATGGTCCAGTGCCCGGAGTTGTGCGGGCGCATGGCCAGCTCGTTCACGGCAAATCCGGCACCGTGGCCGGGGATCTCGAACAGTTCAGCGGCCATGACACCGGTGACACCCAGTTCCTGAGCCAGCATGATAGCCGCTGCCGACGCCGCCGCGGCCACGTCCGGGTCCAATCCGGGTGCCGGAGCAATCACTTCATCGCACACACCGTTGACCTGTACGGACTCCACCACGGGCCACGCCTTGGTCTCACCGGACGGCGTGCGCGCCACCAGAGCGGAGAGCTCTCGTGTGAACGGGACGGCCTCCTCGGCCAACAGTCCGTCCTCGGAAGCTTGGGCAAACCACGCCGGAACGGGGTCCTCGTGAACGGCCTGGGCGTCGTCGAGCTTCAACACGCCCTTGCCGTCGTAGCCGCCGCGCGGCGTCTTGAGAATCAGGGGCCAGCCCGCGGTCTCACCGAAAGCCAGCAATTCATCGACGGAGCGCACCTGGGCCCACTGCGGGTTGGGCAGTCCGAGCCTTTCCACGGCCTGACGCATGACCAGCTTGTCCTGCGCGTTCACCAGCGCATCCGGGCCCGGTTGCACCGAGACCCCGGCTTCTTGGAGGGCCCGCAGGTGCTCAGTGGGCACGTGCTCGTGGTCGAAGGTGACCACATCCACCTCGGCTGCGAACTGTCGCAGGGCATCTAAATCGTTGTAGTCCCCAACCGGGGCGGTACGGACGGCGGCAACGGCCGAAACATCCGGGCCTTCGGCCAGGACGCGCAACTCCACGCCCAGCTCGGTAGCGGCGGGTGCCATCATGCGGGCCAGCTGGCCGCCTCCGACAACACCAATGACAGGACCTGTAATGGGGAAACTCACGCTCCCCAGGGTATCGCCACAGCGGGCCACCAGCTATTTAGGAGTAGGATGCACCTCAATATGCGGGTAGATCACGCACATCTGCGGATCGCCCATGAGCGTGCAAGACCCAGTGCGCGCGTGACTTCCCCGAGCTACGGAAACCGAGAACTATACGTGAATCGCATCATGGAACGCGCCGACGCGCTGTGGCACCTGTTCGTCAAAGAGCTGATGAAGTTCGGCGTGGTGGGCGCCCTGGCGTTCGTTATCAATGCGTCGCTCACGTGGATCCTGATGCACACCCCGTGGTTCGAAGACAGTCACATCAAGGCCAAGTTCGTGGCCACCGTGGTCGCCATTCTTTTCTCATGGATCGCCAATCGCTTGTGGACCTTCCGTGAGAAGCGCCAGGAGAACAAGCGCCGCGAGCTGGTGCAGTTCTTGGTCGCCAACGGCATTGGTCTGGCTATCGAGATGGGTTGCTTGTTCTTCAGCTACTACATCCTGGGCCTGCAGTCGGCCACGGCATCCTTCATTTCCGGCACGATTATCGGCACCATCCTGGGCACCATTTTCCGCTACTTCGCGTATCGATTCTGGGTGTTCCGCCAGGAGCTCGATGATGATCCGGATTTCGCGGGCAGCCGCGAAGAGGAGTTCGCGTTCATTACGGGTCAGATTCCCGTGGTTCAGCGCAAGGAAGAGACCGCTCGGGCGGAATCGGACGCCACAACGAGGTCCCGCACCGATCCCGACTCTCCGCACAGCCAGGGCTGAGTCTGCTCCGGTCGATCTACGGGGTCACACGACCGGCTCGTTCGCTCAATCGGCCAGCAGCGGGACAGCCTTTTCCTGTGCCAGGACATCCGGCGTAACATCCGCTGCATTCGCGGCCAGCAGCACTGCACCACCGCGCAGCAATACCCCGAGCGTGGTCAGCAGCGCTCGATCGTCCCATCCGCCGGTCAACGGCAGGTACACCGTGGAGTCCTCGGTCGCCGACGCCGCTCCCGCGGCCTCCGCAAGCAGCTCACCGTGCGTGATTCCGACCTCTGGCAAGGCGTGATCGCCGTCCTCAGGTTCTTCCAAGCCCATGTACACATCAGGAAATGATCGGACCTCGGCACAGAAGTCGATGACCGGATCCGGAGTGGGCTGTTCACATGCGAAGGCAAGTGCGGGGGCCGCCACAGCCATGACGTGTTCCGCGGGAACGTCGACCTTGAGGTGACCCTCGAGCGCCGCGTGGACGGCGGCGTCGTCGGCGGAATTCTCGGTGAAGCGGACCGAGGCGCCCACTCGCAACGCTGCGAGGGCCAGAACCACGAGGCGCCAGTGTTGGCGCGAGGAAATGGTGACGAGCTGGCCGGATTCAACGTCCAATTCGTCGACCAGGAGGCTCGCGGATTTCTCCACCCAATTGACCAGTACTCGGCCGGAGAGTTCCACGCGATCGTGTCCGTCCCGCCAGATGAGGGCCGGTGTGGGGCGCTCGGAAAGCTGCCCCAGGGCCTGGGCGAACGTAGTCGGTGTGCTTCTCACGCGGAAACTCCTTAGGGTAAGTGACGGTCCTTTGACCACACTGACGGCACGCCGGTCAAATCTGCAAGTCTTCCGAACCCAGCTTGACTACATGGGACTTACACGCGTGTAATTAGGGGGTCCGCTTCGGGCCGAGCGGACCAATCCCTCGCCTGAAGCGGTTGGTTCCCTGCGGCTCGAATGGGCAGGCCACGGGCACCACATCGCTTTTGCGTCGGACGGAAGGACTGACATGGGAGAGGCCGCACGCCGCCACTTCAACGATCACGAGGACACCGCCGAGCAGGGCCGTGGAAACGCACACGAGGTGATCCCCGCGGATTGGTTCGTTGATCCCGTGGATCAGGCACGTGGCGGGTCCGCCATGGAAGTCACTACCTTGGATGATCTTGCGAGCGCCTTCTTGGCCGCTCACCCCGAATCCGCTGGCGACGTCATGTTGCGTTCCGATCGCCGTAGCGCCGACCCCTCTGAACCCGTGGCGCAGACCCCCGCGCAGCCGCCGGTTCCCCAGAACCTCACCGACGTGGACGTTCACGATCCGCAGAGTGTGGACGCTTCCGTATGGCAGGCCGTTGCCGGCTTGTACTCCGTGAGCGAGGGCGATGCCGAAGGTGAACTCGCCTGGCAGACCGATGCCCTGTGCGCTCAAACCGACCCCGAAGCGTTCTTCCCCGAAAAGGGTGGCTCCACCCGTGACGCCAAACGCGTGTGCGAGGCGTGCCCCGTGAGCGGAGAATGCTTGGACTACGCGATGTCCAATGACGAGAAGTTCGGCATTTGGGGCGGGCTCTCCGAACGCGAACGCCGCAGGCTGCGCCGCCGGGGACGCTGAGCAAGCGCATGAGCGAAGATCTTCCTCAGCGCAGCTGCAGCCGCCAGACCTGTTCCCGGGCGGCCGTCTGCACCCTGACCTACGTGTACTCGGACTCCACCGCTGTGATCGGGGCGTTGTCCGCCCGTTCCGAACCGCACGCATATGACTTGTGCGCGTTTCATGCTGACCGGATGACCGCACCTCGGGGATGGCGTGTAGTGCGTCTGGAATCCCCGGACGGCTGGAACCGCGACGACCTGGACGCCGTGGTCGAGGCCGTGCGTGACGATGAACCGGCCGCGCGGCGTCGCTCTCCCTCACCGCAACGCCCCGGAATGGGCACGACCGGACGTGTGTTGCGAGACGTTTCATTCAATCGCGCGCCCGCAGAGTCCGGTGAAACCCAAGAGCCCGGCGAGGATCACTCAGCAAAGCCGCAAGCCGCACCGGAATTCAGGTCCGCACCCATGCCGCCCAGTATGCGGCGCGCCCATCTACGCCGCCCGTAGTCCATCCGAAGTCAACTTGTTGTTGGGGCGGTAACCGGGCAGTCTGGATGAGATCCAGCCACGCGAAGTGAGGTTCACCATGGCCCCCCAATCCCACCGAAAGAGCACGTGGCGCACGCGCGCCATCACCGGTTTGGCCGGTTTCAGCGTGTTGACCCTGGCCGCGTGCGGTACAGGATCCGGGGGCGACGGCGTAGGTTCCGCTTCGTCATCTGATGGAGCCTCTGCTGCCACTGAAGCGGCTGCGGAACCCACCGTGACCGTGGCCCCGGCGGCGGATACCGCGATGGTCAACCCCGTGGACCCGGTCACCGTGACAGCGGAACAGGGCAAGCTGACGGACGTGTCGGTGGTTTCCGACGAGGGTGAAGAAGCCGCGGGGGAGCTGTCCGAGGACGGCACCACATGGACCTCCAACAAGCCCCTGGAGTTCGACGCCGCCTACACCGTGACGTACTCGGCGGACAACAACGGCCGCACTGCGGAGGGCACCTCCGCTTTCTCCACGGTGGACGCCGCCCACGAGATGGATGTTCGGATGAACGTTCGGGACGGCGGTACCTACGGACTCTGGCAGGTCGTCGAATTCGATTTATCCGAACCCATCCTCAACAAGGAAGAGATCGAGAAGGCCGTGACGGTCAACGGGGGCGGGGACCAAGACGGAGCCTTCCGCTGGTACTCGGACACCAAACTCCGTTACCGGCCCACCGAACCGTGGGCTCCTGATTCCAAGGTGAAGGTGGCCATCGAATTGCTCGGCAAGGACGTGGGCAACGGGATGATCGGTAACGAGAACCAGACCGTAAATTTCAGCACCGGCCCCGAGCACCGCGCGTACGTGGACAACAACACCAAGACATTGGTGGCCTACGAAAACGGCAAGAAGACCGGCGAATGGCCCGTGACCCTGGGCAACCCGGAATGGCCGTCAACAACGGGTAAGAAGGTCATCATTGAGCAGGCAGAATCTTATGAATTCAAGCCCTCATCCTTGGACCTTTCACCCGGGGATCCGCACTACTACGAACCCTTCAACGCCTCGAATGTGGCCCGTTTGACGTGGAGCGGGGAGTTCATTCACCAGGCGCTGCCCTCGGCTATGCCCGTGCTGGGCGTCGTGAACGTGTCCCACGGCTGCGTGGGCATGCCCGTTGATGGCGCCAAGTACATTTTTGACACGTTCCGCCCCGGTGACATGGTGGAAGTGGTCAACACCGGTTACCCGCAGGCCGATCCGGACGACGGCTACGGTGACTGGAACATTCCCTTTGACAAGTACTCAGACGAAAACTGGCACGGAAACTGGTGATATCCCCGGTGAGCTCTTCCACCAAGGCGGTCAAGCGTCCCCGCGAGGCGAAATTTCCCCGCATCCAACAAGTCTTCCTGGCGCTGGCGTTCCCGATTCTCCTGATCGCCCTGGGGGTACGGCTCGTAGCCACCCCGTTGTTCTTGTGGATCGAGTACCACCGCCCGGGTTTCCCCGCCGATCATTGGGGGATGAGCACCGAACAGCGCATGACCTACGGGTCCTACGGGCTGGATTACATCATGAACTTCGCCCCGCCCGAATACCTGGGCGGTCTGCTCAGCGATGAAGGTGGCATGCTGTTCCAGGACCAAGAGGTCTCTCACATGACCGACGTGCAACACGTGATCCAGTGGGGCTTCCTGGTGGCGTTGATCCTCCTGGTGCTGAGCGTGATCAGCTGCCTCTACCTGCGCCGCCGGGCCCCCGGGGCCGCCTCCGGTGCGCTGTTCTTCGGGGCATGGTTGACCGTTGCCTTACTGGTGGTTCTGCTGGTTGTGGCGGTGCTGGCGTGGGAGACGTTCTTCGCCCTGTTCCATTCGCTGTTCTTCGACGCCGGCTCATGGACGTTCCGGATCACCGACACCCTCATACGCCTGTACCCCACGCAGTTCTGGATGGACGCCGCGATAGCCGTTGCCTTGTTGGCCGTGATCGGTGCTTTCGTGACCATGCTGATCACACGTCCGAGGATGCGTTCTGCGTCCCGCGGTGAGCGTGCCGCCGTTGGCGAGGGTGCTGATCGTGAGGATCACGACAACCAAGGCGCACCGTCTGCAGAGGGCCGAGCGAACCGCGATCCCGAGGGCCGTTCCGCCCCCTGGGCCTAGTCGTTCTATTCTCATCAGGACGCCGCCCGCCGACACTGGCGGGCGGCGTTCTTGCACCCGAGGCGTCCCAAGGCCCCTGCATGACGAATGAGGTGCCGCTAGAGCCTCTGGAGCGGATCGAGAAGGTCCCCACACTGCACCAGACGCGTCCGAGGGTTCTCACGGCGCACCAAATGGACGCACCAGATGGAGGAGTATCAGCGAGCGCCTAGATCCAGGAATCGAACCACATGCGCCACCGCCAGTGGTCGTAGGGGATGGTCTGCCCGGTCCACACGGGCCAGAAGAAGACGGCGCACACGACCACCAGACTCATGAACACGAGCCCCACGGTGGTCCAGCGGTGGCCCCACACCCGGGAGATGAAGCGATTGCGGGCGGTGGGCGTTCCAGCGGTGTCTCCGAACGGCGCGACACCCACGCGACCGGTGAGGACGCCCAAGACCCCCACGATGATGAGCACCATGAACGGGAAGTACGCGAGCGCGTAGAAGTAGAACATGGTGCGATCCGGGTACAAGAACCACGGCAGGTACGCGGCCGCGTACATCCCCAGGAGACCTCCGAAGCGCCAATCACGCTTCACGATCCACAGGACCAGCGCGAACAGGACCGCGGCGATGCCCACCCACCAGATGGCGGGGTTGCCCTGATTCAAAATGGCTTGCGAGCACGAGTCCACGGTGCACCCGTCCACACCGCGCTCGGGGGATTCGTAGAAGTACGAAGTGGGCCGAGCCAAGATAGGCCACAGCGCTGGGCCGGCCATGTACATGTGCTCACTGTCGAGGCCTGCATGGAACGAGTACGCGGCCACGTGGTACTCCCAGAGTGAGCGCAACGCGGGCGGCAGCCATTGGAGGCCTTCGCCGGGGTTCTGCTCGGCCCATTGCCGGTGATATCCGTTGGCAGTGGTGAGCCAGCCGGTCCACGTGATCACGTAAACCACCAGGCCCGTACCGATCATGGCCACGAAGGCGGGCAGCCCGTCCTTGATCACAGCTCCCCAGAACCAGTGCTTCACACCGGCGATCCGGCGGGCGTTCATGTCCCACAGAACCGTGATAATTCCCAGGGCGGCCACCATGAACAGGGCGTTCCATTTCACACCCACTGCGAGACCGCAGGCCACTCCCGCGGCGATCCGCCACCATCGGATACCCAGCCAGGGACCTAACCCGTGGGGCGAGAACCGGGCGACCAGACGGCGTCGACCGTGATTGCGGTCGAGGAGGAGGAACACGAAGGCGAGGAGCACGAAGAACATTAAAAAGATGTCCAGCAGGGCCAGCCTGGATTCGACGAGGTGCAAACCGTCCAAACTCGTCAGCAGGCCGGCGGCGGTCGCCAAAGTGATCGAGCGGAAAAGCAGCCATGCAGCGGTGAAGATCAACGCGATGGACAGTGTGCCGAATAATGCGGCGGAGAAACGCCATCCGAAGGGGTCGTCCGCGCCGAACAACCAGAGACCACCGGCAATCAGCCATTTGCCGACCGGGGGATGCACCACGAAAGAGGGCTCATCCAGGTTGGCGGGCGGCTTGCCAGCGGCAAAGGCTTCGTCCGCATCGGAGGGCCACTGCTGCTCCGTCCCATTGAGCAGCAGTGAGTAAGAATCCTTGAGGTAATAGGTCTCGTCGAAGACCACGGCGGGCGGCCAGGACAGGTTGACGAACCGCAGCACGCCTCCCAACACGGTCACGATGAGCAAAGGAACCCACCACAGCCTGGGCAACTGAGTCACCGCGGGCAGCAAGAGACCACGGAGGTCTGTGGAGGGGCCGCGGGTCACCGGCTGGGAAGCAGTCAGATGCACTCAATCATGGTAGGCGCTGACACTGAATCCCCCTGTTCACGGCGGGGTTTTCGGCGGTTCTCAGCCGCCGATTGGACAGGGTTCGTAGAGTACTGGGTGTGAGCTCGCAAGAATCAACGCCTCAAGAATCCCCCCAGTCTTCTCCGGCGCACTCCGACCGGGGCGCAGTGGTGGTCGTGGGCACGCCCATTGGGAACCTCTCGGACGCGTCCCCGCGCTTGTTGGAGATCCTCCGCACCGCTGATGTGCTGGCCGTGGAGGACACCCGAACGCTGCACCGTCTGGCCGCGGGACTGGATGTTCATTTCACCGGTCGCGTGATGACCCACCATGAGCATAATGAGAACGAGCGGGTCGCAGAGATCCTGGATCTGGTTCGCGCGGGAAACGTTGTCGCCGTGCTCTCCGATGCCGGCATGCCCACGGTGTCCGACCCGGGTTTCCCCGTCACGCGCGCCGCGGCACAAGCCGGACTGCGGGTGACCGTGATCCCCGGGCCTTCCGCGGTGTTGGCTGCGCTTGCCGTATCGGGGTTGCCCACGGATCGTTTCACGTTCGAGGGGTTCCTGCCGCGCAAGGCGGGGGAGCGGGCCACCCACCTCAAGACGCTGGCCGAAGAACGCCGGACCATGGTCTTCTACGAATCACCGCATCGTCTGGCAGCGATGCTGGAAGCGCTGCGAGACGGACTCGGCGGCGATCGCCAGGCAGTCGTGTGCCGTGAACTCACCAAACTTCACGAGGAAGTGCTGCGCGATGATCTCGCCGGTCTTACCGAGTGGGCCCAGAACAATCAGGTGCGGGGTGAAATCGCGGTGGTCGTTCACGGTGCCGCCGCCGCAGAAGCCCCGGAACCCGAGGACCTGGTGGCCGATGTCGAAAAACTCGTGGCTACCAGCGACATCAAACTCAAGGCCGCCGCTCGCCAAATCGCCACGGACGCCGGCGTGAGCACACGTCAGCTCTATGACGCGGTGATCGCGGCCCGCGGTCAGCGCTGACGATCGTCCCTGCGCTCACCCGGCAACGGGTCCGTGATTCAGCTGTGATGCCCATCCTGGGTTCGATCTGCCCGGTGGCCGAAGTCGCGGCCGTAGGGGGCCCGCGTTGCCGCGCCGGTTCCGGACGTTTTCTGACGGCGCAACTTGATCAAGAACACGATGACGGCTGTCATCACGACAACAAAGATCACGGACGTCACGATGAGAATGGTGGCGAACGCTGACATTCGACCTCCTTTCATCGGAGGCTAGAAACAGCACGATGATTCGATAGAGGCCAGTAAACCACGGACGTTTTTCCCGCAGGTTGATACACAGAGAGCCGCCCGTCTACGGGCGGCTCTCTGTGTATCAGCAACGGATCATCAGCGCCGGAAAACCGAGGCAGGCCACCACGTGGCGCGGAACCGCTGACCGCCGCTGGCGCGGTGCATGAGTTCGTCGTGCACCTTGCCGAGGTCCGCTGCAGAAGCTGAAGGCTTCCACGAGGCGTCCGGGGCTGCGTAGCTGGCGTGTTCCACGTCCGAGACGATCCGATCCACCGCCTCCGACGCCGCCGGGATACCGGCCGCCATACGACGGGCCCGCACGCGCGGAGTGTCCGAGTCCTTGGGCGAGCCGCCGTGGTCCACGGACAGGTCCTCCAATTCGTCCCAGGCAGCATTCGCCCGATCCTGGGGCGAGAGCGAGGTGTTGGCCATGTCTGCCAACCGAGCCCGGCGGCGTCGTCCGCGCACAAGCCGGGGCAGTGCCGCCAGGAGCAAAAGAAGCAGCAGCACGCCGCCGAGTACCAGAACCCAGATCGGAATCATGAGGCCCGTGTTGGTGTCCTGCTGGGCCTCCTCCGGTTCAGGAGTCTCCGGAGCGGGTGGTTGGCTCTGCTCGTCAGTGGATTCCGAGGTCGGCTCTTGCGGCTGCGAAGGCTCTTCGCTGGGTGTCTCATCAGGCTGACCGGACGCATCCTCGCCGGGTTCGTTACCGGACTCGGGGGCGTACTCAGGTGTCGTGGGAATGCCGGGAGTGGGCTCGAAACGCACCCACCCAACACCCTGGAAGTAGAGCTCGGGCCAGGCATGCGCATCGCCGGTTCCCACCTCGAAGTGCTCGCCCCCCTGCGGGTCCTCGACCGGGGCGGTAGGCAAGTAGCCGACCGCTACGCGTGCGGGGATACCGACCTCGCGCGCCATCAAAGCCATTGCGGGGGCAAAATGACCGGCATACCCCGTGCGGGTCTCCATGAACTGCTCCATGCTGTCCATGCCCCCGGCGTCATAGCCCTGGGCGAGCGGGGCGTTCACGTCGTACTGAAAGCTGTCGCGCAGTCCGTTCTGCAGGGCAAGAGCCCGGTCGTAGTCGTTCTCAGCGCCGTCCGTGAGCTGGCGGGCAGCATCGCTGATCGACTCGGGCATGTCGTTGGGGAGCCGCATGTAGTCGGCCATCTCATCGTTGGCGCCCGAAGACGCGGCGGAACGCATCGCTTCGGGTGTCGCCTGCGGCGCCGAGGACGTCACAGTAAACGTGCCCCCGGACATGTCCGACGCCGCACTGTAGACCGACAGGACACGGGGGTTCCAGGACCAGCCCTCGTTGCCGATACCGGAGAACTCGGTAGGTGCGTACGGGGCCGGGAGCCAGTGCTCGCTGTAGTCCTCGAACGTGACCTTGGTCGTGACGGAGTTCTCGCGGGAGACCGGATTGGTTTCGGGGTCAGCAATGCCGTCCAGACCCTCTTCCAGGTTGTCGGTCTGAGGGAAGAACTCGGACTGTGAGAAGTCGGACAGGGCCATGAGGCGCATGTACTTGGGCTGGCCGTCCGAGGTGGTGTAGCTGAAGCGCTGAACTCGTTCACTGTCGCGCAGATCCTGTCCGACCGCGCGCAACGGTCCCACGCCCGCAGCGCGTTCGGCATTGAACGAGCTGCCCTGTGGGAACGCGCCACTGAAGAAGCCGGGCATCACGGTGGGAACGAGCAGGGTCACGCCCAGGACACCCACAATCACCAACAATGCCCGTGGCAGGCCGCCGGGAGTCGGAGCGATGCGCTGTTGCCGGGTGGCACCCCACAACCGAGAACCCGCGAGCAGGGCCAGTGCTGCGATGATCGCGGCACCCAGGCCCCACATCGAAACACTGCCAGGCAGGGTCAGCGCGGGCACCACGAGCAGTGCCAAGATGCCCACACACGCCAGGCCTGCCATGCGCAGACCCAGCAAAGCAGTTTCCATGAACACGGCCACCAGGCCGACCAGAGCGCTCAGGACCAGGGCGAGACCGGCATTCTGCCCGTACGGCGCGGACTGTCGGGACACGAACGAGCCGGACTCGCTCCACAGCTGCCCCGCAGCGGAAAACGTCTCAGGAGTCGGAATGAACCCCAGAAGAGCGTGATCGCTCCCGTGCATGACAGTGAGCGCCAGCAGCAGGGCAGCGAGGCCCAGAACGGTCACCACGGCAGAGGGCAGTCGGAGCCAACGTGCGGCCGCGGTGACCAGCAGGACAATCACCACGGTGACGGCCACGGGCAGGACCCACCAGAAACCGGCGAGCGCCCCGGCCATGCCCACGCAACCCAGGGCGATACTCGCCAAGAGCAATACGTGCAGCGGGATGATCGACATGCGCGGTGCACGTTGGTTCCGGGGTTGTTCGGGGCCCGTCGATGCGGCGGATGCTTCCGGAGATTCGACCTGCCCGACAGGTTCGTGATTACCCCGTGGTGTGGCCGGTGCGGCGGTGTGGCTCATGCGGTTGTCCTCGATCGGAAGTGCCCCATCACGTGGTCCATGTTCAACTGTTCGACCCCGGGCGCGGAGGGCGGCGGGTCCAGAAGGGTGGCGCCGTCCAGGATGGAGGTCCACGCGGCGTCGATGTCCGTCCAGCGGCTCACGAGCACCACGGACCAACCGGAGGTTTCCAGAATGTCAGCGCTCTCGGGACGAGTCAGGGGCGAATCGAGCACCATGATCACTGAACCGGCCACGTTGGCCTTGGCCGCTGTCACGTAGCGGCGCGCAGCTTCTGGGGACAGCTTGCCCGTAATGAGTAAGAGGGGGTGGGTGAGTGCTTCACGCTCGAAGCGGGTGGTCAGCGGATCGGTCGCGGCATCCGGTTCGGGACGGGACACGAGTGCGGCCTGCGCCAAACCGTGCACCACCTCGATGGCGGTGTTGTCCGTGACGGACGTGTCACGCTGATCGGTGCTCTCCATGTCACCGTGCGGCAGCGCCCGGCCCTGATCATCCAGTGCGTAGACCACGGTCTCGCGCCGGGTCAGGTGATCCAGGATGGACGCCGTGGCGCGAACGCCCCATTCGAACTGCTCGGTGGAGGGCAGGATGCCCGCCCAGACGCGCTCGCCGGGCCAGTGTTCCTGCGCCATGTCCAGTACGAGCACGGCCTTGCGGGTGCTGCGCGGGTCTTCCTGGCGCACCATGAGCTCGCCGTGCTTTGCCGACGCCGCCCAGTGCACTCGTCGCATGGGATCGCCGTGGCGGTACTCGCGGGTGGTCACGTTGTCCGGACCGGGTTGTGGCATGGCGCGGCGGGATGGGTCACCACCGGTCTCGCGGACCCGGGACGCGCCCAGTTCGGTGAGGTCTTCGGTGTCCGGGGCCACCTGCAGGGTGGTGCGTTCGGCCACATCCAGCAGCTCGGTCACCACGCCGAAGGGGTCCTGGACCCGCACGGTCGCCGGACCCAATTCATGCATTCCACGACGCCGCGGGCGCACCGTGTACTCCACGGGCACGCCAGAGACGGGAACCGAGAAATCCTGGTCCTTGCCCAGCTGCGGGTCCACCTTCTCGTGCACCTCAACCGCCGCGCGATCGTGAGTGGTCGAGCCGGAGGCGGCAGCGCGGCGTCGGGAACCGAATTGCGAACGACGCCGCACGCGCAAGGCGACCGAGGCGGCGTCGCCGACCGTGACAAGGGCCGGATCCACGGACCGTTTGAGCAGTACGCGAGGTTTAATCAGCCACATCGCGAGGGAGGAGAACAGGGGGAGCATGCCCAGGAACAAGGACAGCGCGAGCACGTCCTTGCGGCCCAGCCACGTGGCGGCGGCCAGGCACACGACGGCCGCGACCAGGAAACACCAGCCGCGCACCGTGAACTTGGCGCGGGAATCGACCCGTGCCTCGGCAGTGGGGGCGGCGTTGCTCATCGAGTGCCGGAGCCGTCTTCGGTGGGTACGCGGACGTCGTCGAGAATGGCGCGCACCACGTCCTGGGCGCTGTCGGTACCGGAACGGCGCTCGAGCAGCAGACGGTGGGCGAGCACGGGGACGGCAATGGCCTTGACGTCGTCCGGAAGCACGTGGTTGCGGCCGGCCAGAGCGGACTCGGCGCGAGCTGCCGCCTGCATTTGGAGTGCCGCGCGGGGGCTGGCGCCCAGGCGCAAGTGCGGGTGGTGACGCGTGGCCTGGCACAGGGACACGATGTAGCGGCGCACAGCGGTTGAGACGTGCAATGAACGGACATATTCGACCAACTGGGTGGCCTGATTGATGTCCACGACCGGCTGCAGGTCCTTGAGCGGGGACCCAGAGCCGTGGCCGGCGAGCATGTGCACCTCGGCGTCAGCGTCCGGGTAGCCCATGGAAATACGGGCGGTGAAACGGTCGCGCTGGGCTTCGGGGAGCGGGAACGTACCGTCCATCTCGACCGGGTTCTGCGTGGCGACCACCATGAACGGGGTGGCCAGTTGATAAGTGGTGCCGTCCGCGGTCACCTGAGATTCGGCCATGGCCTCCAGCAACGCGGACTGGGTCTTGGCCGAAGCACGGTTGATCTCGTCACCGATCACCAGGTTCGCGAACACCGGGCCCGGCTTGAACTCGAACTCACGCCGCACCTGGTCGTAGACCGAAACGCCCGTGATGTCGGTGGGCAGCAGGTCCGGGGTGAACTGGATTCGGCTCACCGAGCCGCCGATGGCGCCCGCCAGAGTACGGGCCAACATGGTCTTACCCACACCGGGGACGTCCTCCACGAGCAGGTGCCCTCCGGCCAACAGAACCGTGAGCGCGGTGCGGGTCTCGGTGGGCTTGCCATCGATCACCGAATTCATGCGGTCCAGAATGGCCTGGGTGTAAGTGGAGAACTGCTCCATGGTTCCTCGTCTCGTGAGAAATCGCTGTGTAAGTTGAGTGATTGGTTCTTATTCTCTCGCATAGAACCGGCCCATGGGCCATGTTGAACGGGCGTGCCTCGATCGGGGTGTTTCAACGGCCGTGCCCGACGTATCGTGGGCGGGTGATCGAAACGCCTATTGCCACCACGTTGTGGGACACCCAGCAGCGCCCTCAGCCCGAACCGGGAACCACTCCCGCGGCCTATTCGTCCGAGTGGTACCAATTGCCGGATTCGGTGGAGAGCGGTGAAGGAACCGAGCGTCGTGCGCTCACCGACCGCGACGGTCGACGCCGCAACGTCGAGTTCCCCGCACTACCCGAGCCACTGGCGCACCCGGTGGTGGACAACCACACCCACCTGGATATGCAGGACGGACTGGTTCGGGTGTCGGTCATGGACGCGATGGATGTCGCGCAGACCGCTTCCGTTCGCGGCGTTGTCCAGGCCGGCTGTGATGTCGAATCGTCGCGCTTCGCCGTCTCCGCCGCGCAGTCCGTACCGGGTGTGTTGGCTGCTGTGGCGTTGCACCCGAACGAGGCGCCCCCGCTCGCCGCCTCCGGTTCTCTGTCCGACGCATTGGCGGAGATCGAGGCACTGGCTACCGAGGATCGCGTGCGCTGCATCGGGGAGACCGGACTGGACCATGTGCACACCTCCGAAGACGGGTATGCGGCGCAAGAAGAATCCTTCAAGGCACACATCGAATTCGCCAAGAAGTATGACCTGGCCATGCAGATCCACGACCGAGAAGCCCACGACGACGTGGTGAGCGTTCTACGCGAGGTCGGGGCACCCGAACGCACCGTGTTCCACTGCTTTTCCGGCGATCCCGAATTGGCGCGGATCTGCAATGAGAACGGCTGGTACATGTCCTTCGCGGGCACGGTCACGTTCAAGAACGCCAAGTCCTTGAAAGCCGCATTGCTCGAAGCCGACCGTTCACTCATCCTGACCGAAACGGATGCTCCGTTCCTCACCCCGCACCCGTTCCGCGGACGCCCCAATGCCCCCTACATGGTCAACTACACGGTGCGCGGCATGGCCGAAATCCTCTCCGCGGATCTCGAGGAGCTGTGCCAGCAGATTTGGGCCAACTCGGAGAAGGTGTACGGGCAGTTCTAGGGGCCGGTCTAGGGAATTCGGACGCGGGTGACATCTGAGGCAGAGTTTCGCAGGGATTCCGGGCCGCTGACATTTGAGGACGAGGTTCGTAGCGATCTCCGCAGTTTTGGTGCGAACCTCTGCCAGGGATGTTTCTGACCCGTGTAAAGCGCGAACCTCTGCGCTAGATGTTCACGTTGTGCAAGGGCTTCCGTACGTGCGAGCCACCATCTCCTGACGCCAACGTCACTGGGCGGCGGTTACCACGGCTCAAATGGCTCGATGGTTCTACCGATCACTCGGCTCAGATCCGGCTCGACGCCGAGGTGTCCACCGAGCCACGTCAGCCACTCGGCGAGGCGACCCATAACGCGCAGGTCGTCGAAGGACACGATTCTCAACTTCCACCCAAGATCTCGGAGAACTTCGTTCCGGTACATCTCGTCTTTATACGTCGCGTGATCTTGGCTGTGATCGCGGCCGTTGAACTCAACCGCGGTCATGTGCTCGGGCCAGGCGGAATCCAGAATGCTATGGCCCTTAGGAGTCTCCACTCGGAAGTTCATGATGGGCCGAGGAATCCCACACGCCAGCGCGAGCATACGCGTCAGCGTCTCCATCGCTGACCAGGTCGGGTACTGAATATCAGCCAGTGCTCGATGAACTTCTCGGACTGCTCGTGAGGCTGGCGGCAGTAACGCCAACGCCTCTCGGATGGATTCGACCGTGAACACCTCCGGGTCGGATGCTCCAACTCGCTTCAGTCGATCGCTGCAAAGCATCGCGTCAAGAGCGGCGGTGATCGACCATCGATCCATCATTGGCGCGGCAACTACCAACGCCTCAATGGGGTGAACAAGCACCGATTCCCACGGTCCCTGAAACGAATTCAGGCCATACGACTTGGTCAACTTCACGTCATCAAGGGAAGTACGCCTTCGATCACCGTCCCATGACAATTGATGGACGCGTTTCTGATGGTGTCGAAGTTCACCACCGCGCGGCGGCTCAGGATGAGCGAAAATTCGGTTGGCCCACTTGTAGTGGTCCCCATCGGGCAGATTCAACAATTTGAGCGCCGCTGTGCCGGTGATCCGGACGATGGAACTCGGGGTACCAAGTTGCCTCTGCAGCAGAACGGTCCGCTGTAGGTGACTTACCGGTGCGTCCGCTCGGAACCAATGGCCGTAGACGAGCTGATGCATCTCCGGATCTCGGTGCAACCGTTCTGTGCGGTTGGACCAGCGGGCTGTTTCCGCCACGAGTGGTCGAGGGCCGCGATACAGAGTGGTCGCATCAGGACGATATGCGGGAGTGGGTCCAGACATGACCAGAATCTACTGAGTGAGCCACTGTCATGGGCGTTATCCACAGAGTCCAACCGCCCAAGTGAACGCCTACGTATGAGGCCCTAGTGCCACTGACATTTGAGGAAGAGATACGCGCTAAAACCCCGGTTATTTCTACGAAACTCTTTCCTATATGTTCACGGCCGCCGAGATCATGCGAACCTCTGCCCGAAATGTCACCGGTGTCCCATTGCCCCCCTCATCCTCATATGGACCCCGTCAATCCACCGGTCACTCGACTTCCCTTGAGGGATGATCACCACCCAATCAACGTAGGATGAACCGGTGACCGACCAGAGCCTTGACGGCCCCCTCCTGGGCCCCGCAGAAATTCGAGAGCTGGCCGAGCGAGCGGGCATTCGCCCCACCAAGACGCTCGGTCAGAACTTCGTGATCGATCCCAACACCATCAGGCGGATCGTGGCTACGGCGCACCTCACCTCGGACGAACATGTCCTGGAGGTGGGGCCCGGGTTGGGGTCGCTGACGCTGGGTCTGCTGGCGGCGTCGTCGGCAGTGACTGCGGTGGAGATCGACCCGCCGCTTGCCGCGCAGCTCCCGGAAACGGTGGAGCGGTTCTATCCCGAGGCCGCCTCTCGCCTCAACGTTGTGCTCGAGGACGCCGCGCGCGTCACCGACCTGCCGGGGGACACCCCGCCGACGGCGCTCGTGGCCAACCTGCCGTACAACGTGGCCGTGCCCGTGCTGCTGCACATCCTCGAGACGTTCCCCACCGTGCGCCATGGACTGGTCATGGTGCAGGACGAGGTCGCGGATCGCCTCGCGGCGGGACCGGGATCGCGGGTCTACGGGGTGCCGTCGGTCAAAGCGAACTGGTACGCGGAGGTCTCCAAGGCGGGGGTGATCGGCAAGAACGTGTTCTGGCCGGCGCCCAAGATCGCCTCGGGGCTGGTGCGGTTCGAACGCCGTGATCCGCCGGTTGATGAGTCATTGCGCAAAGAGGTCTTCGCGGTGATCGATGCGGCCTTTGCCCAGCGGCGTAAGACACTGCGAGCGGCGTTGAGCAGCTGGGCGGGCTCCGGCGCGAGGGCGGAACAGATCCTGCGCGCCGCCGGAATCGAACCGATCGAACGCGGAGAGAAGCTGGACGAGAAGGCCTTCGCCCGGATTGCGCAGGCCGCGGCAACGGTGCCGGCATCCGAAGCGCGGGCACAGCAACAGCCAGGCCAGCAGCAGAAATCAGCATCCTACGAAGCCCCGGCCGAGCCGACCACGGAGAATCAGGCATGAGCCCCGTCGGACTGAGGGCCTCGGCAACGGCCCCCGCGAAGACCAACCTGGCGCTGCACGTCGGCGATCCCACTCCGGACGGCTACCACCCGCTGGAAACCCTGTTCATTGCCGTGGACGTACGCGAAACTGTGACCGCAGCGATCAACACACACGTGGCCCGGCGGGGGAGTGGCGTTGCTGTCACGGTGTCTCCGGCTCCGGGTAGCGAGTACGCGGAGATGATCCAGTCCGGTGCAGCACGCTTGTCGGATATCCCCCTCGACGATTCGAACCTCGCGGTGCGCGCTGCGCTGGCGGTGTGTGCTGCCCACGGCGGCAATCCTGGCATTGAGCTGCGTATCGACAAGGCCGTGCCAGTGGCCGGTGGCATGGGTGGCGGGTCCGCGGATGCCGCGGCGGCCCTCGTTGCCGTGGACGCTCTGCTGGCCAAGCACCTCGATCAGCCGCGGCTCGGCAACCATCGGCTCATGAGCCTCGGTGCGGACCTCGGGGCCGATGTCCCCTTCATGAACCTTGGCGGCATGGCCGAAGGCCGGGGCAAGGGTGATGACCTCCGTGCCGTCGAATCGACGAACCAGCTGCATCTGGTCTTCGTGCCCCAGGATCAGGGGCTGTCCACCCCGGCGGTGTTCCGGGAATGGGACCGTGCGAGCAGGGGCACCCAGGTCCAAGTGGCCAGTGCCCAACCGAACCCCCTGAACCCAGCCCTCGTGCGCGCGGCGGCCGCCGGTGACGCTCCCGGAGTGGCCACCTGGGTCCGCAACGACCTCCAGTCGCCCGCCCTGGAGCTGCTGCCTGAATTGGCCACGCTGCTCAACCACGGCGTAGACCTGGGGGCGCTCGCAGGCTGGATCTCCGGGTCGGGCCCCACGGTGTGTTTCCTCGCGGAATCCGCTGACGCTGCGGAGGACCTGGTCAAAGGCCTGCGCCGCGAGCACCGACACGCCTTTTCGACCTCCGGGCCGGTGGAGGGTGCCCAACTGATCCCTGAGTGGGGCACAATCTAGACCAATGCGTCCGCGCACGCGGCCCCTGACGTGAGGAGACAGCATGCCCATCCGTCCCCACCAGGTTCAAGCCGTGCCCAAGCCACTCGTTGAGGGCCTGGAGAAACTTCGCCAAGACCTCGACATCCCCGAGGACTTTTCGCCCGAGGTTCACGACGCCGCTCGCCACGCCGCGAGCAATCCTCGCTTTCCTGAGCTGGATCGAACCGATCTCGAGTTCGTGACCGTCGACCCCGAGGGGTCTCGGGACCTGGACCAGGCGGTGTTCATCGAGGCTACAGAGACGGGTTTCACCGTTTGGTACGCCATCGCGGATGTCGCTGCATTCGTGAACCCAGGGGACGCCATTGACGTGGAAGCCCATGTCCGCGGGCAGACCTTGTACGGACCTCATCAGCGCACTCCGCTGCATCCGCCGGAGCTCTCGGAAGACGCAGCGAGTTTGCTCGAGAACGAGACGCGCCCCGCGGTGCTGTGGCAGCTCACGTTGGATGCCACGGGGCATCAGACAGCCCGCACTGTCCAACGGGCCTTGGTCCGCAGCCGCGCACAGCTCACCTATCGCGAGGTGCAGGAGGCCCTCGATCACGGCACCGCCTCCGAATCGCTCCAACTTCTCAAGACCGTGGGGCAACTCCGTGAGCAGATCGAGCACGAGCGCGGCGGCGTGAGCCTGCAGATCCCCGAACAGGAGGTCGAAACCACCAACGGCGAGTGGCACATCGTGCATCGTTCCGCGCTGCCGGTCGAGGGGTGGAACGCTCAGATCTCGCTGCTCACCGGCATGGCCGCCGCGGAGATCATGCTCGAGGCCGGCGTTGGCTTGCTCCGCACCTTGCCACCCGCCGACAACGCCTCGTTGCGGAAACTTCGCGAAACCGCCAAGGCGCTGCGCATCGAGTGGCCGTCCGAGATGGACTACCCCGAGTTCGTGCGCACCCTGGACCCGGAACGCCCCGACCACGCTGCCATGCTGTACTCGTGCACCCTGCTGTTCCGCGGGGCTGGGTATTTGGGCTTCAACGGTGAAACCCCGGAGAACGCCCAACACGCAGCCCTGGCCACGCACTACGCGCACGTGACGGCCCCGCTGCGGCGGCTCGTCGATCGCTATGCGAGTGAAGTATGCCTGGCAGTGAGCGCAGGAGAACTGGTTCCCGAATGGGTCACGGCTGCCTTGCCGCAGTTGCCCAAGGAGATGGAGGCGTCCAACCGGAAGGCGTCCGCCTACGAGCGGGGCATCGTGAATATGGTGGAGACGTTCATGCTGTCCCCGCACGTGGGGCAGGAGTTCACGGGAACCGTGGTCGAGGTCGACGAGACCGGCGAGAAGGGACGGTTCATCATCAGGAAACCCGCGGTCGAGGCCGGCATCAAAGGCGTCGATTTACCGTTCGGCCAGGAGATTCGTGTGCGACTTGTTGCGGCCGAGACGGGAAACGGTCAATCGCGATTCGAACTCCTCCAACCCAGCGAATTGGCACCGTCGTCCAGCACCGGTTCATCAGGCGCAGCTAGTGTCGGAAGTACATCCACAACCGAAAGGTAGGCGCGAATGTCCGTCGTCAAGATCAATGCCATCGAGGTCCCGGAAGGTGCCGGCCCCGAACTCGAGAAGCGCTTCGCTGCGCGCAAGCATTCCGTGGATTCCGAGCCGGGCTTCGAAGGCTTCCAGCTGCTGCGCCCGGTGGCGGGGGACAACCGCTACTTCGTGGTGACCACGTGGGCCACCGAGGAAGACTTCGCGGCGTGGCGCGACGGTAACGCTCGTCAGGCTCACGCCGGTCAGGATCGCAAGCCCGTTGCCACCGGAGCCAGTCTGCTCGAGTTCGAGGTCGTCGAGCTCTAACCAACTGACGATGGAACCACTGCCCGCTGGCCCTGTAGAGGGTCAGCGGGCGGTGTTGAACCGGCCGCGGTAGTAGCTGGGCGCCAGGCCGTAGCGCAGGGTGAACGACCGCCGCAGATTCTCGTCGCTGCCGAAGCCCGCGAGCCGCGCCGTCTCCGTGACGGTGTGCCCGGCATCCAGCAGCGCCTTGGCCGAGTCCAGGCGCACGTGCTCTATGAATTTCGACGGCGTGAGGTTCAGTTCCGCTTTGAACAGCCTGGTCAGGTGGCGCTCGCTGACATTCACCAACGCGGCCAGCGATCCCACGGAGTGCTCGGCACCCGGGTCCGATGTCACGGCGTCGACGGCTTTCTTCAGGCCTGGCGTTGATGGGCTCGGCCAACGCAGGGCAGCCGAGAACTGGGATTGTCCACCCGCACGCTGCATGTAGACCACCAGGCCGCGAGACACGTTGCGCGCGAGTTCCTCGCCGTGATCAGCGTTGACCAGGGCCAGCGCCAGATCGATCCCGGAGGACACCCCTGCGCTCGTGAACACCGGACCGTCCTGGGTGTACAGGGCATCCGGGAGCACATTGATCTCCGGGTGCTCGCGAGCCAACCGATCGGTATGCAGCCAGTGGGTGGTCGCGCGCCGCTTGTTGAGCAGGCCCGCCTTGGCCAGCACGAACGCGCCCGTGCACACGCTCGCCACGCGATGGGAACGGTTGGCCAGTTCACGAGCCGTGGCGATCAACTCATCCGGTATCGGTTGATCCACCAGGCATTCGCCGCCGGCCACAATCAGCGTGTCGATCGGACCGCTGTCCATCGCTGCCGACGCCGCCTCGGTGACCAGCGGCGTACCCACCGTGGTCAGCACGTTGCCGCCGCGCGGTGAAACGTAGCTCAGTGAGTACTGTGCGCCGTGCAAATTCGCGTCCGCGAAGACCTCGGCGGGGCCGGTTACGTCCAGCATCTTGGCGCCGGGAAAAGCGAGGAAAACGACTCGGTGGTTGTGGGGCATGCACCCCAGTATGTCCGAATTTCAGGGATTGGTGGCTTCATGTCCATGGCTTCGTGGAGCAAAAGAAACCAGACTGATCAATGAACCTATCGAAAAGGAGCATCACCATGACTGACACCATTGCAGGCATTTCCGTTCCCGATACCAAGCTGACCCGTGAGGTCACCGAGTACATCCGTGACACCGAGAACGATCTGCTCTATCACCACTCCCGTCGCGTGTTTTTCTTCGGTGCGTTCCAGGGACAGGTGCGCAATCTGTCCGTGGATCACGAGCTGCTTTACGCGGGCGCCATGTTCCACGACATGGGTCTGACCGACGGTTACATGGACTCCAAGCTCCGCTTCGAGGTCGACGGCGCGAACGCTGTGAAGGAGTTCTTGCTGGATCACGGCACTTCCGCGCAGCGTGCCCATGACGCGTGGCTGGCCATTGCCCTGCACACCACCCCGGGCGTTCCTGAGTTCCTCTCTCCGGAGATCGCGCTGGTCAGCGCCGGAGTGGAAACCGATGTGCTCGGTATGCACTTGGATGACCTGTCCGACGAACAGCGCAACGCCGTGGTGGAAGCCCACCCCCGTCCGGACTTCAAGAACCGGATCCTCAATGCTTTCAATGACGGCAACGTGCACCGCCCGCACTCCACGTTCGGCAACATGAACGCGGATGTCCTGGAACATTTCAACCCGGACTTTAAGCGCGACAACTTCGTGGAGATCATCAAGAGCAACGACTGGAGCGAGTGATCTCTCGGGGCAGCGCCATTGCTGCGGCCTGATTGAGGCCGTCCACTTCATTGCGGAAGTGGACGGCCTCTTTCTCTCAAGGCCTCGCTACTTCAGCTGCTCCAGAGCCCCACGGATCCCCGCTACGTTCGCGGTCATGGAGTCCGCATCGAACGGCATGGTCAGGAACGTGCACTTGGCACCCAACGCGGACAGCTCGTTCAACTCATCGAAGCCCGTCTGAGACTGCGTCTCCACGTACTCACGTTCTTCGGCCACGTCCTGCGCATTGTCGAAGCGTTCGGTGGTCCCCGCCCATTTGTTGAGCTGGCGGCGCGAACGGTCCACACCGGCAATTGCGGAGGACAGGATCTCCGGAATTGCCTGCGTCAGTTCGCGGGCCTTGGCCACCCGCGACGCAGTTCGGTTGGCACCTTCCGTCAGAGCGTCACACAGCAGCGGAACCGCGGTGAATGCCTGCGTGGACTTGCCGTCCAGGAGCTCCAGGGCAAGTCGCCCGACCATCGAATTGTGCAGTCGCAGCAGGGCAATGTCCGCGCGCATCTCGTCGATCGCACCGGCCAACTCTGCCAGCTGATCCGGCAGATTCTCATATCCGGTCAGCGCGGTCGCCACACGGTCATCGATGACCTCGGCCAGGTGCCGCAGGGTTTCCTGCAGCGCAGCGGTCTCCTCCGAAGACGACGCCGCTGCGTCACCGGCCGAGTCCTGGGTTGGGTTCTCGGTTGCATCGGGCGCCAATTTGTCCGTGCCCGTGTGGACGGCATCGCGCAGGTCGCGGACGCGCTGAACGGTCGGAGCGACGTCGTCATGGGCGGCCCGCAGCCGCGCGACCAAGGCACCGTACTCTTCGAGTCGGGAGATCAGGCCCGTGACCTGGCCTTCGATGTTGCGCGTGATGTGAAGTAGCTGTCCTACCGCGCCGGTCGCATCGGGGCGGTCGGGGAGGAGCGAGGACTGCGCGCTGTGTTCCTGGACCTCGGCAATCAGCAGCTGAGCGCACAGATCCGCCACGCCGCTGAATCCCAAGGAACCAACGCGAGCGCCCAGGTCTTGGGCGCCCAAAACGGCTACCTGATGGCGTGAGTTGCCATCCCTGTGAGCCTTTTCGACATCCAAGGTGGCCTTGTACTGCTCGCACACCACGTCCCACAGATCCTGGCGAAGCGGCCGGGTACGCACCGAGAGGTAGGAATCGCCCACGGGAACCACGGTGGCGAACACGTCGTAGGTTGCGCCGTCGGCGGCCAGGTTGCGCACGTACGCGCAGAACTTGCGGCCCGCTTGGAGCTCGTCCCACATGAACTTGAACGCGGCCGCGGGCATTTCGGGGTGGCGCAAAATGTTGTGCGGCGCGCCCATAAGCTCATCCTCGCCGTAATGGCTGATACGCACGAACACATCGTTGGCGTTGGTGATCACGCCCTTGGCATCAGTGGTCGAGAAGAACATTTCCTCGATGCCGAATTCATGGCGCTCATCGGTGAGTTCCGGTCGCTTGGGCGCGTGCTCTGACATATCTCCCCCTGAGATGCGTTCGTCGCATGTAAAGACACCCCTGTGTGTCTTCTGTCTCAAGGTTACCGGTTAGGAACCGAGGCTTACTCGAGCGCCTCACCCAACTCCAGCCACCGCATCTCGAGCTCGTCCATCTGTTCCTGCAGCTCGGACTTCTGCGCGGCCAGCTTGCCCAGCCCCTCGAAATCGGAAGGGTCCGCGGAGGCCATGGTCTCGTCCAGAGCCTCGGCTTCCTTGTTGAGCTTCTGCAGTTTGCGTTCGACGGCGCCCAGTTCCTTCTGCGCGGCGCGCGCCTCGGAGCCGGAGAGCTTGGGCTCAGACGGCGAGGTCGCGGCGTCGTCGGACCCGGAACCCGAAGAAGTAGCCGCCATTGGGTTGGAGGCACCCGCAGAGCCAGCGGCCGATCCCGAATCGGACGAGGCCGAGAGCTTCAGGTATTCCTCCACCCCGCCGGGTAGGTGGCGGAACTGGCCGTTGATCACGGCGTACTGCTGGTCGGTCACGCGCTCCAGCAGGTACCGGTCGTGGGAGACCACCAGGAGCGTGCCGGGCCAGGTGTCCAGGAGGTCTTCCATGGCGGCGAGCATGTCCGTGTCCAGATCGTTGGAGGGTTCGTCGAGGATCAGCACGTTGGGCTCGTCCAGCAAGATCATGAGCAACTGCAGTCGTCGCTTCTGACCACCGGACAAATCCTTGACCGGAGTCTTGAGCTGGGCGGAGGTGAACCCCAGTCGCTCCAGAAGCTGGGTGGGGCTCATTTCCTTGCCCTCGGTCACGTAGCTGGTTTTCTTGTTGGCGACCACGTCCGAAACGCGGTCGTTGGCCACATCGTCGAGTTCGGCCAGCTGCTGCGTGAGCGTGGAGATCTTCACGGTCTTGCCGCGCTTGACCCGTCCCGAGGTGGGGGACACCGCGCCCGTCACCAGCCCTAAGAGCGTGGACTTGCCCGCGCCGTTGACGCCCAGGATGCCCGTGCGCTCGCCGGGAGCAATGAGCCAGGTGACGTCATTGAGTACCGTAGTTTCGCCGTTGGCACCGTCAAAGGACACGGAGACGTTCTCGATGTCCACCACGTCCTTGCCCAGCCGGGACACGGCCATGCGTGAGAGCGAGACCGAGTCACGGGGCGGGGGGACGTCGGAAATCAGTTGGTTGGCGGCGTCGATGCGGAATTTGGGCTTGGAGGTCCGGGCGGGAGCACCACGGCGCAGCCATGCAAGTTCTTTGCGCATGAGGTTCTGGCGCTTCTGCTCGACCACCGCTGCCTGACGATCGCGCTCCACACGCTGCAGCACGTAGGCCGCGTAACCACCCTCGAAGGGCTCGACCATGCGGTCGTGCACCTCCCAGGTGTCCGTGCACACGGCGTCTAGGAACCAGCGGTCGTGAGTCACGACCACCAGCGCACCAGAGTTCTTGGACCAGCGGTTATTGAGGTGCTTGGCCAGCCAGGTGATGCCGTCCACGTCCAGGTGGTTGGTGGGCTCGTCCAGGAAAATCACGTCCCAGTCCTGGGCCAACAGGCTTGCCAGGGCCACACGGCGTCGTTGACCGCCGGAGAGCTCGCTGATGTCGGTGTCCCAGTCAACGTCAGAGACCAGGCCGGAAATCACGTCCCGCACCTTGGCGTCCGAGGCCCACTCGTGGTCGGGGACATCGCCGACCACGGCGTGCCCCACCGTTTGATTCGGGTCCAGAGTGTCCGCCTGGTCCAGCATGCCCACGGTGGTTCCAGAGCGAACGGTCACGCGCCCGCTGTCTGGTTTGATACGGCCGGCGAGCAGGCGCATCAGCGTTGACTTGCCGTCGCCGTTGCGCCCGACAATGCCAATCCGGTCACCCTGATCGATGCCTATGGAGACCGCGTCGAAAACGGTCTTGGTCGGATACTCGAGGTGCAGATTCTCTCCGCCAATCAGATGTGCCACGCTGGCCAGGATACAAGCGACGGAGTCATCCGGGAGAAGTGTCAGATTGGCGTGGGAGACTTGACCCATGCAAGAGACTTACGTGACCGCCCCCGTGGCCGGGACGGTTTTGGACACACCCCAGGATCTGGCAGGCGCCGTCGAACATGTGCGCGAGCACCCGGGGCCCGTGGAAATAACGCTGGGCGCGGACCGCCCGGTAGGCCTGCACATGGGAAGTATGGTGCAGCGTCAATCAGGCGAACAGCTGCACAAGGCCGGTGCCGATCCGCTGATCCTGCGCGCACCGGTGTCCGTGGATGAGGACATGCCCGATGAAGGCGTGATTGCCGAGTCCGATTCCGCACTGGTCCTTGCCCACGGCGTGGGCGCGCGAGCGCTCGTGCTCGCATTGGGAGGAGTCACCCACCGTGGCCGGCAGCGGCAACGGCTGTATTCAATGGTTGCCGCGCTCGCGGAAGCCGCCTCGGCTCAGGACGTTCGCCTGCTCGTGCAGAACCACACCACCGTGGACGAGGTGGTCATGCTCCTGGTACTCCTGGATCGCGAATTCGATCAGGGCACCCTGGACGTGACCGAGCCCGAGGTCACCTCACTGGCATGGGACGTGTCGCGTTCTCGCGGCGCGGGTCAATCCGATTCCCAAGCGTGGGAGTTCGTGCAGCGCGCTGCCAAACGCGCTCCCGTGTTGGTACGTGGCCTGAAATCGGGGGAGACCCACCATCTCGCACAGGCGCTGCCTGGTTTCGAGGAAGCCATGGCCAACGGTCGCCTGGTGGCGGTAGAACACTGCTCCGGAACTCACTGAGGAACAAGTTCTTCACTGGTTGCCTTCTAGTTTTGGCTATCGGCGCGCTCGGGGTTCTCATTGCCGCGTTGACGCCGACCTCTCCGAGCTTCACGGTGACGTTCATTGTCGGAACCGTGCTCGCGGCCGTTCTTCTCGGCTCCATCATGTCCATTCAGAAATGGAAGAAATTTCCGTGGTTGCCACTATCGGGAATCGCCGTCGCCACCTTGGGATATCTGTTGGATGTTTTCGACGTCAGTGTCGCGGGGATGTTGATGTTCTCGCTCTTCTGCGTGTGGCAGGGCCACAAACTGGAACGCCGGGGAATGTCGGAAGCGCGTTCTCGCGTGTGATCGGAACCTTCGGATACCTGGCTCTTCGCGAGGGAGTCGAGCGTCTACGCACGGTCGAGTGGATGCTAAAGTAATTTCTCGTGCGTCACACGTGCGCACGAGAATGCGGTGCCCACAAGGCAACGCTCCGCCATGGTGTAATCGGCAGCACACCGGCCTTTGGAGCCGTGAGTCTAGGTTCGAGTCCTAGTGGCGGAACGCACGAACCACCCAGGTGCAGATGGGTTCCCCCACCTGACGAGCAACCACGAGGAGTTAGCTCAGTGAGCATCGTCGATACCGCGGCCGATCAGAACGCCGCGACCGCCGGGTCCAACCCCGCAGCAATCATCGTCCTGGCCGCAGGCAAGGGCACCCGCATGAAGTCCAAGACCCCCAAGATCTTGCATGAGATCGGGGGTCGTTCCATGGTCGGGCACGCTCTCAGGGTTGCGCGGGAACTGAACCCGGAACAGCTCGTGGCGGTTATCCGGCACCAGCGGGATCTCGTGGAAGCACACATCAACGAGCTGGACTCCAGCGTGCTGGTCGCGGATCAGTCAGATGTTCCCGGCACCGGTAGTGCCGTTGATGCTGGTCTGGAGGTTCTGGACCGTGAGGCTCCGGTATCCGGCACTGTGGTCGTAACCTACGGCGACGTTCCGCTGCTCACCGCGCAGACCCTGCAGGACTTTGTGGCCTATCACCGTGACAACGGCAATGCCGTGACGGTGCTGACCGCGGATCACCCCACTCCGGGCAAGTACGGCCGCATCCTGCGCGACGAAAATGGTCAGCTCGCGGAGATCAAAGAATTCAAGGACGCGACCGAGGAAGAACGCGCGGTCGTGGAGGTCAACTCCGGCATTTTCGCTTTCGACGCCGCCGTGTTGCGCGACTCCCTGGCCCAGGTGGACACCAATAACGCCCAGGCCGAGAAGTACCTCACGGACGTTCCCAAGCTGGCTCGCGCGGCGGGCCACCGCGTGGACGCCCTGAAGATGGCGGACTACATGGAGCTCGAGGGCGCCAACGATCGCGAGCAGCTCTCCGAGCTCGGCGCGTACCTCAACAAGCGCACTCTCAAGACGCACATGGCCAACGGGGTGACGGTTGTTGATCCGCGCACCACGTGGATCGACGACACCGTGGAGATCGAGCAGGACGTCACCATCCTGCCCGGCACCCAACTGCACGGTGCCACGCGAATCGCTGAGGACGCCGTCGTCGGCCCGGACACCACCCTGACCAACGTGACCGTGGGCAACGGCGCAACCGTGGTTCGTACCCACGGCAGTGACTCCGAACTGGGCGCGGGCGCCTCCGTGGGACCGTTCGCGTACCTGCGTCCGGGAACCGTTCTGGGCGCCAAGGGCAAGATCGGCACGTTCGTGGAGACCAAGAACTCGACCATCGGCGAAGGATCCAAGATCCCGCACCTCTCCTACGTGGGTGACGCGACGATCGGCGACCACTCGAACATCGGCGCGGCCTCCGTCTTCGTCAACTACGACGGCGTCAACAAGCACCGCACTGTGGTGGGCAACCACGTGCGCATGGGCTCGGACAACATGTACGTTGCGCCTGTGACCATTGGCGACGGCGCCTACTCCGGTGCCGGTACCACCGTCCGTAAGGATGTGCCCGCCGGTGCGCTCGCGCTCACTGAGGGAAACCAGGTCATCGTGGAAGGATGGGTGCAGAAGCACCGTCCCGGAACCGATGCGGCCAAGGCTGCGGAAGCGTCCAACGGCTCCTAAGATCCTGACCGCGCATCCCAGGTCCACATCGGGCACGAGACACGCGACCAGCGCTCCACCAAGCATTTCGAGGAAAGCGAGTTCACATGACCGGAATTACGAATACAGGGTCGAACCGCATGGTTCTGCTCTCGGGTCGTGCACATCCGCAGCTGGCGCAGGACATCGCGCGCGAATTGGGCACCGAGCTGGTCCCCACCGACGCGTACGACTTTGCCAACGGCGAGACCTACGTGCGATTCGGCGAGTCGGTGCGAGGTGCGGATGCGTTCCTCATCCAGGCCCACCCTGCGCCCATCAACCAGTGGATCATGGAACAGCTGATCATGCTTGACTCGCTCAAGCGAGCGTCGGCAAAGTCCATCACCGTGGTCAGCCCGTTCTACCCCTATGCCCGTCAGGACAAGAAGCACCGCGGCCGCGAGCCCATCTCGGCCCGCCTGCTGGCTGACCTGTACAGGACCGCCGGCGCTGACCGTCTGATGTCCGTGGATCTGCACACCGCGCAGATTCAGGGCTTCTTCGACGGACCCGTGGACCACCTCATGGCCATTCCGCTGTTGAGCGACTACGTGCGCTCCGTGGTGGACGAGTCCAACGTGACCGTGGTGTCCCCGGACACCGGCCGTGTACGCGTGGCTGAGCAGTGGGCCGAGCGCCTGGGCGGTGCCCCGCTGGCGTTCGTGCACAAGACCCGCGACATCAATGTCCCCAACCAGGCTGAATCCAAGCAGGTTGTGGGCGATATCGATGGGCGCACCTGCGTGCTCATCGACGACATGATCGACACCGGCGGAACCATCTCCGGCGCCGTGAAGGTGTTGCGGGACAACGGCGCCAAGGATGTCATTATTGCCGCCACCCACGCCGTGTTCTCCGACCCCGCCGTGGAGCGGCTGGCCAACTGCGGTGCCATGAAGGTTGTCGTGACCGACACCCTCCCGGTTCCGGAGGAACACCAGTTCGAGAACCTGGAAGTCATTTCGATCGCACCGTTGATCGCGCGTGCCATCCAGGAAGTCTTCGAGGACGGTTCGGTGACCAGCCTGTTCAACGGTCGCTCCTGAACACTTGAACCGGGGTCCGGTTCCCCTGAACCGCCCCATGAAAAAGCCACCCGCCAGAATCTGGCGGGTGGCTTTTTGATCGCTTGCGTACGGACCTCTTAGCGAGTGGTCCACACGCGGTTGGTTACGGAGGACCAACGCACGGTGTAGCCCTTGGAGAAGCGCTGGTGCACTTCGTTGCCCACGCGGTACTCGTCAGTCACGGGGAAGCCATATCCGCGCTCATAGCCGCGCTGGCTCCAGTGCTTGCCGATAGCCCCGTACTCCTTGATGGTCCTGGAACCGGTGGCCGGGCTCCACATGACCTTGTGAGTGCGACCGGCGGTCGTGGTGAAGCTCTGGTAGGCACCACCGGAGATCGAACGCTCCTCGATGCTCGGGAACCCGAGTCCGCGTTCGCGGCCGCTCTGGATGAACTTGTTGCCGATGCTCGAAGTGTTGCGCACCATGTGCGCGCCGGTGCGGGGGTGCCAGTACGCGGTGGCCTTAACACCGTTGCGCAGGAACTCCTGGTATCGACCGCCAGAAGCTGCCGCGCGTTCAGGGGTCACGGGCTGGCCCCACTTGGCTGCGCCTCCGGTGGCACGGTAGATGGAACCGATGCCGCCTTTGACCGTGTAGGACTGGCTGCCGGCGTTGGTGCTCGGAGCACGTCCGCCCAGGGGCTTGTAATTGCGATTACTGGCCATGGATTGAAGCTGTGCCCAGGAACCGCGGTATTGGTTGGAATCACCGGAGAACGGGCCGGAGGCCGAGAACTGCCAGATGTCGTACGTGGACCAGCCATTGGGCATGGTGCCCGCGCTGGTGGTGTTGTAAGCAGCAATGTGAAGCGGGTGAGTGTTGAACTGGGCGGTGTTACCCGTGCAGGTCCGCCACCAATCAGTGGTCGTATAGATCGCGGGCAAGCGCCCGGTGCGCTGCTTATAACGGTCCGAGAAGGACTTGATCCACGAGTTCATCTGAGGCTGGGACATGTTGTAGCACGTATTGCCCAGGCTCGAGTAGGGGTTGTACTCGATGTCCAACAGCCCGGGCAGGGTCTTGCCGTCCGCGGACCAGCCACCACCGTTGTTCACGAAGTAGTCGGCCTGAGCCGCCCCGGAGGACACACTGGGCAACGCGAAATGGTACGCGCCGCGGATCATGCCCACGTTGTACGAACCGCGGTACTGCGATGCGAACGAGGGGGACTTGTACCCGGTTCCCTCAGTGGCCTTCACGTATGCGAAGCGCGCGCCCTTGGAGTACTCGGCGCTCCAGTTCACGGTGGGCTGCCAACCGGAGACGTCCATGCCCATGATGCCCGCGGGGCGCCATGTGTTGGCCTGGATCATCAGAGACATCGAACCGGCCGGGCCCACAGTCTGGGTGCTGGACGGATCGGCCTCCGCGCTTTCCCTGGTTTCCGGGGTCACGGCCCCGACCGAAGCCGACGCCGCCGGCGCGGGCTTGATGTCGAGTTCCTTCTCGACCTCCTCGAGTTCAGCTTCTGACTCGGGGGAGAGGTTGGTGGTTTCTTCAATTGACTTCATGCGCTGACCCATGGTCGCGCCGGGATTCTTGTCTCCGGTTTTGGGTGGTGCGCTGGGGAGTTTGGGATCTTCGACGACCGTTTCAAGTTCCTCGGTCTCAACCGAAACCACGTTTCCGCGATCGGGGTCGAGATTCTCTGAAGGAGTTTCCGCGGCAACTGCCGGAATGAATGAGGTGAACGTCAGAATGGCGGCCGTAACGGCAGCGGGCAGGGCTGTCTTACTGGGGGAGATCACACGAATGGCCTAACTGGGGGATGGTGCGCGGGGGCGCTCGGGCAAAGGGGGGCATAAGGATTCTAGACAACTTTCAGGAATTTAACGGGATTAATCATGGGGACCCGGTCACGAGAGCATTTCGAGGCAGCAAACTTTCGATTTCGGACATAGACAATTCTCTTGGGCTTAACTGGCGTTGCCCGTCACCTCGTGAGAGATGACGGGCAACGCCAGCGGTCAATGAATGCGGTGGGCGAGGTATCAGTTCAAGGTCAGTAGGCGCCGTCGGAGGCGAAAACCGCCTTGAAAGTGCGCAGCAGAATGATCATGTCCTGAACCGGGGACCAGTTTTCAACGTAGTAGAGGTCCAACCGGACCGATTGTTCCCAATCCAGGTCGGAGCGACCAGAGACCTGCCACAGGCCGGTGATTCCCGGACGTACCCGAAGCCGGCGGTAGACGTGTTTCTCGTACTGGTCCACCTCTGAGGCCAGGGGCGGGCGTGGGCCCACCAGTGACATGGAACCACCCAGGACATTGAGGAACTGGGGGAGCTCATCCAGGCTGTAACGCCGCATCCACTTTCCCGGACGGGTGACGCGCGGATCGTCCTTCATCTTGAACAGAACTCCTCCCTCTGACTCGTTCGCTGCGAGCAACGCGGCTTTTCTCTCCTCGGCATCCGTGTACATGGAGCGGAACTTGAGCATCTTGAACCGAGTGCCGTCGATACCCACGCGCTCTTGGGCGAAGAATGCGGGACCGCCGTCGTGCATCTTGACGATCAGACCGAGCACGAGCAGCACCGGCGACAGAATCAGCAATGTACACGAGGCTCCCACAATGTCGATGCCGCGCTTGATCATCTTCTTGGAGCGAGTGAAGCGTGGTGTGGCCACGTGAATGAGCGGGAGGCCGGCCAACTGTTGAGTGTGGATACGGGGGCCTGCTACGTCCGTCAGGCCGGTGTTCATGACCAGCCGGATGTGCTCGTCCGCCAAAGCCCAACCGAGGTGTCGGATCTCGCGGGTGCTCAGCGGTACCGAGGCGGTCATGACCAAGGTCTCGATGCGGTTCTCGCAGCAAGCCTGCACGATACCGGCCACGCTGGGGCGCACGCCTTCCTCCAACGTGTTGACGGGAAGCTCCACGTGCGTCAGGTCTTCAGGCAGCTCTCGCCGGGAGCGCGGCATGTACACGGCCACCGGTTTGAAGCCGGCGTCAGGGCGGCGCTGCAGTTGATCCACCATCTCTATCGCGCCCGAGAAGCGGCCGATGACCATGGTGCGGGACATTGCCTGCCCCTTGAACCGCCGCTGCATGAGGTTGTGTCGTGCTACGAATCGGCCACTGATCAAAGTGAGCAGGCCGACCGGGAGGGCTGTGAGGACGTAACCACGCGCCGTCGGGATGTCGAAGGCGTAAGAGACGATGGCAATGGCGCCGAAAAGGACCAGGGTGGAGGTCACCACCTGCTTGGTCTCCTCAACCCCGTTACCGATGAGTCGCACACCGCGGGTGCCGTGCAGTTCCAGCCAGGACCACCAACCCAGTCCGAGAATGACACCGACCAGCCAATACGGAACGGGAATTGATTCGAGCGGGAGAAAACCATCGCCTAAACCGAAGCGGATCAATTGACTCAGCGCCAATGCCAGTGCCAACGCCAAGGCATCGGATATCCGCAGAGTCTGCTGGTATTTCTCACGCCACATCGCTTGCGTGTGGCGCACTGTTGGCTCCTTGAACATGATCGTCGTTCCCTCCCCCTAAAACGGTCGACGAGAGTGCATGATGTTCCGCACCACGTCTGCGCGACCGTGAATGTGAGGCGGCCGCACCTTGGAATCTCCCCCGAGATTCATGCTCCCCACGATAGCGTGATTTTTGCTCATTCGGCCCCTGTCCGGGGCAAATAAGTACATAACGGGGGACGAGCCTGTGAGCGGTTCGGGGGATAAGTGCTCGTGGTATTCTGTCCAGGTTGCCAAGGCGAGGGGGCGGCTATTTTGCTGCCCCGTTATCGACGACGGCTGGTGGGATCGTGAACTCCCGTGACATGGCGGATCGGGAGTGCCATGCGGTACCGCACCACGTCGGTTTGCTGACCGGTTCAACGAATGGTGCGAGTACCTTTCGGCGGTCAGTGTGGTGACGAACCGATACCCCACAATCGAAGGAGTTCCACCATGGTGGATATCATCAACATTCCCGGTACGCTGCGCACCGAGTTCGGCAAGGGCTACGCCCGCCGCGTGCGTCAGAACGACCAGATCCCCGCAGTGATCTACGGCCACGGTGCCGAGCCCCTGCACGTGATTCTCCCCGGCCACGAAATGATGCTGGCCTCCCGTAACTCCAACGCTGTGCTCGAAATCAACGTTGACGGTGACGGCCACCTGGCCATGATCAAGGAAGTTCAGCGTCACGCTGTGCGTCCCGAGATCCTCCACATCGACCTGCTGACCGTCCGCCGCGGCGAGCGCGTCGAGGTTGAGATCCCCGTGCACATCGAAGGTGAGGTCGCTCCGACCGCCGTGCACAACGTGGAAGAAAACGTTCTGGTCATCGAGGCGGACGCACTCAAGGTTCCCGAGTCCGTTGTGGTCAGCATCGAGGGCCTCGAGCCCGGCGAGCACGTCTACGCCAAGGACATCACCCTGCCCAGCGGCATCACCCTTGTTTCCGAGGATGAGCTGCTCGTGGTCAACGTCTCCGAGCCCGTCCAGCAGGACCTGGGCGAGGAGCCGGAAGAGGGCGAAGAGGCTGCCGAGGGTGCGGAATCCTCTGAAGAGGCTCCCGCCGAGGACGCAGAGTAAGTATTTCCTTGACGGCGCTGACTTGTTGGTCCGCGCAGTGAAGTGATTGAACACGGCGGTAGGTACCCACGGGTGCTTGCCGCCGTGTTTCTTTGAACGCGGATCCACAGTGCGCCGCATGGGAACGGCGATCGTGCCCGGTGGAATGAGCGTTGTGGTGAGACATCTGAGGGCAGCACGGGAATGCTGCGGATAACTGAAGGAGGCGCCTCGTGGCTGATCGCACATTGGTGGTGGGGCTGGGAAACCCCGGTGACCGTTATGCGGGGACACGACACAACGTGGGTGCCATGGTGTTGGCCGAACTGGCTCACCGCGCGGGCGCCAAACTGTCCGCTCACAAATCCCGCGCGGCAGTGGCGGAAACGCGGATGAGCCCCGGGGCGCCTCGCCTCGTCTTGGCTCAGCCCATGAGCTATATGAACACTTCCGGTGGTCCGGTGTCCTCTCTGCTCAAGTACTACGACCTGGAGCTGGATAATCTGGTGGTCGTCCACGATGAGATCGACCTTCCCTACGGTGCGGTCAAGCTCAAGCGCGGCGGGGGAGAAGGTGGCCATAACGGGCTGCGGGACATTACCAAGGCGTTGGGGACCAAGGACTACGTCCGAGTGCGCGTGGGTGTCGGCCGCCCGCCGGGACGCATGGACACCGCGGACTACGTGCTCAAGCGCTTCTCCGGAATGGAGTCCAAGGAGCTGCCCCTGCTGATCAGTGACGCTGCTGACGCAGTGGAGATGTTGACGGAGAAGGGCCTGGTCGACACCCAGCAGCATTTCCACGCGAAGTTGTCCTGACGCCAGAACCGCCAGAACCGCTAGAACTGCCAGATCCACCGGATCAGCCGGGTAGATCTCCACCCCCGGCAAATACAACGCGGCGGGACAACTCCGCAGAATCAGCGGGCTCAACCTGGCGTAACGATCATTAGTCACCGCCCACGCGCGCGACTACGGTGGAGACGGCCGGTTCGTTAGCCAATGAGCGAGAGCTCGTGAGAAGGAGTTATGACCACTACCCCGCTGGACAATGAGCAGGTCCTGCACCTGAAGCAGGATTTTCCGCTGCTCACCGAAACGCAGGTGGCGGGTCACCCGCTGGTCTACCTGGACACCGGCGCCACCTCGCAGGTACCGCTGGCGGTCGCCGATGCCGAACGCGACTTCACGTTGCGTCACCGCGCGGCCGTACACCGCGGGGCTCATACGCTGGCCGTGGAGGCCACGGACCTCTTCGAAGATGCCCGTAGCACGGTGTCGCGGTTTGTCGGTGCCGACCCTTATTCATTGGTGTGGACCTCCAACGCCACCGAGGGCCTCAACTTGCTGAGCTACGCGATGTCCAACGCGACCGCGGGTTCCAACGGGGCCGAACACTCTGAGCGCTTCAGGGTAGGCCCCGGTGACGAGATCGTCACCACCCAGGCCGAGCATCACGCCAACTTGATCCCGTGGCAAGAACTTGCGGCACGAACCGGTGCGACCCTGCGCGTGGTCCCGGTGGACGAGCGGGGCCTGATCTCCCCGGAAGCCGTTGCCAACGTCCTCTCGGACCGAACCAGGCTCGTGGCGTTCACCCACGTTTCCAACGTGACCGGGGCAATCACCGATGTGCCCGCCATCGTGGCTCAGGCGCAGAAGGTCGGCGCGCTCACGGTGCTGGACGCGTGTCAGTCCGTGCCCCACATGCCCATTGACTTCCCGGCGCTCGGCGTGGACTTCGCTGTGTTCTCTGCCCACAAGATGCTGGGCCCCACGGGCATCGGCGCCCTTTACGGACGTCGTGAGCTGCTCAATGCGCTGCCCACGTTCCTCACGGGCGGTTCCATGATCACCAAGGTCACCACGGAGCACGCCCAGTACCTCGATTCGCCGGTCCGTTTCGAGGCGGGCACCCAACGCATCAGCCAGGCCGTGGCATGGGCCCAGGCAGTCCGCTACCTCGAGAAGATCGGTATGGATCGGACCGAGGCCTGGGAGGCCGAGCTTGGCGCCAGATTGGCCCGTGGCGTCGCAGACATCGATGGTGTCCGTCTCCTCGGGCCCGAGCCGGGAGTTGAACGCGTGGGCTTGGTCAGCATTGACGTGGCTGGAGTGCATGCTCACGATGTGGGGCAGCTTCTGGACGTGGCAGGCATCGCCGTACGCGTGGGGCACCACTGCGCCCAACCGTTGCACCGCGAGTTGGGCCTCACGGCCAGCACGCGCGCGAGCTCCTATTTGTACAACACCACCGACGACGTCGATCGCTTCCTTGACGAGCTCTCGCGCGTTCGCGGTTACTTCCGGGCGGAGGGCGCATGAGCGCAGAGCTGGACCAGCTGTACCAAACGATCATCCTGGAACATTCCCACAAGCGCAGCGGGGAAACCGAGCAGGATGTTTCCTCAGCCGGTGACCACAGTGGGGTATCCCACCAGTACAACCCCACGTGCGGTGACGAGATCACGGTGCGCGTGGCAGTGACTACGAGCGAGAACCCGACCGTGGAGTCCGTGGAATGGAACGGTGAAGGGTGCTCAATCTCCATGGCGGCGGCGTCGGTTCTGTCCGAAATGGCGCCCGGCATGAGTCTTCCCGAGTTGGAGGCCATGATTGAGCACTTCCGTGAGATGCTCCGATCCCGTGGGCAGGTAGCTCCGGATGAGGAAATCCTGGGAGATGCCGCTGCTTTCGCGGGGGTCTCAAAATTCGTGGCGCGCGTGAAGTGCGCAATGCTCAGCTGGGTGGCCCTGGAGGATGCGGTGAACCAGGCGGCGTCGAAGGCTCAGACGAGCTGACTGGACCGAGGGTCGAGACCCTCTCCACGACCCGAGAATGAAGAACGGCCGGTGAAAACCCTTGAGGTTCTGACCGGCCGTTCTTCCGTGTTGCCACCCGCCCACGAGGGGCGGGACGACTAGTCGTCGTAGACGTCCGGGTCCACGCCGTGAGCGCGAACCTTCTTGTACTTGGCGTTGCGGGCCAGCAGGATGCCGCCACCGATAACCGCCGCGAGCATGGAACCGAACAGGATGCCCACCTTGGCATGATCGTTGTGGGGGCTGCCAATGCCGAAGCTCAGCTCGGCCACGAGCAGGGACACCGTGAATCCGATACCGGCCACGAAGGACATGCCGAACAGATCGAACCAGGTGTAGTCCTTGTCCTTGACCGCCGGACTGAACCGGTCCATGAGCCATGCAGCGCCGAAAATACCCACGGGCTTACCGATGAGCAGGCCAGCAACGATCCCCAGGGCCACGGGATCTGCGGCCGCAGATTTGATGCCGTCGATGCCTCCCACGGCCACACCGGCGGAGAAGAACGCGAAGATCGGAATGACCAGACCGTTGGACAGCGGACGGAAACGGTGCTCAAGGGCTGGAGCCAGGCCCATCTCGGGGTCCTCGTGACGGATCACGTGAGGCGTGGTCTTCATGACGGGGACCATGAAGCCCAGCAGCACACCGGCGATCGTGGCGTGCACGCCGGCCTCGTACACGAACCACCAGGTGGCCACACCAATGGGCAGCAGAATGACCCAAGCGGCCCAGTGCTTGGCCATGAACCAGTTGGCGTACTTGTGGGTGAGCACCCAGTAGATGAGGAGCAGGATCGCGGCACCGCCCAGGAACAGGACGCGCACGGACTCCGTGTACACGAACGCGATAATGAGGATCGCGATCAGATCGTCCACCACGGCCAGGGTCAGCAAGAAGGTGCGCATGGCGGTGGGCAGCGCCGAACCCACGACTGCCAGGACAGAGACGGCAAAGGCGATGTCGGTTGCCGTGGGAATGGCCCAGCCATGCATGGCTGTGGACTCGGCACCGGCGGCGATGTTGATACCCAGATAAATCAACGCGGGTGCGATGACTCCACCAACGGCGGCCACCACCGGCAGCATGGCCTTGCGGATATTGCGGAGCTCACCATTGACGAATTCGGTCTTGAGCTCGAGGCCCGTGAGGAAGAAGAACACCGCCAACAGCCCATCGGCAGCCCACTCGCCCACGGTGTGATCGAAGCCGGGAACACCGATGCCCACGTGGGCGTCACGCACGCCGAAATAGAAGTCACCCAGCGGTGAATTGGCGATGACCAGAGCTGCCACCATGGCGATCAGCAGCAGCAAACCGCCGGTGGTGTCACGGCGCAGAAACGATCCCACACTGCCCGCCCGTGACGGGTTATTCATGGCCACATTCAATGCCAAACTCCTATCGATCTGCGAATGTCTTGGGTCATCATATAGTCTCACCAACTAAGCACCGGGGGCCGCATGAGCGACCCCCGGTGCTTATACCGTGCTTTGGCGATCAGTGCTTGGCGATCCAGGATTCGGCCGCGCGCGCCTGCAGGGTCAGTGCCTTACCGATGTAGGGCTCGGCTGCGGCAGCGATCTTCTTACCGACCAGCGGAATGTTGGCGACCACGTCACCGACAACGTCGATCACGGTCTCTTCACCGGCGGGCTTCAGTGTCTGAGTGGCGTTGGCACCCACGGGCAGCCCGTGCGCCTTGATCTCGGTGCGGACCGTGCGGGAACCGTCCGCCGCCGGGGCGTCATAGGTGTCCACCTGGTTGAGCTTGACGGCACCCTTGACGAACTTCTTGACCATGTCGGGCAGCTTGTCCGGAGACATGGTGCGCACGGTGGTCACGGTGAAAGCCGTGTTGACGTCACCGGAAACCTCGAAAGACTCGAGCTGTGTACCAGCGCGGTCGCTCACGTGACGAACGAATGCCTCGTCGACGAAGGTCGTGAGCACGGTCTCCAACGGAGCCTTGACAGTAGTGGAGGCGTTGACAGACATGGTTCTCCTCGAAATTGATGAACGCGAGATGCGTTGTGGCCAGCGCAACTATCCTAGGCCCATCACTGACTCGGTCGCCTGGGAGAACGGGGAGTTGGGCTGTCCGCTAAAGAGGCTCTTCAGAGTTGAGTGTGGGGTGAGGCGTCGAGTCCACCGGTGATGAGGAGCATGCGGAGGCGGTA
>NZ_BAAAQA010000018.1:0-95567 GCF_039531425.1 Kocuria atrinae
CCAAAAAATAAAACATTCTTGGTATCAACAAACTAGGCACACTATTGAGTTGACAAACAACAAACCACACGGCGGATCTTAGCGATTCTGTCGTTGGTTGAAATTTCTGCTTCTCTGTTTCGAACCTCTCGGTTCTGCTCGGAAGCAACTTTTCTATCGTAGTACCGTCTGTCTCGGCGTGTCAACTTGATCTCTCAAGCATCTTCGCTGCCACTTCAGGTAGCTGTCGATTCCGCATGAACAAGGCGCAGGAACAACCTGTGCTGATCTTTACGGGATGTTCACCGCTGCTTTGGTCTTTCGGCCTTGCCTTGCGGCGACTCGGACTACATTACACACGGATCGGGTGGCGCGCAAAACCACTGTTCGCTTCCCTACTCAGTCATGTGAAGAGCCCTGGACTGCTCCCGCAGCGGGAACAATCCAGGGCTCAGTACTCAGTACTCAGTACTCAGACGACAGTAACTGCAGCGAGGTTCTTCTTACCCCGGCGGAGCAACACGAATCGACCGTGGAGCAGATCATCAGGATCCAGAGTTGCGTCCTCGCCCGAGACTTTGTGGTTGTTCACCGAAACCCCGCCCTCTTTGAGGGTGCGGCGGGCGGCCGACTTGGATTCTGAGAGGCCCGTAGCAACCAGCAGATCAACGATCGATGTCTGATCGGCATCGACCTCCGCGTGGGGCAACTCGGCTGCAATCATCCCCAGGGTTTCCTCATCGAGCTCAGAGAACTGGCCCTTACCGAAGACAGCCGCCGATGCGGCGATCGCCTTGCGCGTGGCGTCTTCACCGTGGACCAGGGTGTTGACCTCGTAAGCCAGTGCCTTCTGAGCTTCCCGTCTGTACGGTTCCGTCTCCGTAAGACGACCGAGTTCTTCGATCTCCTCGCGGGTGCGGAACGTGAAGACCTTAAGCCGGTCCACCACATCCGCATCTGCGGTGTTGAGCCAGAACTGGTAGAAGGCATACGGAGAGGTGAGCTCCGGGTTCAACCAAATTGCGTTGCCCTCAGACTTACCGAACTTGGTGCCGTCCGAGTTGGTGATCAAGGGGGTACCGATTGCGTGGACCGCAGCGCCCTCAACCTTGCGCACCAGTTCAGTACCCGAGGTCAGGTTGCCCCACTGGTCCGATCCACCGGTCTGGAGTACACAGTCGTACTCGCGGTACAGGTTCAGGAAGTCCATACCCTGCAGGATCTGGTAGCTGAATTCGGTGTAGGAAATGCCCTCATCCGAATTCAGCCGCTTGGCCACGATGTCCTTCTTGATCATGGTGCCCACGCGGAAGTTCTTGCCGACGTCCCTCAGGAAGTCGATTGCGGACATCTGAGATGTCCAGTCCAAGTTGTTGACCATTCGTGCGGCGTTCTCGCCTTCGAAGGAGAGGAACCGCTGCACCTGCTCGCGTAGTAACTCAACCCATTCGGCCACGGTCTCGCGGGAGTTCAGCACGCGCTCGGACGTCTGACGGGGATCACCGATCAACCCGGTAGAACCACCGACCAACCCGATGGGGTTGTGACCCCCCAACTGCAAGCGGCGGAGCAGCAGCAACTGAACCAGGTGCCCCAAGTGCAAGGAGGCAGCGGTTGGGTCGAACCCGCAGTAATACGTGATGGGCCCCGCTTCCAAGGCATCCTCGATGGACTGGGCGTCCGTGGATACCTGGACCAGGCCGCGCCAATTCAATTCTTCCCACAAGGAATTGAAAGTCGGGTCGTTGTGCTGCTTACTCAGATCGGTGGTTGACACGAGGACTAAGTTATCAGTCTTGCGACGTGGAGCCGGTTTGTTCCACGCCCGCAGGCATGCCATGCGCGGCCACCATGTAAAGGCGCTGTGTGGGTCGAGTCATAGCCACGTACAAGTTGCCCACTCCCCCGGCAGGATCGCCGGCAATGTCACCCGGTTCCACTACCACCACGGAATCGAATTCAAGTCCCTTGGCGTCCCAGGGGGTGAGCAGCATGATTTGGCGATCCAGACGCCGCATACCCGCAGCTACCAGCCCCGGGAACGCTTCATCGAGGGCTGAAGCCACCGAAGCAATCGAGTCACCCGGGCACACCACCCCGATGAGCCCGCCCTCGACGAGCTCTAGTTCGCCGCGCACTTGTTCGACCACCGAGTCAGCCACTTTTTTCTCGTCAGCCACGGTGATGAGTACAGGATCTTGACCGTCACGAACGGCTTGCGGGTCGGACACGCGAAGGCCTGCTGCGCGCGCGACCCGCACAGCGGCGTCGGCAATGGGCTGGGGTGTGCGGTAGTTGACCGTGAGCTCTTCGAGGGAGAATCGGTCCCCCACGAATGGCTCCAGTGCGCCCTCCCACGTGGTCGCGGCAGCGGCATTTCCGGCCTGGGCGATGTCGCCCACCACCGTGAACGACTTCATGGGACACCGGCGCATCAGTGTGCGCCATTGCATGGCGGACAGTTCCTGCGCCTCGTCCACCACCACGTGCCCGTAGGCCCAGGTCCGGTCCGACGACGCCGCTTCGGCCGCCGTCATGCGCCGTACCGATTCCTCGTTCAAGGTGGTCAGTTGGTCCACGGTGATAATCCCCTGGGCACCGATGTCTTCGAAACCCTCGGCCATCGTCGCGAGAACCTTCTCCGCGGACTCGGCCGCCTTGCGTTGCTCGGCCGCTTGGCCGCGCATTTTGATACCCGCGGAATCGAAGTCACCGAGCAGTTCCGCGGCCTCGTCGAGCAGGGGAACATCGGCCACGGTGAGCGGGGCGTCGGGTGCCCTGAGCAGTTGCGCCACCTGCGCATCACTGAGCTCGGGAGCCGCGGAACGCAGGTAGTGCTCCTTGGAAAAGAGCTGACGCACCAGCTGCTGCGCTGTCAACGGCAACCACAACAGGTTGAGGGCAACTCGTACTTCGCGTGACTGGCGCAGGTCTTCCTTCAAGTAGGAGCGGTCCATGGTGGAACCGGCCTTGTCGTTGAGCTGCTGACCCAGGGTCTCGGCGAGTTGCTTGATGATGATCTTCACGAAGGTAGCGCGGGCTTCATTGTGAGGCTTACCCGTGGCGCGGGCGCGTTCACGAGCGAGTCGAACCAAGGAGCGCTTGATCTTGACGGAGTGGCCGTCCACGGTCAGCCAGAGGTTCTTCTCCGGAACCTTCTCGCGATCGGCGACCGCTTGCTTGATGACCTCGACCATGTGCAGCCCGGACTTCCACCGGGCCACCCACGGATCCCGCTCCACGGTTCCGTGCACGCCCGGGTACAGATCCGCCAAGGATGACATGACCACGCCGGTCTCGCCCAGTGCAGGCAGCACACGTTCGATGTACCACAGGAAGGATGAGGACGGTCCGACAATGAGCACCCCCGACTTGGCAAGGCGTTCGCGATATTCGTAGAGCAGGTACGCGGCACGGTGCAGTGCCACGGCCGTCTTACCCGTACCCGGTCCGCCCTGGACCACGCGTACGCCCTTGAGTGGAGCGCGGATGATGCGGTCCTGTTCGGCCTGAATAGTCGCCACGATGTCATTCATGCGACCGGTGCGGGTTTTGTTGAGCGCGGCCATGAGGGCGCCTTCCCCGCGCACGATCTCATCCTGGTCCAGCGCGTCCGCGTTGAAGACGTCATCCTCGATGGCCGTGACATTGCGCTTTTCCATGATCAGGTGACGACGCCGCGCGAGTCCCTGCGTGTTGCGGGCGGTGGCTTGGTAAAACGCACCGGCTTCACGGGCACGCCAATCCAGGACCAATCGTTGATGGTCCTCTGTGGCGAGGCCGAGGCGGCCCACGTAATAACGTTCTTCTTCCTCGGTGTCGAGACGCCCGAAAACCAAACGCTCATCCACCGATTCGAGTTGCGTCAAGCGATCTTCGTAATGGGATGCGAAAGCATCGCGCTCGGACTTCGCCTGGTGGCCGCCGCCGTAATCACTACGCCGCACCTTGGCGAGTTCCTGACCATTGATCTCACGCAACTCGTCCAGACGTTCATAGGCCTGTGCAACATAGTCCCGTTCCAGCTCGAGCTGCTGGGCGGTTCTTTCAGACGCGGACTCGGTCACGCAATTCACCTCACGGGGACGGAAAACGACCGCCGGTTCCATAACCAGCGGTCGTCAATCCTATCGCGCTCCCACGACAGAACATGTCACGGGGCGAAACTCAGACACGCAGCAGGGCGCGAATTCGGTGCCCGCCCAGCTGGGCGCGGCCGCGCAGTGCGGTCAGTTCCATGATTACGCCGAAGCCCGCCACGTTGAATCCGGCGCGGGTCAGTAGTGACGCGGATGCGCCCAGAGTGCCGCCGGTGGCCAAAACGTCGTCGAGGACCAGGACGCGGGAACCGCGCGGGACGTCATCAGTGTGAATCTCCAGCGTTTCCGTTCCGTACTCCAGGTCGTACTGCTGCGAAATGGTCTCGCGGGGCAGTTTGCCCTTCTTCCGTACAGGGACGATTCCCACACCTGAGGCATACGCCACGGCGGAGGCGATCATGAATCCTCGGGCCTCCACACCTGCCACGCAGTCGTACTGGCCCCGGAAGGCATCGGTCAAGGAGTCCACGGTGCGTTTGAAACCGTCACCGTCCGCGAACAGCGGAGTGAGGTCACGAAACAGCACCCCCGGCTCGGGGTGGTCCGGGATCTTGGCGCACAACCGGTCAATCATCTGCTCTACGGATTCAGTCACCGGACCATCGTATCCGCCGTTTGCCCCACACGAGCCGTTCACACGGATGCTACGGCCGGGTTCTGCGTTTCTTGACGGCTGCTTTGCGGTAGGGCGAGACCGTCGGGTCGTTCTTGAGCGCGAACCGCCACGGGAATGCATCCGTACCGCCCTCGCCGGACACACCGGTTCGAGCGGTTGTCACCATGTCCGCCGCCCCAGAACGATCCGGCAGAACGAGTCCCGTCCACGGCTTCTGGTATCCGGGCTGCTCCGCCACGAGACGTTGTGCGGCCAGGACCGGATCCGGCGCCCTGCCCAGAAAACGCAACGGGGCGCCGTCGTCGGACCGATCCAGGGCAAGCGCCTGGGCCACGTTGCCCGGGCCCCGAGCCAGCGCCACGTGAGATGGTTCGGTGGCTCGCTGGGCACTACGACGACGCCGCGCCGCGTCCTCCCCCGCCACGACCTCCCCGGCGCGGATGAGACAACCACCCGCGTGGCCGTCGGGTCGACAGACGAGATTCAGTGCGTGGTGCAGACCGTACGTGAAGTAGACGTAGAGATGGGCCGGCGGGCCGAACATCGAGTTGTTGCGCGCCGTACGGCCTCGGTAGGTGTGGGCACCAGGGTCCGGAAGATCCGAATCCGCAGGCCCTCCGTACGCCTCGATCTCGGTCAGCCTCAGTGCCACCGTGGCCTGTTGATCTGACCGGACCAGAACCGCGCCCAACAGCGCCGGGGCAGCTTCCGGCGCTGTTGCGGACAACAATTCTTCGAGTGGATTACTCACCGTGAGGCCAGGTCAGGAAACGATCGGCTGACGGGATTCGAACGCGGCCAACTCACCCAGCTGCCGCTTGAGTTCGTCCAGCTGCTGGGCGACCGCCGCCGGAGCCGTGCCGCCCTGGGAGTTGCGGGAGTTCAGGGAACCCTCGACCGTCAGGACCTCGCGTACCTGCGGAGTGAGGTGTTCGGAGATCTGGGCGAACTGCTCATCCGTGAGATCCCACAGCTCAATCCCGTTCTCCTCGCACACGCGCACCGCGTCACCGGAGATCTCGTGCGCCTCGCGGAAGGGAACACCCTGGCGGACCAGCCATTCGGCAACGTCCGTGGCCAGCGCGAAGCCCTGGGGCGCCAGCTCGACCAGACGCTCCGGGTGGAACACGAGCGTACCCATCATGCCGGACACCGCGGGCAGCAGGACCTCGAGCTGGTCGATCGCGTCGAAGACTGGCTCCTTGTCCTCCTGAAGGTCGCGGTTGTAGGCGAGCGGCAAACCCTTGAGCGTGGCCAGCAGGCCAGTGAGGTCTCCGATGAGACGGCCGGCCTTACCACGGGCGAGCTCGGCGACGTCCGGGTTCTTCTTCTGCGGCATGATCGACGAACCCGTGGAGAAGGCGTCGTCCAGGGTCACGAACGAGAATTCCTTAGTGGCCCACGTGGTGACTTCTTCACTCATGCGGGAGATGTCCACCGCCGCCATTGCGGTGACCCAAGCGAACTCGGCGTAGACGTCGCGAGACGCTGTGCCGTCGATCGAGTTGAAAACGGCGGACTCGAAGCCCAGCTCCGCAGCAACCGCGTTGGGGTCCAGTCCGAGCGAGGAACCTGCGAGCGCGCCGGAACCGTACGGAGATACCGCCGCGCGCTTGTCCCAATCCACCAGGCGCTGGACATCGCGCAGCACGGCCCACGCGTGAGCGAGCAGGTGGTGCGAGAGCAGAATGGGCTGTGCGTGCTGCAGGTGCGTGCGTCCGGGCATGGGCGCGTACGGGTAGCGCTCGGCCTGCGCGATGAGAGCGCGGACCACGTCCAGTAAGTCCTTGGCGATGATGGCCGCGTGGTCTCGCAAGTACATGCGGCCCAGCGTGGCGATCTGGTCGTTACGGGAACGGCCGGCACGCAGTTTGCCGCCCAGCTGCGGTCCAGCGCGTTCGATCAAGCCACGTTCCAAGCAACCGTGTACGTCTTCGTCGGACTCCGCGGGTACGTAGTCGCCGGTACGGACGTCGGTCTCGAGCTGATCGAGCGCAGAAATCATGCCGTCCAGTTCCTCAGTCGTGAGCAGGCCGGCTGTGTGGAGCACACGAGCGTGAGCGCGGGAACCCGCAATGTCATACGGAGCCAACCGCCAGTCGAACTGCGTGGACTTGCTCAAAGCGGCCAGTGCGTCCGCGGGTCCCCCGGCGAAACGACCGCCCCACAAAGCGCCCTCGTTGGTTCCGTGCTGCTGGTGCTGGGCCATGCTGCTCCTTGCTCGCGAGATGGTTCTCATTGGGTGCCGGTGAAGGACACCGGGCGTGAATCCGGCCGGGCTCCAGTCTAGGAGCCCGGCCGGTCATGACGCGTCAGTGGCGATTAGTTCTCTCCCGCCAGGCGCTGCTCGCGCTGGGAGGCAACCTTGGACGACATGCCGAACAGCTCGATGAAACCGCGTGCATTCGACTGGTCGAACGAGTCACCCTCGTCGTAGGTGGCCAGGTTGAAGTCGTACAAGCCGGTGTCGGAACGGCGGCCGGTCACGGTGGCACGGCCGGCATGAAGTTCCATGCGGATGTCACCGTTGACGTACTTCTGGGTGTCATCCACGAAGACATCCAGGGACTTCTTGAGCGGCGAGAACCACTGGCCGTCGTAGACCAGTTCGGTCCAGCGCTGGTCCACGGTCTTCTTGAAGCGGGCCTGCTCGCGCTCGATGGTCACGTTCTCCAGTTCGCGGTGAGCCGCGATCAGGGTCATGGCACCGGGAGCCTCGTAGATCTCGCGGGACTTGATACCCACCAGACGGTCCTCAACGATGTCGATCCGGCCCACGCCCTGGGCGCCCGCACGACGGTTGAGCTCCTGGATCGCCTGCAGTGCGGTCACCGGCTTGTTGTCGATCGCCACCGGGACACCTTCCTTGAAGGTGATGACCAACTCGTCCGCGGGCGGCGGGAACGTGGGGTCGTCGGTGTAGTCGTAGACGTCCTTGGTGGGACCGTTCCAGATGTCCTCCAGGAAACCGGTCTCCACAGCACGACCCCACACGTTCTGGTCGATCGAGAACGGGTTCTTCTTGGTGGTCACGATGGGCAGGTCGTTCTTCTCCGCGTAGGCGATGGCCTTTTCACGGGTCAGAGCCAGGTCACGCACCGGGGCAATGCACTTGAGTTCGGGACCCAGGGTCTGGATGCCCACCTCGAAGCGGACCTGGTCGTTGCCCTTACCGGTGCAACCGTGAGCCACGGTGGTCGCACCGAACTGCTTGGCGGCCTTGACCAGGTGCTTGACGATCACCGGACGGGACACGGCCGACACCAGCGGGTATGCGTCCATGTACATGCCATTGGCCTTCAGCGCAGGCATGCAGTATTCCTCGGCGAACTCGTCGCGGGCATCGGCCACGTAGGCCTCTACCGCGCCGCAGTCCAGGGCACGCTGGCGAATGGTCTCCAGATCCTCGCCACCCTGTCCAACGTCAACGGCCACCGCAATGACCTCGGCACCCGTGGCTTCGCCGATCCAACCGATAGCCACCGAAGTATCGAGACCTCCGGAGTATGCCAACACAACGCGATCGCTCACGGTGCTCTCCTCACTTTGCTGCACGACAAAAACTCTGCGCACGGGCCATACCCGCGCCTCAATGCATGACTATACAGCACTATTTGTAATTATGCATTGAGCGTGAGTTCGCGCTTGAGGATCTTGCCCGTAGGGCCCTTGGGGAGCTCGTCCAACACCTTGTAGTGACGGGGGTACTTGTACTTGGCCACCCGCTCCTGGACGAAAGCATCCAACTCTTTGGTCACGTCCTCGATGCTTCGATCGCCCAGCTCCTTGGGATCGAAAACGACGACGGCGCCCACTTCCTCCCCGTGCTTCTCATCCGGCACTCCCAGGACAGCCGCTTCCACGACACCGGGGAACTGGTACAGCACCTCTTCGATCTCGCGGGGGTACACGTTGTAACCACCGCGCAGGATCATGTCCTTCTTTCGGTCAACGATGAAATAGACACCATCTTCGTCGCGGCGCGCCATATCCCCCGTGTGGAACCAACCGTCGCGGATGGCGGCCTCCGTGGCCTCAGGGTTCCTCCAGTAGCCCTTCATCACGTACTTCCCGCGGACCACCAGCTCTCCCACTTCACCATCGGCAACCGGCTGATCCTGGCCGTCGAAGATATCCAACTCTGCCCCCTCCACCGGGGTTCCAATGGATCCGGGCTTGCGAATGCCGTCCGGCTGGTTCAACGAGACCACCGGCGACGTTTCCGAGAGACCGTATCCTTCATGGACGGTGGTGTTGAACACCTTTTCGAACTTCTCGAGAACCTCCACCGGCATGGGTGAACCGCCGGATAGCGTGGCGCGCAAGTTGATTCCCTCCACTGCCTCCGGCCCCATCTGATTGACCGCGTGCAGCAATGCGACATACATGCTGGGCACACCAACGAACACCGTGACCTTGTCCCGACGAAGGATTTCAAGGGCCTTGACCGGGTCGAAGCGCGGCAACAAGGTCACCGAAGCGCCCTTGGAGACCACTCCGTTGAGCGCAACAGTCTGCCCAAAGACGTGGAAGAACGGGAGACCTCCGAATTTCACGTCGTCCTCAGTGAGGGAGAACCCGTCTGCGGACATCGTGGCATTGGAACGTAAATTGAGATGGGTCAGTTCCGCGCCCTTGGGCTTACCAGTGGTGCCGGAGGTATAGAGCAAGACCGCGGTGTCGTCATCATTTCGGTCGACCACCTCGTGGTCGGGCTCCACACTCTGGAGCTTCTGCATGGTTTCCTGCGCACCGATGGCCACCACGGGGACGTCACCTGCGTCCTTGGCGGCCTGCTGACTCGCTTCGATCATGCCTTCCCAGGCCAGGACCGCAGAAACTTCTGCATTGGTGAAGTGGTAGGTGAGTTCACGCGGGGTCAGTAGCGGGTTGAGAGGAACCACGATGGCTCCAATGCGCAGAATTGCGTAGTACAGGACCGGCATATGGGGAACGTTGGGCATGACCATGGCCACACGGTCGCCCGGCTTGATCCCCTGCGCCTTGAGCATCGCTGCCGCCCTGGCCGAGAGGTCGTTGAGCTGCGCGTAGGTCAACCGGGTGTCATCCAGGATGATCACGGGGCGGTCTGCGTAACGCTCCGCGGATTCTGTGAGCAGGGTGGCCACATTGGTCATGAAAAGTCTCCAAGTATTGGTAGTGATCTATGACACATGAGACTGCCAGTATCGGATATTGGAGTCAATCCGACGCTCCGCGGTCGTTGCTGCCAAGGCGCTCAGCATTCCCCACCCGGGGCGATTGAGGAAGCAGGCGTTCAACCCCGCAAGGTCAAGGTGTAGATGTCGGAGTGCCGTGCGACACTGTCCTGGTGACGCCCCATTTCGGGTGAAACCGCACCTTGTCAGTTCGTTCAGGAGGAACCGTCCGTGCCCGCACCGGAGAGCAATGCCCAGCAGCCGCAGTTGAGCGACGAAGAAATCGCCTACGTCAATTCCCTCTTCGACGCAGCCCGCGAGGGTAAGAACGATTACCTGCGGGAGGCGCTCCAGGCAGGTGTTCCCGCCAATCTGACCAATGGCAAGGGCGATACCCTGCTGAACCTGGCGGCCTACCAGGAGCAGGAAGAGACGGTTTTCATGCTGCTCGAACACGGGGCGGACACCGAGCGGGTGAGTGATGTGGGATTTACCGCGCTGGTCTGCGCCGTGTTCCGGGGCAATGAGCCGATCACCCGCAAGCTCTTGGAAGCCGGCGCGGGGCAGGCCACGGGTAATCAGCATGCCCAGGACGTGGCCAAGGTCTTCGGGCAGGAGCACCTGCTGCCCGTCCTGCAGGAGTTCGAGCCCCGCGAGTCCTAACGAGGACGAGTCGGCCAACCAGGAATCAGTGGGCCAGGTCCAGGAACTTCTGGGCCACAGTGTCCCCGCCCTGGGGATCGCGGCACACCACCATGATGGTGTCGTCTCCGGCAATCGTGCCCAGAATGTCGGAGAGCACGGAATGATCAATCGCCGACGCGAAATATTGGGCGGCCCCGGGTGGGGTCCGCAGAATCACCAAGTTCGCACTTGCCTCCGCGGTGACGAGCAAATCCTTGCAGAGCCCTGCCAGTCGGGCGTCCAGGGTTTCGCGCGTGATCCCGCTGGCAGGCGAGCGATCGGCTCCCGCTTGCGGCACCGCATACACCAGACCACCTTCTGGTGAGCGCACTCGCACGGCTTCGAGCTCGACCAGGTCCCTGGAGAGGGTGGCTTGGGTGACCTGAACGCCGTCGGCGGCGAGCAATTCCGCCAGCTCCGCCTGCGAATGGATATCCCCGCCGGTCACAAGCTCCATGATGCGGGCTTGCCGGGCGGTCTTGGTGGTGGGAATGCTCACTGCTGGCCTCCGGCGCGACGCAAAGCATCGGGACGATCCGACGACAGTCCAGAAGAATCAAGCAGCCAGGTGAGCAGGGCCTTCTGAGCATGCAATCGGTTCTCGGCCTCGTCCCACACGAGCGACGCCGGACCGTCAATAACCTCGGCCGACACCTCATTGCCACGGTAGGCCGGCAGGCAGTGCAGGAACACGGCGTTCTCGGCGGCCTGCGCCATGGCTTCTGCAGTCACGGAATACGGGCGGAAAATATCGGAGCGATCAGCCTTCTCGTTCTCTTGCCCCATGGACACCCACGTGTCTGTGACGACCGCATGGGCACCCGCGAGCGCTTCGCCCATATCCGTGGTCACCAGCACGGAACCGCCGGTTAGAGCGGCGCGTTCCTGAGCGGCGTCGATAACGTCCTGGCTCGGCAGGTGCGAGGCAGGTCCGGCGATCCGCACGTGCATGCCGGCGGTGACGCAACCGAGCATGTACGAGTTGGCCATGTTGTTGGCTGCGTCACCCACGTACGTGAGAGTCAGGCCCTTGACGTCACCGAAACGCTCTCGAAGCGTGAGTAGGTCGGCCAGGATCTGGCACGGGTGGTAGTCATCGGAGAGTGCATTGATGACGGGCACGGAGCTGTACTCGGCCATTTCCTCCAGGCCGGACTGCTCGAAGGTCCGCCACACGACCGCCGCAAGCATGCGGGAGAACACTCGCGAGCTGTCCGCAACGCTCTCCTTGTGACCCAGCTGCGACTCCCCCGGATTGATGATGAGTGGATTACCGCCCAGGTCGGCCACTCCTGTTGCGAAGGAGACCCTGGTGCGGGTGGAGGTCTTGTCGAAAATCACTCCCACGGTTTGGGGACCGGCCAGCGGTCGGCGGCTGAACCGGTCGGCTTTGAGGGCCGCGGCCAGATCCAGCACCTCCTCCTGTTCCTCAGGGCTCAGATCGGTATCGACCAGAAAATGACGCAACAAGGGGGTTCCTCCTGGGGTGAATGAAGTCTGTTAAGAGCCGGCGAGCGCGGCGCGGGCGTCGCGGATGATGCCCGGCAGGGACGCCACGAAACTGTCCGTTTCCTGCGCGGTGATGATCAGCGGCGGCGCCAGCCGCACGGTGCTCGGGCCGGTCGCGTTGATGATGAAACCAGCTGCGCGAGCCGCCGTCACGACAGCGGGTGCCAGGGCCTGCTCGGGTGAGTCCTGGACCAAGTCGATACCGATCAGCAAACCGTGCTGCCTCACCTCACGGACCTCGGGCAGATCATTGAGCGCTGCGGCCAGGTGCGCGCCCACGACGTCGGCGTTGCCCAGCAAGCCCTCGTCCTTGATGACGTCCAATGTGGCCGACGCCGCCGCGGTCGCGAGCGGGTTGCCGCCGAACGTGGTGCCGTGTTGTCCCGCGGTCAACAGCGAGGACACCTCGGTACCAACGGTGATCATGGCGCCAATGGGGAAACCGCCACCCAGACCCTTGGCCAGAGTGATGGCATCCGGGAACACACCCTCCGGCAGCTGCGCGGTGGTCGCGAGCCACTGTCCAGTGCGTCCGATGCCGGACTGCACCTCATCGACGATCAAGAGTGCACCGTGCTCGCGAGTCAGTTCGCGGGCGCGAGCGAGGAACCCGTCCGGCAGCACGTGCACCCCGGATTCCCCCTGCACCGGTTCTACGATCAGTGCCGAGACGGTGTCGTCCAGTTCCGCCTCGAGCGCCTCAATGCTTGCGGGGATGTGCGTGACTCCCCCGGGCAACGGTTCGAAGGGTGCCCGGTAGGCCTCCTTGGCCGTGAGTGCCAGTGAGCCCATGGTGCGGCCGTGGAACGCATTCTCCAGCGCGAGCACCCGGGTGCGGGCTGCGCCGTCCGGGCCGGGACGAGCCGCCCCATGGCGGCGTGCGAGCTTGAACGCGGCTTCGTTGGCCTCGGAACCCGAATTGGCGAAGAACACATGTGAGCCTTCGGGCGCATCGGTCAGCTCGAGCAACTGGTGCGCGAGAGAAATACCCTGCGGTGAGGTGAACAGGTTGGAGATGTGCGCGAGCTTGCCCGCCTGCTCGCTGACCGCCGCAACCCAATCCGGGTGCGCGTAACCGATCGAGTTCACCGCGATACCGCCGAGCAGGTCGAGGTAACGCTTGCCGTTGGCGTCGGTGACGTACACGCCCTGTCCCTCGGTCAGGACCAGCGCGGGATCGCCGAACACCCCCAACAGGTTGTCCTTGTAGTCCTGCAGCAGTTCGTTCTGCGAATCACTCATGCGACATCTCCGTCCGGGGTGACCTCGGTGCCGATACCGGTGTCGGTAAAAATTTCCAATAGCGATGAATGCGCCGAGCGCCCGTCCACAATGGATGCCCGCGGCACACCGTTGTCCACGGCCCGCAGGGCAGCCTGCATTTTGGGGATCATCCCGGATTCCAGGGAGGGCAGCATTTGCCGCAGTTCCGTGGTGGTCAGCGACGAGATCAGGGAGGACTTGTCCGGCCAGTTGGCGTACAGGCCTTCCACGTCCGTGAGGGCCACGAACTTCTCTGCACCCAGCGCAACGGCAACCTCGGCCGCCGCGGTGTCCGCGTTGACGTTGAGCACCTCACCGGTCAGCTCACCGGAGCCGTCGGAAGCGGACGGATCGTCAGCGAGTTCGGGCGCGATCGAGGCGATCACCGGGATCTTGCCGATCTCGATGAGCTGTTCCACGGCCGCGGTGTTGACCTTTTCCACGGTTCCCACCAGGCCCAGATCCAGCGGTTTCCCGTCCGAACCCGTGCGAATCCTGCGCGCTTGCAACAGGCCCGCGTCCTCACCGGACATGCCCACCGCGTACGGTCCGTGCGCGTTGATGAGGCCCACGAGTTCACGCCCCACCTGCCCGGTGAGCACCATGCGGATCACCCCCATGGCCTCCCGGGAGGTCACCCGCAGTCCGTCCTTGAACTCGGACGGAATGTTCAGGGTGGACAACATGGCGCTGATTTGCGGCCCCCCACCGTGGACGACCACGGGTTTGATGCCCATGTGACTCAGGAAGACCATGTCTTCGGCAAAGGCGCGGCGGAGGTCGTCATTGATCATGGCGTTGCCGCCGTATTTGAAGACCATGACGGATCCGGCGTAGCGCTGGATCCAGGGCAGCGCCTCCATGAGGGTTTCGGCCTTGGTCTGGGCGGTCTCGTACCTGGTGTTATCGCTTAAACGTGACATGACGGGCGCGCGTCAGCTGGAGTACGCGCTGTTCTCCTCAACGTAATCGTGGGTGAGGTCGTTGCTCCACACCGTGGCCTGGTGATGGCCGGCCTTGAGATCAATGACGATGTCCACGGCGCGCGCTGCGGCCATGTCCACGTTGTCGCGGGAGTCACCGATGGCACCGTTGCGGCACACCATGACCCCGTTGATGGTCACGTCGATCTGGTCCGGATCGAACTGCGCGGCCGTGGTGCCCACGGCAGAGAGCACGCGGCCCCAGTTGGGGTCGTTACCGAACACCGCGGCCTTGAGCAGGTTGGAGCGGGACACCGTGCGCGAGACATCCTCGGCCTCGGTTTCGGTGGCCGCTCCCACTGTGGTGATCGCGATGTCGTGGGATGCGCCCTCGGCGTCGGTAATCAGCTGCTGTGCCAGGCTGTGGCACACGGCGGTGAGTGCGCGGGTGAATTCCAGCTCGTCCGCGGTATTACCGGAGGCGCCGGAGGCCATCAGGGCCACGGTGTCGTTCGTGGACATGCAGCCGTCCGAGTCCGTTCGGTTGAACGTCACCCGGCAGGCCTCACGCAGCGCGCGGTCCAGAGCGTCGGCCGGCAGCTTCGCGTCAGTCGTGATGACCACGAGCATCGTGGCCAGGCCGGGGGCGAGCATGCCCGCGCCCTTGGCGATACCGCCCACGGTCCATCCGTCCCGCGCGGCACACGCCTGCTTGGAGACCGAGTCAGTGGTCATGATGGCCTCGGCGGCCGATTTTCCGGCCTCGGGTCCGGCGGCGAGCGCGTCGGTCACCGCGGGGATCCCAGCCTTCATCACATCCATAGGCAGTTGCTCACCGATCAGACCGGTCGAACACACGACGACGTCGCCGGCGCCCACTCCCAGCCGCTCGGCCACATTTTCCGCCGTTTCGTGGGTGTTCTGGAAACCCTGCGCACCGGTGCACGCATTGGCGCCACCGGAGTTGAGGATCACCGCACGACATGTTCCCTGGCGGATGACTTCACGCGACCAGTGCACGGGAGCTGCGGCCACCCGATTGGACGTGAGTACGGCCGCGGCGGTGAACTCGGGCCCGTCGTTGACCACCAACGCCAGGTCCTTTCCGCCGGAAGCCTTGAAACCGGCCTCCACACCGGCCGCGCGGAAACCGGCGGCCGCGCACACACCGTAGTTGGTGTCCACGGTGATATCGGGAACGGGGTTGTGGGATTCCATGAGAACTCCTGGAGCGTGAATCGTGAGCGTCGTGAGGTAGGTACGCGAGCGACGTCGTTCGTTCGCGGTGTCTTAGGGCGCGAGGCCCTGGAGCTGGAGCCCGGTGGTCTCGTCCAATCCCAGCGCAATGTTGACGGACTGGACGGCACCACCGGCTGTGCCCTTGGTGAGGTTGTCCAACACCACGCTGACGATCAAGCGGTTCGCGTGCGCATCTACTGCGAGCTGGAGCGTGACGTGATTGGATCCGACCACAGACTTGGTGGTCGGCCACTGACCCTGGGGCAACACATGGATGAAGGGCTCGTCCGCGTAGGCATCTTGATAGGCCTTGAGCGCGGACTCGAAGGTGGTGCCATCAGCCAATGGAGCGGTGGCCGTGGTCAGAATGCCACGGGGCATCGGAGCGAGCGTGGGTGTGAACGAAATACTCACGTCCTGGCCGGAGGCCCAACCGAGGCCCTGCTCGATCTCGGGGGTGTGCCGGTGACCGCCGCCCACGCCGTACGGGGACATGCTTCCCATGACCTCTGCGCCGAGCAGGTGCGGCTTGGATGCCTTGCCCGCACCGGAGGTACCGGAGGCCGACACGATCACGATGTCTCGGGTCTTCACGAGGCCCGCCGCAACCGCCGGCGCAAGTGCGAGCAAGGAGCCCGTGGGATAGCAGCCGGGAACGGCGATGCGCGTGGCGCCAACGAGCTTCTGCCGTTGCTTGGCGCCGCTGGGGTCGATGATGAGTTCCGGTAGGCCATAGGGCCAGTGCCCGGCGTGGTCGCCGTCGTAGAACGCACCCCAGGCCTCAGAGGATTCCAGACGGTGATCCGCACCGGCATCCACGACCACGGTGTTCTCGGGCAGCTGGGCAGCGATCTCAGCGGATTGGCCGTGCGGTAGTGCCAGGAACACGATGTCATGACCGGACAGATTCTTCGGAGTGGTCTCCACGACCTCCATGTCCGCGAGCGCGCGCAAGTGCGGCTGCAAGGCGCCCAGTCGCTGGCCCGCGGTGGAGTGACCGGTCACGGTGGACACGGTGATCTCCGGGTGTCCGGCGAGCAGGCGCAAGACCTCTCCGCCCGCATAACCGGTGGCTCCTGAAACTGCTGCGGTGTACGTCATACCGGCCAGCATACCGCATGGATATACATAACAATCAATATTTATACATCGGGCCGCGATGGTTTATTACGCGCGTGGACGAGCGCGTCCCGTCAGGCTTGAACCGATCCCCGACGAGCGCAAGACTGACCGTGACCGTTGACTAGCGGCGCGTTTGCGCCCGAAGGAGGCACCGTGACCGACACGATGAAAGCTATTGCCGCGCAGGAAAGCGGCGGCCCGGACGTCTTGCAGCTGACCGATGCCCCCACCCCCGAACCCGGCCCGGATCAGGTCCTGGTACGCACCGCCGCAACCGGGGTGAACTTCATCGAGACGTATCAGCGCGAGGGCATCTACCCCGTCGAGCACCCCTTCACACCCGGTTCCGAAGGCGCCGGCGTGGTGACCGCGGTGGGTGAAAACGTCACGTCGGTGTCGGTCGGACAGCGCGTGGCCACCTCCGAGGCCACCCGCAGCTACGCGGAATACTTCGTGGTCGACGCGGCAAAGGCCATGCCGGTTCCGGACGAGATGTCCGATCACGACGCCGCCGCCCTCCCCCTCCAGGGGCTCACCGCCCACTACCTGGTGCGTTCCACATTCGAGCTCAAGCCCGAGCACACCGCGGTCATCACCGCGGCCTCCGGTGGCGTGGGCGGTCTGGCGATTCAGCTCATGAAACGCATCGGGGCCACGGTCATCGCGTTGACCTCGACCGCAGAGAAGGCGGAGACCGCACGTCAGCTGGGTGCTGATCATGTGCTGGGATACGAGAATTTCGCGGAGCAGGTCCGGGAACTGACAGACGGCCGCGGCGCGGATGTCATCTACGACTCCGTGGGTAAAACAACGTTCGATGAATCGCTGAAGGCCACGCGCGTTCGCGGCACGGTGGTGCTCTTCGGTGGGTCCTCAGGTCAGGTCCCGCCGTTCGACATCCAGCGACTCAACGGATCCGGCGCACTGTTCCTGACCCGCCCCTCTCTCGTCCATTACCTCCGGGATGCCGAGGAACGTGCCTGGCGGTGGAACGAATTGACGGACGCCGTGGTAGCCGGTGACCTCAAGGTTCGAGTGGGGGGCACCTATCCCCTGGCCGATACCGCGCAAGCGCACACCGACCTGGAATCCCGCAAGACCCAGGGCAAGCTGCTATTGCTGCCCTAGGTCAATGACCACGCGGACTCCCGAACGCGCAGCTCCGCGTACGACGAAGGGCCCGGTAAAGAACCGGGCCCTTCGTCATGCACTCTCTCGCTCACCCAGACTCGATGAGCTCACGAGCGGCGGTCAGCGTGTATGCCGATTGACCGCCCGCACGCCCCAGACCGTTCCCGCCAGGGACAACAATGCCAAACCGGCCAATACTGCGGCCTTCACGCGCTGACCCGTTACGGTGGAATCCGTGATGCCCTCGCCGTAGCTACCGGGGTCATCGGTTTCCATGACGCGCAACTGGCCATCCTCAACGGCCAACAGTGCGTCCACGGCCTCCGGGAAGTCCGAGTCCTGCTGTCCCGTCTCGCTACCGCGGAAGGTGATCTGGTCTCCGACCTCTACCTTGACCGGATCATTCAACTCGTTGTCGAACGGGTGGTCCTCCAACAGGTCGTTATCCGGCATGATGCCGGCGTAGATGCCGTTGAAGTCCTTGGTCACCAGATCGTGGGTCATGGTCTGGTACGTGCCCGAGACCACCATGGAATGACCGGCCCAATCCGCGAGTCGGCCCGCTTTGTCAAAGGCCAGTAGAGAGGCGACGGCGAAAATCAGTGACACCACGACACCCAGGAGGACGACCAGCACGATCCGCCAGCCGCCGGCTCTGGTACGCCGGGGCTGATCCTGCTCGTCGAAATCAAAGAACTCCTGGGCGTCGTGTGACAACGATTCTCCTTCTGGTGTCAGCCGCGCAGTTGCGCACCATGAGCGGCTTCCGCCGCGGCCACGGCCGCGGTGCGGGCCTCTGATGCTTCATCGGCGGTCAGGGTACGGTCCGAAGCTCGGAATCGCATGGCAATTGCCACGGACTTCTTGCCGTCCTCCACCCCGGTACCCGAATACACGTCGAACACACTGGCCGATTCCAACAACTCGCCAGCACCGGTCTCGACCGTGGCCAGAAGTTCCGCCGCCGGAAGATCCCCGTCCACGACGAGAGCCACGTCCTGCGTTGCCGCGGGGTATCCCGAAATCGACTCGGCTACAACGGACGGGATCTCTCGTTCGATCAGCGCCGAAAGATCCAGTTCCATCACGCATGTGCGCTCCGGCAGGTTCTGCGCAGCCACGAGCTTGGGGTGCAGCTCACCGGCCACGCCGATCGCCACGCCGTCAGCCGTGCTCAGTGTGGCCGTGCGGCCCGGGTGGAAGGCCTGATGCTGACCCTGCGTCACCGTGAGCTCCACGCCCAACACATCCGCGGCGAGCATGGCCGCGTCCAGGGCGTCCTGCCAATCCAGGCGACGCGGCGCGACCCAGGGCCCCGCAGCGGCGTCGTGACCGGCGAAGACTGCGGCGAGCTTGCGCGGCTGATCCGGGATCGCGGCGTTGAGACGCGCCAAGTCCTCTTCCGAGGGACGCTCACCCAGCGGCGGAATGGGCTGAGTGTCCGGCGAGTAGCCCTCAGGGAGGAATACGTGGCCGGATTCGAACAGCGCCAGATCGCGGAAACCGCGCGAGTGATTGCGTTTGAGCACTTCGAGCAGGCCCGGCAGGATGCTGACCCGCAGCAAGGGCTTGGCCTCGCTGATCGGGTTAGCGAGCTTGACCGATTCGACCGTGGTGCCTTCTTCAGCGGAGCCCCACAGGTTGTTCTCGTCCTGGGACACAAACGGGTAGCTGAGCACCTCGGTGAGGCCCGCGGCGGCCAGGGAATTGGCCACGCGGCGTCGTGCCGCCTGCCAGCGGGTGAAGCCACGGCCGGGAGGCGCGACAGGCAGTCGATCGGGGATCTTGTCGTAGCCGTCCAGGCGCGCAATCTCCTCAACCAGGTCTTCCTTGTCGCTCAGGTCCGGGCGCCACGTGGGCGGGGTGACCTTCCAGCCGTCAGCGGTCTCGAGGACGTCGGCACCGATCTCGCGCAGCGAGTGCTCGATGGTCTCGGGCGAGTAATCCACGCCCACACGAGATTCGGCGTATCCGGCGGGCAGGTCGATGTACTCGGGAGCAACCGTCTGATCGACGTCCGTCACGGCACCGGTGTCGGTACCGCCGGCGAGTTCGACCAACAGGTCGACCACGCGCTGAGCGGCCACCGGGGCGACCTGCGGGTCCACGCCGCGTTCGAAGCGCTTGGATGCTTCCGAGGGCAGCTTGTGACGACGGGCGGTGCGAGCAATCGAGATCTCGTCGAAGCGCGCGGCCTCCACCAGAATGCGCGTGGTGGAGGCCGAGACCTCGGTCGTGGCGCCGCCCATGACACCGGCCATCCCGATCGGGCCGGACTCATCCGTGATCAGCAGGTCCTCGGAGTCCAGCTCACGGGTCTTGTCGTCCAGCGTGGTGAGCTTCTCACCCTGCTGTGCCCGACGCACCGTGATGCCGCCCTGGAGTTTGTCCAAGTCGTAGTTGTGAATCGGGTTGCCGTACTCCAGCATCACGTAGTTGGAGATGTCCACGGGCAGGCTCAGGGAACGGACCCCGGCCAACCGCAGGCGGGACGACATCCACGGCGGAGTGGGCGCGGAGGGATCCACACCCTCGACCACGCGAGTCACGAATCGCGTGCAGCCCTGGCGACCGTGGATCGGTGCGTCGTCGGCCAGTGTGACCGAGAAACCGGATTCGGTGGCTTCCGGCACCTTGGGCGCCAGCTCAGCCACGGGATCGGTGAACGGCGAGCGCGTTGCATGGCAGTATTCGCGTGCCACGCCGCGCAGCGAGAAGCCGTAGCCGCGGTCGGGAGTCACGTTGATCTCGGCCGCGGAGTCGTAGAGGCCCAGCAGTTCCATGGCGTCCGACCCCAGCTCGGGGTCCAGTCCCAGGGTGGAGAGCACCAGGATGCCGTCGTGATCGTCGCCAATGCCCAGTTCGCGTACCGAGGCGATCATGCCCGCGGAGGTGTGACCATAGGTCTTGCGCGCGGAGATCTTGAAGTCTCCGGGCAGCACGGCCCCAGGCAGGGTCACCACAACCTTGTCGCCCACGGTGAAGTTATGGGCACCGCAAATGATGCCCTGTACACCGGACGGGTCGATGCCCTTACCGGTCAGGGTTTGTTCCTGACCCTCCGGAACCACGCGCACAGTGCACCAGTTCACAGTCTTGCCGTTGGAGTGGGTTTCCGGCTCCATGGTGAGCACCTGGCCCACCACGATCGGCCCGGAGAGCTCGTCCGTGGGGCGGTGGATGTCTTCTTCTTCGAGGCCCACCTTGACCAGGGTGGCCAGGACGTCCTCGGCGGTTGCGTTCTCGGGTACGGGCGCGTACTCGCGCAGCCATGACAAAGGAACTCGCATGATTAGATCTCCATCCCGAAGTGCTCGCTGAAACGGATGTCGCCCTCGACCATGTCGTGCATGTCCGGGACGTTGTTGCGGAACATCAGGGTCCGCTCGATACCCATACCGAAGGCAAAGCCCGAGTACCGCTCGGGATCGATGCCGGCCGCGCGCAGCACATTGGGGTGCACCATGCCGCAGCCGCCCCACTCGATCCAGCGGGGCCCACCCTTGGCGGTGGGGTGCCACACGTCCAGCTCGGCGGAGGGCTCGGTGAACGGGAAGTAATTGGGGCGCAGTCGGATCTGGGCTTCCTCACCGAACATCACACGGGCAAAGTGCGTGAGCGTGCCCTTGAGGTCGGCCATGGACAAGCCCTCGTCCACGGCTAGGCCCTCCACCTGGTGGAACACCGGGGTGTGGGTCGCGTCCAGTTCGTCCGTGCGGTAGGTCTTACCCGGGCACACCACGTACACGGGAAGCTCTCGCTCCAGCAGCGATCGCATCTGCACGGGCGAAGTGTGGGTACGCATGACCAGGTGCGAGGACGGCGGGTCCACGAAGAACGTGTCCTGCAGCTGGCGTGCGGGATGATCCGGCTTGAAGTTCAGGGAGTCGAAATTGAACCATTCGTGTTCGAGCTCGGGCCCGTCCGCGATCTCCCAACCCATGCCCACGAACACGTCGCCGATGCGGTCCATCAAGTTGGTGAGCGGGTGGCGCCCGCCCAGCCGCGTGCGACGCGTGGCCGCTGTGACGTCCACGGCCTCGTCCACGAGGATACGGGCGTCGCGCTCCTCTTCGAGCACCGCGGTGCGCGCGGCCACAGCCTTGTTCACGCGGCCGCGGGCCTGGCCGACGAGCTTGCCCGCCACGGCCTTCTGGGCCTTGTCCAGGCCACCGATCTTGCGGTTGGCCAACGCCAGCGGCGACTTCTCACCGGTGTGGGCCAGTCGCACGACCTTCAGTTCGTCGAGGTCTGCAGCTCCCTCGATCTCGTTGAGTGCGCGTTCTACGGCAGAGGTGACCCCGGCTTCGTCAGTGGGGTCCACCTCGATGGACGGTGTGGGTTCGGACATGGTTTCTCGCGTTCCTGCTCGCGGACGGGTTCAGCGGAAGACCTGGCGTCAGCGACGGCGCCGCGGTCCCCGTGTAAATGCCCGCAACGATCACGGTGCGGGCAGGTTCAGTCTAGTGGATCGGCTATGGGCTCTTCGTCTGCTGCTCTCCCCACCAGCGCGGCGGGGTGAAGAATGCCGCGGCAATCGCGCCCAGCAACAGCACCGCGGCCGGGAGCAGCAGGGTCTGGGTCACGGCTGCGGCGAATCCTGCCTGAAGCGCCTCGGGGAGACCACCCGCGCTCGACGACGCCGCGAGCGACGTCGTTCCCGCGCCCTCCGGGAGATTCGCGGCCAGTCTCGCCTGCAGCAGCACGGCGACCATGGCGGCACCGAGCACGGCGGCGACCTGGCGCGTGGTGTTGAAGACGCCGGAGCCGGCGCCCACGCGATCCGGGCGGAGATTGGAGGTCGCGGCGATCGAGACCGGGGACCAGACCATGGCGCTACCCAGTCCGATACCCAGCGTCATGACGGCCAACAACCACACCGGGGTGTCCACGCGCAGGGCAAAGGCATAGGCGGCCAGCGAGAGGGACATGATGATGAGTCCCGGGAGCGCGAGGGAACGCGGGGTGCGCTTGGCGAGCGACCGTCCCACGAGTGGCGCCAGAATCGCGGACAGCAACGACATGGGGGCGTAGCTCAAGGCAGCGAGCGTGGGATCGAGATCCCGGACGAGCTGAAGGTAAAGCATCGCGGGAATGATCATGGAGTTCACGGTGAAGCTGACCGCGCCGATCGCCACGTTGGCCAGCGAGAAGTTGCGGTCGCGAAACAGCGCGAGCGGTACCAGTGGCTCACCGCGGTTCTTGGCCTGCCACGCGACGAACGCGATCATCACGGCCACGCCGGTTCCGATGACCACGGGGATCGTGATGGGACCGACCACGGTGGACCAGCCGTACTTCTGACCCTCCTGCACGCCGAACACGATGAGGAACAGGCCCACGCCGGAAAGCACCACGCCCGGTATGTCCAGGGAATGGCTGCGGCGTTCGAGACGCGGAAGGTATTTGGCCGCGCGCCACAGGGCGTAAATTCCGACCGGAACGTTGACCCAGAAGATCCACTGCCAACCGGCCAGGTCCACGAGCACGCCGCCCAGGAGCGGTCCCACCAGGGTGGCGATGCCTGCCGTGGCTCCCCAGATTCCCATGGCGGTGCCGCGGGTTTCGCTCGGAAACATGCGGGTGATCACGGTCATGGTCTGGGGAGTGAGGATCGCCGCGCCGACCCCTTGAACCACGCGAGCGGCCACGAGACTTTCCAGGGTCCCGGCAAACCCACACCACAGGGACGCCAGGGTAAAGACCGACAGTCCCAGCAGGTACATGGTGCGCGGGCCGAAGCGATCCCCCAACCTACCGGTGATGAGCAAAGGGACCGCATAAGCGAGCAGGTAGGCGCTAGTCACCCACAGCACCCCACCAATGGGAGCATTCAGCCCGTCCATGATGGCGGGCACTGCGGTGGACACAATGGTGGCGTCCACCAGGATCATGAAGAAGCCCAGGACCATGGCCCACAGGGCGCTCCACGCGGCAGGATCCCGACGCGTTTCGGTTCGCAGAGCCATGGTCAGTGACCGCGGCGGGAGGCTTGAGGGCTCGCCTCCTGGAGTTGGTCGAGCAGGGCCTCCACGATGGGCAGGTCCGCCGGGATCCACTCGAGCTCGAGAATCGATGCGCGGTCATTCAATTCGACCCAACGCAACTGAAGGTGGTCCTTCCCCGCGGCCGGCTCACGTTCATCGATGACCACCGCGGTGAAGACACGCATGACGGCGGTTCCTTTGAGGGGCCATCCCTCCGGGTTCGGAGCGGGGACCTCGTCCAACGGGCGAACGGTCACGCCGAGTTCCTCGGTACATTCACGAACGAGTGCTTCTTCAGCGCCTTCTCCGGGTTCCTGTTTACCGCCCGGAAACTCCCACAGGCCACGAAGCTTCTTCGGGTAGGCGCGCTGAGCCACCAGCATGCGGGTGGGCGCCTGGGAGTTATCAAGGATGGCCGCGCCGGTGACCCGTGTGATCGGATCCTGCGCGGACGCGGTATTCATGAGTGAGCGCGGCGCTGGACTCGCGCCGAAGAGTACAAGCAGACTGTGGCTGCAGTGCCCACGTTGAGAGATTCTGCGGCTCCGTAGAGCGGCACGGCCACGGCCAGATCGGCGTGGGCCTTTTCATGGTCGGTGAGACCCTGGGCCTCGTTGCCGAACAACCACGCGGTGGGGCGGGACAGGTCGTATGGGGCATCGTCGGAACGTGCCACACCCGCGGACCGCAATAGCGCGGCGTCGGCGAGATCATCCACCGACACGTTTGCGTATCCGTCCGCAGCGAGAATTCCCGAGCCGCGCTCGTGGGCGGCGTGAGCGACGTCGACAAGGTCCGCTCCCGTGACGACCGGAACGTGGAACAGCGAACCGGCCGATGAACGTACGGCCTTGGGATTGAACGGGTCCACGCTGCCGGAGGTGAACACGGCAGCCCGGGCACCGGCGGCGTCCGCGGCGCGCACGACCGTTCCGGCGTTACCGGGATCCTGGACCCGGACCAGAACGCACGCCAGATCGGCCGGTGCCAGTGCAGCATGGAGGTCCAGGGCGGGAAGGGAGCAGACCGCCAGCATGCCCTGGGGCGTCACGGCGTCGGTCATGGCCGCCAGCACCTCGGAGGTGACCGCGCGGATGAACACTCCCCCGCGTTCGGATACGACTTCCAGGTCCGCGGCGATGTCCGGATGGCGGTCCAACTCGGATTCGGTGACGTACACGGCGTCGAGCCCCGGAAGACCGGGTGCCGGAGAATCAGAGAGCGCCAACCGCAGTGCTTCGCGCACGTTCTGGGGGCCCTCCGCGCGGAACAGTCCGCGTTTGGAACGAACCGAGCGCCTGGTCAACGCGGCTACGTCACGAACCCGATCGGCACGGGTGTTGGACAGCAGCCGGTCTCCCAGGCGCTCGGTGAAGTTCACGAGCCTGGTCAGGCAGCGTTGCGCGGTGCGGAGGTGTCCTCCGGCAGTGCGTCCTTGGCAACCTTGACCAGAGCGGCGAAAGCATTGGCGTCGTTGACGGCCAGCTCTGCCAGCATGCGACGGTCCACCTCAACCTCAGCAGCCTTCAGGCCCTGGATGAAACGGTTGTAGGTCAGGCCGTTGGCGCGGGAAGCAGCGTTGATGCGCTGGATCCACAGGCGACGGAAATCGCCCTTCTTCTTGCGACGGTCGTTGTAGGAGTAGGTGTACGAGTGCAGCACCTGTTCCTTGGCCTTGCGGTACAGGCGCGAACGCTGTCCACGGTAACCGGAGGCCATCTCCAAAATTTCACGACGCTTCTTGTGGGCGTTGACCGCCCGCTTCACACGTGCCACGTGTGTACTCCTTACGGTTCGGTTCCGATCACGATCGGAACAATCTCAAACTTCACTGCGCCGCTCTCACGGCACAAAACTTGGTGTAGCGCTGGCTTACTTGCCCAGCATCCGCTTGATGGCCTTGGCCTCGCCCGGGGTGCTCACGATCTGATCGCTCGCAAGGCGGCGGGTCAGTCGCGAAGACTTGTGCTCCAAGTAGTGGCGGCGGTTGGCCTGCTGACGCTTGACCTTGCCCGAACCGGTGAGCTTGAAACGCTTCTTAGCTCCACTGTGGGTCTTCATCTTCGGCATGGTGGCCGTCTCCTTTGGTTCAACCGGTGACGCACACCGGTGGGCCGCCGCTCGCAAGCGACGGCCACGCTTGTGTTGAGCGTGTTGCACGCCCAACGCTGTCAATTCACTGTGTGCTGCGCGCCTCAGCGCTTAGCAGGGCCCGGTTTGGGAGCTCCGGGCTTGGGGGCACCGGGCTTCGGAGCCGAAGCCGGCTTAGGGGCAGCCTTAGGCTTCTCCTCAGTCGCCTTGGGCTTGTCCTCGGCAGCCTTGGGTTTAGCCGACGCTGCAGCCTTTGGCTTGGCCGCGGAAGCCGCCTTGGGCTTCTCGGCCGATGCCGGCTTGGGAGCTGCCTTGGGCTTGGACGGCGACGCCGCTGCCTTGGGCTTCTCCTCGGGAGCTTCCTCAGCAACCTCGGTACGCTTTTCGGCTTCCTCCTCGGTCTCGGTCACTGCCGGGGCAGCCTGACCGATCTTGGGGTCCACCGCCGGTGCGTCCACGACCTTGGGCTCAGCCTTAGGGGCCTCGTCCTGAGTGGACTCGGCTTTGGTGTCCGCCTGGTCCGAGACCTTGGCCTGCTCAGTGTTCTGAACCGGGGTCTCTTCCGAGGTCTCCGGTGCGCTGGCCTTGCTCCGCAGTTCCTCCGGGAACGCATCCCCGATGGACTGGGTCACAGGGGCAGCCTTGGAGGTGTCCACCCGCTGCTTCCGCTCGTTGTCCGCCTTGGACTCGTCGCGCTGCTTCTGTCGACGGGCCTCAGCACGGGCCTCGGCCTTGTTCTTCAGCGGGCCGATGACCATGACCATGTTGCGGCCGTCCACGCGGGGGTTGGTTTCCACCACACCCACCTCGGCGACATCCTCCGCGAGACGCTCGAGCAAACGGACGCCCATCTCGGGACGCTGCTGCTCGCGACCACGGAACTGGATCATGGCCTTGACCTTGTCACCTGCGGACAGGAAACGCTTGGCGTGGCCGACCTTCGTCTCATAGTCGTGAGTGTCGATCTTGAGGCGGAAACGGACCTCCTTGAGCACCGTGTTGGCCTGGTTCTTACGTGCCTCACGAGCCTTGACCGCGGCCTCGTACTTGTACTTGCCGAAGTCCATGAGCTTGGCCACCGGAGGCTTGGCGTTGGGTGCGACCTCGACCAGATCGAGATCCGATTCGCGTGCTAGCCGCAGTGCGTCCTGGACGCGTACGATGCCAACCTGCTCGCCGCCGGGTCCGACGAGACGGACCTCCGGGACACGGATTCTGTCATTGATACGTGGATCGCTAATGCCAATCTCCTGATGTTCGTGGGTTTCCCCGTTGCTATGAACTACCGCAACAAAAAACCTCCGCTGCGATAGGCGCGAGCGGAGGTTGAAACCACACTGTCATCAGAAATTCCAAAGCATCACACACCTCACGGCGTGGACCTCGGATTTCCGGTCACTGACCCGGAGTCCTACAACCCGGTTTGACGCGGGCGGACGCGGGTGGGAGTTACCTCCACTTGCACACTGCCCAATAGTTTAGCGCATGGGACGCGATGAGTGCGAACCGTGGGAGTGATCCTCGACTCCCGCACCGTCCACAGCGGGCCGTCCTGTGGTGTCGCAGGACTGTTTTAGAGTAGATCCATGACCGATGCACCGCGCAACGAGCGCTTCGAATTCGACGACAACACCCAGGGCCACGACGCACACGGCGCCCCCGATGAGACCGTCGAGGCGGTCAATGAGCAAATGCGCGACATCGCGGAGGTTCCCGCGGTTGAGGTCATCACGACCGCCGCGGTTCACCTCATGAGCGCCGCGGCCGTGAAGTGCGGTCTGGCCGCCGGCGACGACGCCGAGGAACTCAAGGATCTGGACGAAGCCCGCAAGCTCATCACTGCTCTGGCCGGTTACGTCACCGCTGCCGCACCGGAGATCGGTTCGCAGCACGCCGCTCCCCTGCGTGACGGTTTGAAGTCCCTGCAGTTGGCCTTCCGTGAGGCATCTCCGTTCCCGGACGCTCCCGGTTCCGGTCCCGGTGAAAAGTTCACCGGCCCGGTGTTCGGCTAAGCGGTCAGGCGAAGCCCCAAGGAATCAACGTTCTCGGCCATGATCGGCTCGGTGACCAGCTTCTGCTGGTACTGGCCGATCGTGGCCTGAACCATTTCTTGGGTCAGTCCTGGAGTCAGTTGCAGCACGATCACGAGTTCCGGACCCGTGGCTCCGCCCTTCAACAGCGCGCCGTCCGATCGCTTCCCATTGATCCCGGGGCCCGGCTCGGTGCGTGCGGAGACAATGAGTTCCATACCGAGAGCTGCGCGCAGCACGGCGTCGTCCACGGACAGATCCGCGTACGACGGCGTCCAGGCCATGTCTTTCGCCACGCACCACATTGCGGGGCGACGCACCACGAAGGCCGGGTCAGAACCCGGATTCACAACCAGCAAATCCGAACCGTCCTGAACCGCGGACAGCGCTGCCTTGCGGATATCTACCGCAACGGGTCGCGCCTGAGAGTTCCACGCGGACAGTTCATCCACAGCGGTGAACACCGGCAGAGCCTTGCGACCGTCGGCGGTCCGCAGACTCACCAGGGCCATGTCGGCCTCCTTGTCGGAGACGAGCCCGTGTTCGGTGATCTCCGAATGGGAGACCTCTGCCACGATCGACACGAACACCCTGATGCCGGGGAGTGCGGCAACGACTTCGGATTCGGAGGCGCGCCCTTCTCGCCACGCTGCCAAGGCGGCGGCAATTCCGGGTGCCGCGGCGCCGTCGTCGTCGGGAAAGAGGTGTGTGTGGCTGGTACCCTCCCCCAGGTTGCGACCCTCCCACGCCTGGCCGCCGGTGTCCTCGCTACCGCCGGCCGAGCGCAGTTGCGCAGCGATGTGCGCGGGCAGCGGACGGGGGTCGGAGCTTTCAGGCATTCGGGCGGCCGGCCACTTCGAGAGCCTCGGGCAGCGTGAACTTACCCGCGTAGAGAGCCTTGCCCACGATGGCACCCTCGACGCCCACGGGCACGAGTTCGCGCAGCGCAGCGATGTCTTCGAGGGAGGAAACGCCGCCGGAGGCAACGACCGGCTTGTCGGTGCGACGGGCCACCTCGGCCAGCAACTCCACGTTGGGGCCCTTGAGCGTGCCGTCCTTGGTCACGTCCGTGACCACGTAGCGGGAGCAGCCGTCGGCCTCGAGGCGATCCAGGACCTCCCAGAGATCGCCGCCTTCCTTGGTCCAGCCGCGAGCGGCCAGGGTGGTACCACGAACGTCCAGCCCCACGGCGATCACTTCGCCGTGCTCGGCAATCACGCGCTGGGTCCACTCGGGGTTCTCGAGGGCGGCGGTGCCCAAGTTGATGCGGGCGGGGTTGAGGGAGAGAACCCGCTCGAGGGATTCGTCGTCACGGATACCGCCGGACATCTCGATCTTCATCTCGATCCGCTCGGCCACGCGACGCAGCACGTCGATGTTGTCGCCGCGACCGAAAGCCGCATCGAGGTCGACCAGGTGGAGCCATTCAGCCCCGGCTTCCTGCCACATGAGGGCAGCTTCCACGGGATCGCCGTACCCGGTTTCCGATCCTGCCTCGCCCTGGACGAGGCGCACGGCCTGGCCGTCCTGCACGTCAACCGCGGGCAACAGTTCCAAACGGGGGGTGGACTCCTGAGACATGGTTCTCCTTACCGGCGGTCAATACCGCTCAATGGATTTCAACGATTTGATGCCGCAGCCCACGCTGCGGCGAGGACACTACAGGGACGTGATCCAGGAATATCCGCCGTAAATGATCAGCGCCAGAGCGATGGCCGTCAGGAGCAGCACCGACCACAGAGGTTTCTTCTGCTGCTTGAAGGAAATGGCACCACCGGCGACAAACGCGCCCAGCACCATGGTCAACATGGCGAATGTCATTTCTCGACCTCCGCACCATGCTCGGGCATACGGTCTGCCATGCGACCGGTGCGCGGCAGCGTTCCCAACCAGTTGCGCAGCAGAGCGATGCCGGCCGCCGAGGATTTCTCCGGGTGGAACTGTGTAGCGCACAGGGCGCCGTTCTCCACCGCCGCCACGAACCGGCCGCCGTGTTCGGACCACGTGACACCTGGTGCCTTCATCCGATCGATGGTCTGATCGAAATTCCAGTCCTGCACGCCGTACGAGTGCACAAAGTAGAAGCGCTCACTCTCGATGCCTTTGAAGAGGACCGAGTCCTGGGGCGGTTCCACGGTGTTCCACCCCATATGGGGAACCACCGGGGCGTTCAACCGTTCCACCGTTCCGGGCCACTGGGCCAGGCCCTCGGAACGCTCACCGTGCTCGACGCCCTCATCGAACATGACCTGCAAACCCACGCAAATGCCCAGGACGGGACGGCCGCCACTCAACCGACGGTCAATGAGACGAGGAGCCTGAACCGACCGGAGGCCGTCCATCACGGCGGCAAACGCACCCACACCGGGGACCACCAGCCCATCAGCGTCCATGACGTCATCGGAGTCGGCGCTGAGCTTCACGCGAGCCCCTGCGGCTTCCAGCGCTCGCACGGCCGAATGCACATTGCCGGCACCGTAATCGAGAACGACGACACACGGGGCCTGTTCCGTCTCGGTCACCTGTTCATTACCGGGGTTCACAAAGCTCCCTTGGTGGACGGGATGGCATTTGCCATGCGGGCATCGGGTTCAACGGCCTCGCGCAACGCACGTGCCAGGGCCTTGAACTGTGCTTCCACGATATGGTGCGGGTCCCGACCGCGGATCACGTCAATGTGCAGGCACAACTGGGCGTGGTAGGCGAAGGACTCGAACACGTGGCGGGTCATGGAACCGGTGAAGTGACCGCCGATCAAGTGGTACTGCTGGCCTTCGGGCTCGCCGGTGTGCACCACGTACGGGCGACCGGAGACGTCGACGACCGCCGAGGCCAGCGCCTCGTCCAACGGAATGGTGGCCTGACCGAAGCGACGGATACCCCGCTTGTCGCCAAGGGCCTTGAGAAACGCATCTCCGAGCACAATGGCGGTGTCCTCCACGGTGTGATGCACATCGATGTCGGTGTCCCCGTGAGCCTGCACGTTGAGGTCGATCAGAGAGTGCTTGGACAGCGCCGTCAACATGTGGTTGTAGAAAGGCACCGTGGTCTCGATATTGGACTGGCCGGTGCCGTCCAGGTTCAGTTCCACGCGCACGGTGGATTCGCTTGTCACGCGTTCCACCACGGCCGTACGAGGTGAGTTGGTTGGGGACATAACGGGGTGTGACTCCTCGAATTCTGCAAGCGCCTACCGGATACAGCGGCGCTCTCCAGTTTAGTAGGCGGACCTGATGGGCCCGCTCGGTGACGGACAGGTGACTTACCCGCGGGTCATTTCTGCTGCAGGTAGTTCTCCACGGCGGATAGGAACGCGGTGGTCTCATCCTCCGTGCCCGCGGTCACGCGCAAGTGGCCCGGGATACCGACATCACGCACCAGCACGCCCTGATCCAGAAGGCTCTGCCACATGTGCTGGGCATCCGCCATGCCTCCGAAGAACACGAAGTTGGAATCGGACTCCGCGGGTTCGAGGCCCATGCGCTTGAGATCGTCAACAATGCGGTCCCGCTGCATCTTGATGTCTTCCACGGTGCTCAATAGGACATCGCTGTGCTCGAGCGCAGCAAGCGCTGTGGCTTGGCTGACCGCCGACAAGTGGTACGGCAAACGGACCAGGCGAATGGCGTCCGTGACTTCGGGGGCGGCAGCGAAATACCCCAGTCGGGCACCGGCCAGCGCAAAAGCTTTACTCATGGTGCGGGTGACGATCAGCCGGGGGCGCCCCTGGAGCAACGTCAGCGCGAATGGTGTACCGAAGCGAGCGAATTCCGCGTACGCCTCATCGACGATGACCATGGAGTTGGATTCTTCCGCGGCCTCGTATACTGCCTCGACGACATCCAGGCCCAGGGCAGTACCCGTGGGGTTATTGGGTGAACACAGGAACACCACGTTCGGCCGGTGCTCTCGGACCTGGGCTGCGGCGGACTCCGCAGTCAACGTGAAATCATCTGCGCGCTGACCCGCAATGAATTCGGTCCCGGTTCCGGACGCGAGCAGGGGGTACATCGAATACGTCGGCACGAAGGTCAGAACGGAACGGCCGGGCCCACCGAAAGTCTGCAAGATTTGCTGCAGGATCTCGTTGGATCCGTTGGCGGCCCAGAGGTTGTCCGCCTCGAGATCGTGGCCCAAATAGGAAGCCAAGGCAGTGCGAAGTTCAGTGAACTCGCGATCCGGGTAACGATTGAGCTGTCCTGCGGCCTGGGACACGCGTTGCGTGATGGCATCCACCACAGGTTGCGGGACGGGATGGGTGTTCTCGTTCGTGTTCAGGGCAACCGCAACATCCAGTTGGGGTGCTCCGTACGGGGACATGCCCCGCAGATTCTCACGCAGGGGCAGGGCTTCTAGGCGATCGAGATTGTGGCTCACTCCCCTAGCTTAAGCGCCGGGCAGTACTTCCCACGATTCAGGGTGCGGGGATCTCCAACAACTGACCGGCGGAAAGCTCAGATGACGCCAATCCGTTGAGCTCGACGATGTCATCCATGACCTCGCGAGTATCGCGCTGCGGGTCAGCCGCATAGGCGATCTCCCACAGGGACTGGTCAGATTGAACGGTGACGGAGTGGGTCACCGGCTCACTCATGGGATCGGTGTTGGCCTGGACAGTGGACGGCAGTAGGAAAATGACCGCGACCACCAACAGTGCGGCGGCACCCGTGATGAGCGGCAGCCCGATGAAGACAAACCGTCCGCGGCGGGTCAAATTGAGCTTGGGTGCGCGGGTGATGGATCGAGCGCTGGCGGGCAAGATATGTGTGGTCATGGCAACCTCCTGGTGATCTTTCCGGTGACCGCGGGATGAAGCGGCAGGGTGTTCGAACCCTTTCCCCGGCGTTAGAACACGTTTTCGAATATCTGCGTTAAGTTCTAGCACGGGTGTACGAACCTTGTCGAGAGAAAAATCGAACATGTGTTTGAGTCCTCACTCTTGGCGCACTAGTCTTGAAGCAACGTCCGTACTAGTTGATCGAACATCTCTGACACGCATAAGCGGCAGGATCGAACTCGGCGGGTACAGAGTTCGTCGCGGTTGACCCGCGGTCGGAAAATGGTGAAAGGACCCCAGCTCGTGAGCACACCTTCCCCCTCCGGTTCGGAGTCCCAGCGGCCCCAACGGCCGTTGACGGCGCGCCAGCGCACCATCCTGGGTGCGGTGCAGCGAGCCATCGGTGACCGTGGTTATCCCCCATCGATGCGCGAAATCGGGGACATCGTGGGCCTCGCATCTCTGTCGAGCGTGACCCACCAGCTGGGCCAACTCGAGAAGCTCGGGTACATCCGTCGTGATCCTCGACGCCCCCGAGCCATGGAAGTACTGCGTCCGCTCTCGGAGGCTGAACTGGCGAGGGAACTCGGTGACCCTGAACCAGCCGAGCAGTCCACGGCTCCCGCCGCCGGATCGGTGCACAACGTCACGCAGCTGCCCGCCGGTAGCTCCGACGACTCCATGGCCTCGGTGCCATTGGTCGGTCGAATTGCCGCCGGTGGCCCCATCACGGCCGAGCAATCCGTCGAAGACGTGTTCTCACTGCCGCGCGAATTTGTGGGCCACGGCGATCTCTTCATGCTCAAGGTGTCCGGCGATTCAATGATCGACGCCGCCATTTGCGACGGTGACTGGGTCGTGGTGCGCCAGCAGAACACAGCCGTGAACGGAGAGATCGTCGCGGCGCTGCTCGACGATGAGGCCACGGTCAAGACCTTCCGTCAGCGCGACGGTCACACGTGGCTCTTGCCGCAGAACACCCAGTACGAGCCCATCCTGGGAGATCACGCCACCGTGATGGGCAAAGTGGTCTCCGTTTTCCGCTCACTCTGAGACACCCTCCCAACCTTCGAATCAGGCCCGGTAGGTGAACACACCTACCGGGCCTGATGTCTATGAGTGGAGTTCGTGCAGCGACTGCTGAGCGGTTGGCCGAGCCGAATTACTGCGAGCTACTGAGCCGTTTCAACGCGCCGAGCACTTTGGTCTTGTCTGCGGTGGGCCACAACGGTGGCAGGGACTTGGTCAGGAAGGTCCCGTAGCGCGCCGTCGCGAGCCGGGAATCCAGGACCGCAACCACGCCTCGATCGTTGTGGGAACGAATCAAACGTCCCGCGCCCTGGGCCAACCTCACTGCCGCGTGGGTGGCGGAGACGGCCATGAACCCGTTCCCCCCAGCGCGTTCGGTCGCCCTGGTTCGAGCGGTTCCCAGGGGGTCGTCGGGACGAGGGAAGGGGATGCGATCGATGACGACCAACCGGCATGAGTCCCCGGGCACATCAACGCCCTGCCACAGACTTATGGTGCCGAAGAGGCTTGCTGTGGGGTCGTCCGTGAAATCCTTGACCAGCGATGGCAAGGATGCTTCTCCCTGGCAGAGAATTTCGGTATCGATCAGCTCTCGTAATTTCTCAGTGGCTTCTTCGGCGGCGCGGCGGGAGGAGAACAGCCCCAGGGCTCCACCGTTGGACGCCTTGACGAGTTCAGCGAGTTCGGCGAGTTGATCCTCGGACACTCCCCTGCCCGGCTTGGGCAGATGCCGGGCCACGTAGAGAATGCCCTGCTTGGGGTAGTTGAACGGGCTCCCGACATCCACCCCTCGCCACGGTGGTGCACCGGACCCCTGCAGTCCGAGGGCTCCGGCCACGGATGAGAACGATGACCCGACCGCCAATGTGGCCGAGGTCAGCACCACCGTACGGCCGTCGAAAAGTCCCTCTCTCAGGGCTCCCGCCACGCTGAGCGGGGCAATGTTAAGGGTCGCTGGTTCGCCCGCGTCCGGTGACACGTACCCGGAAGACTGGTCCCAGCGGCCTACACGAGAGATCCACAGAACATCATGGTCCGAATTGGCATTGAGCATGCGATCAGCGGTGTCCAGGATCTCTGAGAGTCGCGATCGCGCGGCATGCCTACCCGCGTCCTCTGCGTTGGAATCGCCCTTGGTTGCGCTGAGTCCGGCGCGCGCTGCGTCCTGGACACCGCGCACCGCGTAGACCTGCTCCTCGGTGAACCCCCGCGGCAGCAAGCCGTTGGGATCGCTGTTGAAAGCTCGGTCGAAGGCGTCCGCGGCCTTATCGAGATCCTCGTGTGGTGCGGCAGTGTGCTTACGGACTCCGCTCGCCGCTGCGCGAACCGCCGCGCCGGACAGTGCACCCGTGACCGCGCCTGTGACGCGGTCCTGCAATTCATGGGCCTCGTCCACGACCACCACATCGTGTTCGGGCAACACCGCCAAACCTTCGAATGCGTTGATGGCCAGCAATGCGTGGTTGGTGATCACCACGTCCGCCTCGCCGGCCGCCAGCCGAGCCTTCTCGGCAAAGCATTCTTCGATCAGCGGGCACTTGCGCCCGATGCACTCACGAGCGGTCACGGAGACCTGCCGCCACGCGGCGTCTGAAACACCCGGTTGCACGTCGTCCCGGTCCCCGGTTTCGGTGGACTCGACCCACTCACGCAACCGTTTTACCTGTTGCCCCAGCTTGCCCACGGCGGCCTCCCCGCCCCGTGCGGAACCGGCCGGCGCCGCAAGATTGAACAGAGCGGCGTCGTCATCGGTGGGATAACCACCGCCGATCTTATGGAGGCACGCGTAATTGGAACGGCCCTTGAGCAGAGCCACATTGGGCCGGTGATCCAAATGCTCCTCGACCGCGTCCAACACGCGCGGCACATCGCGTCCGGTGACCTGCGATTGAAGGGCCAAGGTCGCGGTGGAGATGATCACGGGTTTATCCGCAGTCTGGGCATGCTCGAACACGGGAACCAGGTAGGCCAGGGACTTACCCGTGCCCGTGCCGGCCTGAACCAGCAGGTGTTTGTGCGTGTCCAAGGCCTCGGCCACCTTGGCGGCCATGAACCGCTGGCCTTCACGCCGCTGCCCGCCCATGGCGGTCACTGCGGCGTCCAGGAGCTCGAGCGAATCCTTGGCCCCGGGCAGGGTTTCGGGGCGAATGTCCGAAATATCTCGCCCGGTCTCATCGATGAACGGGTCAGCCATACCTATGCGGTTTCCGCACCGTTCTGGCCCGGCAGCGTGTCCTGTGACGACGCCGCTCCAAGCCGATACTGCTCGAGTTCCGCCACAAGGTTCCCCCGCACGCGCACGCGCAGCCGAGTGCCTTCCTCGGTGTGCTCCGTGCTCAGGATCTCCGCGTCTTGGGCGTGCAACCGTGACACGACCTCACCGTGGACGTACGGAATCAGCAGATCCAGCTCGTGATCCGGGCGCGGAATCGCGCGCGAGATCAGCTGCTTGAGTTCCTCGATGCCCTCGCCCGTGCGCGCAGAAACCGCGACGGACGGGCTCTCGTGATTGAGCAAGCGGCCCAGGACCACTGGATCCGCAACATCGGATTTGTTCAGCGCCACGATCTCCGGAATGTCGGTGGCACCCACGTCCGCGAGGACATCTCGGACAGCTTTGAGCTGGCCCTCGGGGTCCGGGTGGGAGGCATCGACCACGTGCACGATGACATCGGCGTCAGCTACTTCTTCAAGCGTGGAGCGGAATGCTTCGACCAGCTGCGTGGGCAGTGAGCGCACGAACCCGACGGTGTCCGAAAGCGTGTAGCCGATGCCGTCAGGAGTTTCTGCCTTGCGCACCGTGGGATCCAGCGTGGCGAACAGAGCGTTCTCCACGAGCACGCCCGCGTCCGTGAGGCGGTTGAGCAGCGAAGATTTGCCCGCGTTGGTGTACCCGGCAATGGCCACCGACGGAACGGAGAACCGCTTGCGGTTGAGCCGCTTGGTTTCGCGGGCGGGCTTCATGGCTTCGATCTCGCGGCGCAGCTTGGACATGCGCTGACGAATACGGCGGCGGTCGAGCTCGATCTTGGTTTCGCCCGGGCCACGAGAACCGATACCTTCACCAGCCGCCGCGCGACCGCCGGCCTGCCGGGACAGTGACTCGCCCCAACCACGGAGGCGGGGAAGCATGTATTCCAGCTGGGCCAATTCGACCTGCGCCTTGCCCTCCTTGGACTTGGCGTGCTGGGCGAAGATGTCCAAGATCAGACCGGTGCGGTCGATGACCTTGACCTTGACCACGTCCTCCAACGCGCGGCGCTGGGACGGTGCGAGTTCTGCATCCACAACCACGGTGTCCGCGCCGGTTGCCGCAACCACGTCCTTGAGTTCGATGGCCTTACCCGAGCCCAGGTACGTTCCGGGATCCGGGTTCACTCGGCGCTGGAGCATGCCGTCCATGACCTCGGAGCCGGCAGTTTCCGCGAGTGCTGCGAGCTCACGCAGGGAGTTCTCCGCGTCCGCCAGAGTGCCGGCGGACCACAGGCCCGCGAGCACCACCCGTTCCAGACGAAGTTGGCGGTATTCGACCTCGGTGACATCTTCGAGCTCGGTGGAGAGTCCGGCGACTCGGCGCAGCGCGTGTCGTTCGGCAAGGTCTTGCTGTTCGCCGTCCGCGTCGGAGAACTGCGGATCCTCGTCGAGGAGTTCGCGTGCGCGGCCCAAGGCCTCCCTGCGCTGTTCGGTGGCATCCTGAGTGTCGTCGCGAAAAACGGCGGGTTCCTTCTGCGCGTGAGCGCGAGCCAGAACCCTGGCGACGACGTCTTCGAGATCGGCGCCCGAGGGTTCCCCAGATGTCACCGGTGCGCGGTGTTGGGAGTCTTCGGGGCGGTGAGATTCAGTCATAATTCCTTGATCTGCAAGCTGCTGATAATTCGTTCAGTCTATCGCTGCGCCCCGACACGGAGCACTGAGAGATAACATGTGGAGCCATGGCCCCAGAACCGCACAGTGCGCATTACTTTGTGACCGATCCGTCCCTGCCGGAGAAGCCCCGGCAGATTTCAGTGGACCTGCGCGGTCGCGAAGTGCGAGTTCAGACCGCCGCCGGAGTGTTCTCCCCCGGTGACCTGGACAAGGGAACCGCCGCGCTGCTGCGCAACGTTCCTGACCCGAGCGGCCGTCAATTCTTGGATATTGGTTGTGGCTGGGGCCCGTTGACCCTGGCCATGGGGCTGGCTGATCCGGAGGCCACCGTGACAGCGGTCGACGTCAATGACCGCAGCCTGGACCTCACCCGCCGAAACGCCGACGCCCACGGGCTTTCCCACGTGGAGACCTTCCGCCCCGAGGACGTTCCCCAAGATCGCCAGTTCGACACTGTGTGGTCCAATCCGCCCATTCGCGTGGGTAAGGAGGCACTCCACGAGATCCTGCTGACGTGGCTACCTCGCTTGGCCCCTGGGGGCACCGCTTGGCTGGTGGTTCAGAAGAACCTGGGCGGCGATTCACTCCAGCGTTGGCTCAGTACGGTCCTGGACGCCGCAGAGTTCACGATCGAACGTACTGCCACGGATAAAGGGTTCCGGATCCTTACAGTAGAACGCTCGCGGTAGCGCTACCATTCCCGACTCCGGCCCCGCGGCCTTTCACTCGGACCGTGACGTGGGAACAGCAACCCGACCCAGGCCTGTTCGGCAGCCCAGGCGCCCGGCTACCGGCCCTCGCTAGACCAGGATGGCGCGAGCCACCACGCGAGTCGGACCGGCCAACACCACGTGCTCGGTGCCGTCGGTTGCCGGCACGAATGTCACGGACAGTACACCGCCCGGAACTTCCACCAACCAGCGATCCGGAGCATCGACACCGCCCCAGAAGCGGGTTGCCGCAGCTGCCGCACAGGCACCGGTACCGCACGAATGGGTCTCCCCCACTCCGCGCTCGAACACTCGCATGTGGATACGGCCGACCTCGACGTCGTCGTGATCCACGGGCACCACGAACTCAACGTTGGTGCCGTCCTCGGGCTCCGGAGAAACCGACGGCGCGCGGCGAAGATCCAACTGGTCCAGCTTGTCCTCCTCGGACAGAGCCACCACCGTGTGCGGGTTTCCCATGCTGATGGACAGACCCGGGCGAGGGACGTTCAAACCGTCGGTGGTCACCACGGCGTCCGAACCCTTCTCACGGGCATCTTCACCAGCCATGAAACTCCACGGACCCATGTCCACGGCATAGCCGCCGTCCGTGCGGGCCACGGAGCGCACCCCCGCGCGTGTTCCGATGCGCAGCTGTGATCCCTGCGGGAGCTCCACCAGCCCCTCACGCACCAGGTGGTCCACGAATACACGAACCCCGTTGCCGCACATCTGGGCAATGGAGCCGTCAGCGTTGCGGTAGTCCATGAACCACTCGACCGAGGGGTCTTGATCGAAGAGTTTGCGACCTTCCGGTAGCTCGGTAGTCCGAACCGCGCGGATCACCCCGTCAGCGCCCAGGCCCATATGACGGTCGCACACGGCCGCCACGGTGTCCGCTGTCAGCGAGACCTCCCCGTATTCGTCCGTGAATACCACGAAGTCATTGCCGGTTCCGTGGGCCTTGACCACTTCATGGTTCACCAGTTCACGCCAGTCCACGGTCTTCACTCCCCGATCCACAGTTTCAGTCACGGCCGTCAGTTTACGCGGCCTCAATCATCCTCACGGCATCACGTGCGAGTGCGTCCACGCCGCCCGGATGTCCCGCGTCGAGCCAGTGCACCCGCGGGTCCGCGTGGAACCAGGTGCGTTGTCTCTTGGTGAAGCGCCGGGTGGCCACCACGGTGTCCTCCCGGGCCGCTTCAAGGGTTCGCTCCCCCGCCAGTACATCCAGAAGTTGGGGATATCCCAGGGCCTTTCCCGCGGTGGGGCTCTCACGCAGTCCTCGCCGTTCGAGCTGGCGCACCTCGTCCAACCATCCCGCGCTGAGCATCCCATCGATACGTTGCGCGAGACGCTGGTTCAGCAGCTCTCGGTTCATATCCAAGCCGAATTGGATCGTGGGTCTCACGTACTCACGCTGCGGCATGAACGAGGTGAACGGCCGCCCGGTGACTTCGTAGACCTCCAGGGCACGTACCAGCCGCCGGTCATCCTTGACGCGCTCTGCAGATTGGGGGTCGACGTCGTTCAGTCGCGCCAGGAGCTCGCGCCGCCCTTGCTCGGCCAACTCGTTCTCAAGCCGGGCACGGACCGCGGGGTCCGTTCCGGGGAATTCAATCGCGTCCACGGCCGCGCGAACGTACAGTCCGGACCCACCGGCGAGAATCGGCACTTTGCCGCGCCCGGCGACGTCGTCGATGGCGGCCCGAGCATCCGTCTGGAACCGGGCGACGGAGGCTTCCTCCGAAATATCCATGATGTCCAAGAGGTGGTGCGGAACCCCGCGCCGCTCGGCGACCGAAAGCTTGGCGGTGCCGATGTCCATGCCCCGATAGAACTGGAGGGCGTCCCCGTTGATGACCTCGCCTTCGAAGTGCTCGGCGAGGGCCAGCGCTAGATCCGATTTACCAGTTCCGGTGGGGCCGACCACGGCGATCAGCGGTGCGCCGTGGGCGGGCCAGGAGAAAACGGCCACGCTAGTTGGTGCGCAGGGTGGGCATGCCGAGTCCGACGGCGCCTGGTTTACCTGAACTACCGGTGCCGCACGATTCTGCCTGGGCAGCTTCCCAGGCGTCCCCGCCTCGGGAACGGCGCAGCGAGTATTCGGAGGCGTCCTGAGGATCGGCCAGGAGGTGGTAGGCGGCCGCCGCCGTCACGGGGACCGTCACGAAGTCACCCGGGCGCGGGGCCTCAGCGCCGTCAGGCACGGAGAAGTGCACGAGCCGCTGGTCCTGCGAACGACCGCTCAGGCGGTGGGTGCTCTCCGATTTACGGCCCTGGTGTGCGCTGATCAGGACCTCCACGGTGGAGCCGACCAACTGCTGGTTCAACCGTGCACTGATTCGGTCCTGCAGAGCCGTTAGTCGTTCGAAACGCTCTTGGACAATGTGGTGCGGAACCTGATTCGCCATCTCGCCGGCAGGGGTGCCAGGGCGAATCGAGTACTGGAAGGTGAAGGCGGAAGAGAACTCGGAGGCCTCGACCACGTCCATGGTGGCCTGGAAATCTTCCTCGGTCTCACCGGGGAAGCCAACGATGATGTCCGTGGTGATGGCTGCATTGGGGATCTGTTCGCGGACTCGGTCAAGAATTCCGAGGAACTTCTTGGACCGGTAGGAGCGTCGCATGTCCTTGAGGATCTGGTCCGAACCGGACTGCAACGGCATGTGCAACTGCGGCATGACGTTGGGCGTCTCTGCCATCGCATCGATCACGTCGTCTGTGAACGCTGCGGGGTGGGGGCTCGTGAAACGAACACGTTCCAGACCCTCGATCTCACCGCACGCGCGCAGGAGTTTGGCGAACGCACCGCGGTCACCGAACTCCACACCGTAAGAGTTGACGTTCTGACCCAGGAGAGTGACTTCCACCGCGCCCGAGTCCACGAGCGCCTGCACCTCAGCCAGGATGTCACCGGGCCTGCGGTCCTTTTCCTTACCGCGCAGCTGAGGCACGATGCAGAACGTGCACGTGTTGTTGCAGCCCACCGAAATGGAGACCCACCCGGCGTACGTCTGTTCGCGTTTGGTGGGCAAAGTGGAAGGGAAAGTCTCGAGCGACTCGAGGATCTCGACCTCGGCCTGGTGATTGTGGCGAGCACGCTCCAGAAGAACCGGCAACGAACCGATGTTGTGGGTACCGAACACCACATCCACCCACGGGGCCTTGTCCACGATGGTGGAACGGTCCTTCTGCGCAAGGCAACCGCCCACGGCGATCTGCATGCGCTCGTTGCGCTTCTTGGCCGGTGCCAACTGACCAAGCTGGCCGTACAGCTTGTTATCCGCGTTTTCACGCACCGCGCAGGTGTTGAACACCACGAGATCGGGGTCTCGATCCACGGCGGGCACGTAGCCGGCTTCTTCGAGCAGACCGGTGATGCGCTCCGAATCGTGGGCGTTCATCTGACAGCCCAGGGTGCGCACCTCATAGGCGGGCGCGGGTAGATCAGAGGCGGAGGGGGCGGCATTTGCCAGGGTGTCGGTCAGTTGAGTCACCCCACTATGTTAAGGACCAGGTCAAATTAACCCGAACCTTCATGAGAAAGGGTGGCGACTATGCGCGCGGCGGTAATCGGTGCCGGAATCGGAGGTTTGAGCACTGCCATGGGGCTGCAGCGCAAAGGTGCCGATGTGACGGTTCTGGAACGATCCAACCGGTTACGCCCCGGGTGCCTGCACTATCCATCACCGGAGAGGTTGGAGGTCGAGCCGCCACCGGCGCAATGTTCGGCGAGACGGACGCTCGCTTGCTAAATGCTGGGCCAGGGGTCCGGTTCCGAAAAGTCATCCTCGGTGCCGAACGCCGACAGCTCCTCTTTCACCACTCCGAAGGCGAGTCCGGGCGGGTACCCCTTGCGGCCGAGCATGCTGACAAGCCGCCGAGTGACCTTGTCGACTTCTTTGCGATCCGAGAAATCGATACTCTTGGGCATTTTCTTCCGCACGAGTTCGTGGGCGTCCTCGGTCTCGTCCTCGTCGGTGCGTTGTTCGAGAGCTTCCTCAGCCAACTCACCAGTGATGCCCCGTTGTTGGAGCTCACGACGTAGTGCACTGCGGGAAAGCTTGCGTGTTTCCGCTCGGGACCGGACGAACATAGCGGCGAAGGAGCGGTCGTCCACCAGGTTGACCTCTTCGAAGCGGTCCAGAACTTCTTGGGCCACTCCTTCGGGAACGTCACGGTCAGCGAGCTTGTCTTCGAGCTGTTTACGAGACTTGGCGGACGCGGTGAGCTGGCGCAGCACGATGGCTCGAGCAACTTCATGCTGATCGGGCTCATTGTCCTGACCGGCAGCGCCTTCCGCGGGCGGCTCCGCAGGACCTCGGTATCGGGCCGAGGCCCTGCGGCGCCGGGAGTTGTAGCGAGAGGACTGGCTCATCGCTCAGTCACCTCGATCAGAACGCGGGTAGTTCCGGTTTGCTGGCATTGGGAACCTCGAGGATGTCATCCTCCGAGGCTTCCACTTCGGCGTCGTCTTCGGGCTCCTCGGTACCCTCCGCAATACCGAGCTTGACGAGGATCTTCCGCTCGATCTCCGCTGCCAGCTCAGGGTTGTCCTTCAGGAACCGGCGGGAGTTTTCCTTGCCCTGCCCCAGTTGGTCGCCCTCGTAGGTGAACCAGGCGCCGGACTTCTTGACGATGCCGTGCTCGACACCCATATCGATCAGGCCGCCCTCGATGGAGATGCCCTGGCCGTACAGAATGTCGAATTCGGCCTGCTTGAAGGGCGGGGCCATCTTGTTCTTGACGATCTTGGCGCGGGTACGGTTACCCACGGGATTAGCGCCGTCCTTGAGAGTTTCAATACGACGCACGTCCACGCGCACCGAAGCGTAGAACTTCAGAGCCTTACCACCGGTGGTGGTTTCCGGAGATCCGAAGAACACGCCGATCTTCTCGCGCAACTGGTTGATGAAGATGGCGGTGGTATTCGTGTGTGACAGGCGCCCGGTGATCTTACGCAATGCCTGTGACATCAAACGTGCCTGCAGGCCCACGTGGCTGTCACCCATTTCACCTTCAATTTCCGCCTTGGGGACCAGCGCGGCCACGGAGTCGATCACGACGATGTCGATGGAACCGGATCCCACCAGCATGTCCATGATCTCCAGGGCCTGCTCACCGGTGTCCGGCTGGGACACGAGCAGATTGTCCGTGTCCACTCCGAGCTTCTCAGCGTAAACGGGGTCCAGCGCGTGCTCGGCGTCGATGAACGCGGCAATTCCACCGGCACGCTGAACGCTGGCTACGGCGTGGAGCGCCACGGTGGTTTTACCGGACGACTCAGGGCCGTAGATCTCGACCACGCGACCGCGCGGGAAACCACCGATGCCCAGAGCCACATCCAGAGCGATGGAACCGGTGGGAATGGTCTCGATGCGAGTGGCCGGGCGGTCACCCAGACGCATGACCGAACCCTTGCCGTAGTTCTTGTCGATCTGTGCCAGGACAGTATCCAGAGCCTTCTCGCGATCGGAGCCGACCACCTGAGAGGGAACGGTACTGTTTCCCTTTGACTTGGCTGCCATGATTCACCTCGGTTCTTAGGGGCCGGTGTTCTGGGCCCTGTTGTTTGGTTCGTGTCTCAACCTACTGAGCGGGTCCGACACGCATAAGGGCCCACGGGGGATGTGGAGCCCGGATCATCTGATTCGAATATACATTCGATTGGCGTTCGACGCCATTGCGGCACTAGGACTTGGGCTCCTTGTCCGGGCCCCACCAACGGTCCTGGGGAATCTCCTGCGCCTTGCAAAGCGCGAACCAAACCTGCTTGGGATCGATGCCGGCGTCGAGGGCCTCGACAGCAGTGCGATCCCCCACTTCTGCCATGACGAGATCCCGTGCCAGAACTTTGGAGTACCCGGACCCGAACTCATGGGCCATGAGCTCCCAGAACGTACTGATGCGCATGCGACCTTTCCTCGTGGATTTCAATGGTGGGGTGACATAACAAGGGCCCGCCGACAATGCCGACGGGCCCTGAAACTCTAGCGCTGGTGAGCGGTTGGGATTAGTGCGCCGAAGTGGCTGCGCCCCCGCGCAACTGACGGACCTCGCGAGTGAACTCCTCGGTCATCTCGGAAGGCACGGTATCCGGAATGTAGTTGCCCTCGGCGTATGCGAGGCGATCTGCAACTTCACGCAGCATCTGTGACAGGGGGATTTCGAGAGCGGTGCAGATGGATGCCAACAGCTCGGAGGACGCTTCCTTCTGGCCGCGTTCCACCTCGCTCAGGTAGCCCAGCGACACGCGAGCACTGTGCGAAACTTCTCGCAGAGTACGTCCCTGGCGCTGGCGAACGCTACGGAGCACTTCACCAATTTCTTGTCGCAAAACGCCCACTTTGACGTCCTTCGTCTCGGCATGTTCTTCGTCGGACAGTCCCACGTCCTTCCAACGGACGACACCATTGACGGACACGGGTTGCTTCGTCATGTGAATTGCCTACTCCTCGTACGAACGGTCAAACCGTTAAACCAGGTGCTTTCAGTCGGGCCTTAGCCACAACCTTGACCCTGGGCGGCTCAAGTTGAGCCTCTGGTAGTAGTAACCTTCTTGCACGTTCAATTGTTCCTTGTTGGCGAAAGAATTTCACTGGAAGTTGTCTGTGAGCTCGATTTGTGACGCGAGAAAGTCCACGGCCCGGGAAACTGACTCCTGACGAATGGCTGCCCGCCCGCCGTCCAGGTGCAACTCGAGGTGGTGCTCGCCTCGTGGACCGCTAACGCCGATGTACACAGTGCCCACGGCCTGACCATCGTGAGGTTCGGGCCCGGCCACGCCCGTGGTCGACACGGCCCAGTCGACACCCAGAGCGGACCGCGTGCCCAGCGCCATCGCCTGAGCGATCTCGGGATCTACGGCTCCCCTGGTCTCGAGCAGATCGTGCGACACGCCCAGAACCTTTTCCTTCACGGCGTGCGAGTAACTGACAACGCTGCCCTCAAAGCAGGACGAGGCCCCCGGCACGTCAACAATGGCCGCGGCCACGGCACCGCCGGTCAGCGATTCGGCCGTCCCGATGGTGACCTCGTGCGTGACGGCCAATTGAATAAGATCCACGGCCGTATGGAGCCCGGACTCGGCCATTACCGGCTCCCGTTCCCGGGGTCCTTGTTCACTGCCGCGTTTCGCAGCTGAACAGCCTTGATCACGTAATCGATGCCGGTGATCACGGTGACGATCAGTGCCAGCGCCGTCAGCACCCATGCGAACCACAGCCACCACGCGCCCACGAACGGGGCCAGGGGTAGCAGCAAGGCGATCAATGCCGCGGTCTGCAGCACGGTCTTGGTCTTGCCCCCCTTGGAAGCGGCCATGACGCCGTAGCGAATCACCACGAACCGCATGACCGTGATGCCCCATTCGCGCACCAGAATCACGATGGTCACCCACCACCACAGCTCCCCCAGCATGGAGAGCACCACGAAAGCGGCGCCGGTCAAGAGCTTGTCCGCAATGGGGTCTGCGATCTTGCCGAAGCTGGTGATCAAGTTGCGCGCGCGGGCGATATCGCCGTCGAGCTTGTCCGTGTACATGGCCACACCGAAGACCACAACGGCCGCCCAGCGCATGGGCATGGAATCCTCGCCGTGAGTTCCGCCCGCCCACAGGAACCACACGAAGAAGGGCACCATGACGATCCGCAGTGCCGTCAGCGCATTCGGAAGATTCCAGTTGGATGAGTTGGGCGGCGGATCGGCCACCGCTCGGGGTGCGGGTGTTCCGTCTTTTCGAGCCATCATCGTCCGGTCAACTCCCAAGCGTCGTGTGAATCATCGTCGTCGTCACCGTCGTGGTAGTCCTTGGCCACGTCGGACAGGCTGGCTTCCACGGGATCCTCGCCGTAGTCGACGGAACCACCGGCGCCCGCCGACGGCGCTGCGGGGCCTGCCGCGGCATCGTCGTCACCCGGGGTCGAGGGCGGTTCCTCGCCGCGAATGAGGGCGAGGGTGGCCGCGAGGTCGTCGGGCTTGACGAGAACGTCTCGGGCCTTGGAGCCCTCAGAAGGCCCGACCACTCCTCGGGACTCGAGAAGGTCCACCAGGCGGCCCGCCTTGGCGAAGCCCACGCGGAGCTTGCGCTGCAGCATGGACGTGGAGCCGAATTGGGTGGTGATGATGAGTTCGGCGGCCTGCAGCAGCACATCCAGATCGTCCCCGATGTCCTCGTCGATCTGCTTCTTGGGGGCTTCCTGGATCACGTCTTCGCGGTAGTTGGTCTGCATCTGCGTCTTGACGTGTTCCACGACCTTGTGGATCTCGGACTCCGAGACCCACGCGCCCTGCACACGCATGGGCTTGGACGCGCCCATCGGAAGGAACAGGGCGTCACCTTGGCCAATGAGCTTCTCTGCACCGGGCTGGTCCAGGACCACTCGCGAGTCGGTCACGGATGAGGTCGCGAACGCCATACGCGAGGGCACGTTGGCCTTGATCAGACCCGTGACCACGTCCACGGACGGGCGCTGGGTGGCAAGCACCAAGTGGATGCCGGCGGCGCGAGCGAGCTGAGTGATGCGCACGATGGCATCCTCAACATCGCGAGGGGCGACCATCATGAGGTCCGCGAGCTCGTCCACGATCACCAGCAGGTACGGGTACGGGCGGATGACCCGCTTGGAACCGGGCTCAGGCTGCACCTTGCCGTTACGCACGGCCTTATTGAAGTCGTCGATGTGCTTGTAGCCGTAGTGCGACAGATCGTCGTAGCGGGCGTCCATCTCACGGACGACCCACTGCAGGGCCTCGGCGGCCTTCTTGGGATTGGTGATGATGGGGGTGATCAGGTGGGGAACGCCCTCGTACGCGGTGAGTTCCACGCGCTTGGGGTCCACCATGACCAGGCGCACCTCGTCCGGGGTGGATCGCATCAGGATGGACACGATCATCGAGTTCACGAAGGAGGATTTACCGGCGCCGGTCGCACCGGCGACGAGCATGTGCGGCATCTTGGCCAGGTTGGCCACCACGAAACCGCCCTCGACGTCCTTGCCCACACCCATGACCATGGGGTGCTCGGAGGTCCGCGCGCGCTGCGAGCGCAAGACGTCGCCGAGGGCAACGGTCTCGCGGTCGGTGTTCGGGATCTCAATACCGATGGCTGACTTGCCGGGAATGGGCGACAGGATTCGGACATCGGCCGACGCCACTGCATAGGCGATGTTCTTGGACAGCGCCGTGACGCGCTCCACCTTGGTACCCGAGCCGAGTTCGATCTCGTAACGGGTCACGGTGGGGCCGCGGGAGAAACCGGTGACCTCGGCATCCACATTGAACTGCTGCAACACGTTGGTCAGTGCCGCTACCACGCGGTCATTGGCTTCGGAGCGGTCCTTTGCGGGCGGGCCCTGCACCAAGTTTCCGGGATCGGGCAAGTTGTACGCCATGTCTCCGGCGAGCTGCAGCTGCTCGGAGCGTGCCGGAATGGGCGCCGACGGCGTGTGGGTCCGTGCGCTCTCGGGCTCGTCCACCTCGGCCAGCGCGGGGGCCTCCGAGGCCTCGGCAGTGTCGGCGGCGGGTTCCAGACCCTGTTGGCGCCGCAACTTGTCCGCGGCGATCTGGGACTTGGTGGGACGCTTCACACCCGGCCGCACGCTCGGGATGTCCTCCGTGTCCTGCACCTGGACACTCGCAGGGCCCGCAGCGTCCGAGGACGTGGAACCGGACGTGGCGGAGTCACCGTCGTCGGAAAGATCGAAGACGCGGGTGCTCGAGGAGCCCTCGGCGGCTTCGCGACGCTTGGCCTCGTCCACCACCGCGCGTTCGAATGCTTCGTCCCCGTTGTACGCATCCAGCTGCGCCTTTTCACGACGTCGCTCGGCGCGGGTCTGGCGCTTGCTGCGCTTCTTCTCCGGCCGGGCCGGATCGAGGTAGGAACGGTCGTGCTCGGGGTCCGAGATATCGGTGGGCCGGGGCTCGCCCTGCCCCATGAGCTTGTTGTAGCCATCTCGCAGGCGCGGCCCGATCTGGCCGATGGGGGTAGCTGTCATGACGAGCAAAGAGAGGAAAGCGAGAACGCCGAGGACGACGAACGCACCCCAGTGGGTCACCAAGGCGGACAACGGATCAGCAGCCAAGAAGCCGACGAAACCACCGGCCTGCCAGATCGCTTCGAAACCCTGGTTGAGCTGGGGCTGCCCCCCGGCGATGTGGGCGATACCGGAGCCCGCAACCGTCAGCGCCAACAAACCGATCGCAATGCGATTGTTGGCCTGAGTTTCGGTGGGATGACGGAAAGCCCGCCATGCGAAGAACAGACAAAACGCAGGTAACACGAGCGCCATGAAACCAAAGGTGCCGCCCACGACCGCGTGTACCCAGGAGGCGGGCATGGAGATGAAAATGGCATCCACTCCCCGGAGGTTCCACCATTCAACCGCCGCGATGAGTACGGCCAACACGAGCCACACGAGTGCTCCGCCGTCGCGGCGTTCATCGGGTGCCATGTCTGTGCGCACGGTACCGATCCGACGAACACCCGCGCCCACCACGTGGCCCAGGCCGGCCCACGCATTGACCATGGCACGGAGAAGACGGCTACCGGCCGAGGGTCCCTGTGGTGCGGACTTGGCCGAGGCCTTGGATGAGCTCTTGGTGGTGCCCTTGGACGAGCGGGACGAGGTCGAGGTTCGAGATGTTGACTTCGACGATCGCGGAGGGGAAGTTCGTGACGCCATATGTTCCAGAATACCCGGCCAATGCAAAGCCCGCCCCGACATCGAGTCGGGGCGGGCTTGCACGCTACTGGGCGGACGTGGCTTAGGCCTCGACCACCACGGGCACGATCATGGGCTTACGGCGCAGCTTGCGCGAAACCCACGAGCCGATGGTGCGGCGAACGACCTGTTGCAACTGGTGCGCAGAGTGGTTCTTACCGGACTCGCTCATGGCGTCTTCGAGGGCCGCAATGATCTTCGGGCGGATCTCGTTAAAGACTGTATCTTCCTCCGCCACACCGCGCGCGTGAATGTCCGGGCCGGACACAATCTTGCCGGTGTCGCGGTTGACCACGGTGACCACGGAGATGAAGCCTTCCTCCCCCAGGGTCATGCGGTCCTTGAGGTCCGCATCAGTGATCTCGCCAACGGAGGAGCCGTCCACGTAGATGAACCCGCATTCGACCTGACCGGTGATCTTGGACTTGCCGTTGTGCATGTCCACCACGGTGCCGTTTTCAGCGAGCAGCACATGGTCACCGGGGACACCGGTCTCCTGTGCCAGGGCACCGTTGGCGATCAGGTGGCGCACCTCACCGTGGACCGGCATGACGTACTCGGGTTCCACAATGTTGTAGCAGTACAGCAATTCGCCAGCGGCGGCGTGACCGGACACGTGCACCTTGGCGTTGCCCTTGTGCACCACGTCCGCGCCCAGACGCATCAGGCCGTTGATCACTCGGAACACCGAGTTCTCATTGCCCGGGATCAACGACGACGCCAGGATCACCGTGTCACCGGCGTTCACCTGGACCTTGTGGTCGCCGTTGGCCATGCGGGACAGAGCAGCCATGGGCTCGCCCTGGGAACCGGTGCACATGATCACAAGCTTGTCGTCCGGGTAGTCCGCGGCCTTCTTCTGGTCGATCAGCACGTTGGGCGGAACGTCCAGGTACCCGAGCTTGTCGGCGATCTCCATGTTGCGAATCATCGAGCGTCCCATGAGCGCGACCTTGCGACCGCTGGCCACAGCGGCGTCGAGCACCTGCTGCACGCGATGGACGTGGGATGAGAAGGACGCCACAATCACACGCTGGCGGGCCTTGGCGATGACGTCAGCGAGCACGGGGCCAATGGCCTTCTCGGTCGGGACGAAGCCCGGGACCTCGGCGTTGGTGGAGTCCGTCAGGAACAGATCAACACCCTCTTCGCCCAGGCGCGCGAAGTGCCGCAGGTCGGTGATGCGACCGTCCATAGGCAACTGGTCCATCTTGAAGTCGCCCGTGTGCAACACGGTGCCGGCCTTGGTCCGCAGGAACACGGCCAGCGCGTCCGGGATGGAGTGGTTGACGGCCACGAACTCGCACTCGAACTCGCCGAGTTTCTCCACCTGGCCCTCGCGCACAGCCAGGGTGAAGGGCTTGATGCGGTGCTCCTTCAGCTTGGCCTCGATCAGCGCAAGCGTGAGCTGGGAACCGACGATGGGGATGTCCGGGCGGCGCTTGAGCAGGTACGGAACAGCACCGATGTGGTCCTCGTGACCGTGCGTGAGCACGACCGCCACGATGTCATCCAGGCGGTCCTTGATGTTGTTGATGTCCGGCAGGATCAGATCCACACCGGGTTGAGTTTCTTCGGGGAACAGCACACCGCAGTCGACCACGAGCAACTGCCCGTTGATCTCGAACACGGTCATGTTCCGACCGACCTCGCCCAAACCGCCCAGCGGGATGACGCGCATGGTGTCTGCGGCCAACGCGGGAGGTTCGGACAGGTCAGTGTTGGTCCATCGGGTCATGTGACCTCTTTCGTCTTTAATTGTTCAAAGTGTCTGCCAGGACCGAAGCACTCAGATCCGCCCGGATCTGTTCGATTTCGGCCTGGGTGGGCGCCACGTGCGGCAGGCGCACGGTGTTGTTCGGCAGGCGCCCCTGCCAATTCAGAATGGTCTTCGCGGCCACTGCACCGGGCACGCGGGTCATGGCGGCGCGAACCACAGGAATCAACTCGTTGTTGACCTTGCGGGCCGTCTCGAGGTCACCGTTCAGAGCTGCGTCCACGAGGGTGCGGAAGCGCGGCGTGTCCAGGTGGGAGGTGACACCGACTAGTCCGGCCGCGCCCAGAGCGATCCATGGGAGGGTCAGTCCGTCGTCGCCGGAGTAGTACACGAGGTCCGTTTCGGCCATGACGTGGGCGGCCGCGTTGAAGTCAGCCTTGGCATCCTTGACGGCCACGAGGTTCTCGTGGGACGCCAATGAAATCAAGGTTTCCGGGGCGATCGGCACACCCGAACGACCCGGAATGTCGTACATCATGATGGGCGTGTCCACGGAATCCGCCAACGAGCGGAAGTGCGCCTCGATACCGGCCTGCGTGGGCTTGCTGTAGTACGGAGTGACGATCAACAGACCGTCCATACCGATCTTCTGCGCTTCCAGGGACAGGTACCGCGAGTGCTCCGTGTCATTGGATCCGGTACCGGCGAGCAGGGGCACACGCCCGCCAACTGCGTCCTTGACGGCCCGGAAGACCGCGAGGTTCTCTTCGTCGGTCATGGTCGAGTACTCGCCGGTGGTGCCGCACACCACCAGTCCGTCACACCCGTCGTTGACCAACTCTTCCGCGAGATGCCCCGTGGTTTCGAGGTCCACCGTTCCGTCGTCCTTGAACGCGGTCACCATGGCGGTGAGCAGAGTTCCGAACATGGGAGCGGGGCGGTCGGGCTGAGTGGCTACGCTGCGATCGGTCATATCCCCAAGGTTACCGTGATCACCGCGCGAGCGCCGCCCCCGGGTCGGTGCCTCGGTACAACGCGATGGCGGTGCGCATGGCACCGCGGGCACGACGCCCGTCCGAACTTGCCGAGTAGGCCAGGCTCAATCGGTACCAACCGCGCCAATCCTCGGGATTCGCCTCGACCTCTTCGCGCACCGTGTGGAAGTGCTGGTCCGCGGCCTCACGGACATACCGGCCCGACGGCGTTTTGGGCAAGTTGTCCTCGGGGAGCCCGCCCTCCGCGGCGAGGGTCCGACCAAGTTTTTCGGTGCGTGCGCCAAAAATGATCTCGCGCACCATGGCCCACGTGCCTACGGCAGGGATCACGAGCATCGCGACCCCGAAACCCTTGACGATCCAACCGTCGGTGTTCAGCAGGAGCACTGCACGCTGGAATGAGAGCCCCAAGTAGAGGGCGAGGAGCGCGATCATGAGCGCCGCCAGGATCCGCCCCTTGGAACCAATTTCGAGCACGGTGAAGACCGCGGCGAACGCCAGCATGGCCATGATCCAGATCTTGGAACCCGTGGAGATGGGCAGGATCACCACGGTCAGCAGTGCCAGGACAATGACCGCTGCCACCCACCAACGCAACGAACCGCGCTTCCCGGTATCTGGGCGTTCGGTCCCGAGTTCTCGGGCATCGGATTCTTGGTTACTCACAGGCCCAGATCCATGTAGCCGTCCAGTCCGTGAGTCAGCCCCGGGTGCTTGGCCACTTCGCGGACACCCAGTACCACTCCGGTCATGAAAGAGATCCGATCGAACGAATCGTGGCGGATCGTCAGCTGCTCCCCTGTGTTGCCCAGCAGGGTTTCTTGGTGGGCCACCAAACCGCGCATCCGGACGGAGTGCACGTGCACGCCGTCCACCACGGCACCGCGGGCGCCGTCGGGATCGGTCTGGGTCGCGTCCGGTGAGTCGGCCACGCCGGCCTCCCGGCGTGCCTTGCCGATCAACGACGCCGTGCGGGCGGCAGTTCCGGACGGCGCGTCCAGCTTGTCGGGGTGATGCAGTTCTACGACCTCCACGGACTCGAAGAACGCAGCTGCCGCCTCCGAGAACTTCATGGCCAGAACCGCGCCCACTGCGAAGTTCGGAGCGATCAGGACACCCACTTCGGGGTGCTCGGCCAGCTGAGACTCGAGGTCCGCAAGCGCCTGAGCATCCCACCCCGTGGTACCCACAACCGCGTGGATACCGTGATCGATTGCGAAGCGCACGTTATCGCGTGTGGATTCCGGAACGGTCAGGTCAATCATGACCTGCGCGCCCGAGTCGACGAGGGTCAGGAAATCATCTCCGCGCCCCAGGGCGGCAACCAGTTCCAGGCCGGGAGCACGCTCCACCGCGGCCACCGCTTCGGAGCCCATGCGTCCCCGGTGGCCGAGCACGGCAACCTTGATGGTGTTGTTCGATTCAGTCATCTCAACCACTCCTTAGTTCTGGGTCGGCAAGTTCTCGGTCCGGACCTGAGGCCCCACCACGGTTTGCACGGAGGATGCGGCCGAAAGTTCCGCTGCCAATGTCTGCACGTCCTGGGACGTCACAGCGCGAATCCGGTCCAGAGACTCGTCCACGTCCATGTACACACCGGTCTTCAGCTCAGCTGAGCCCAACCGGGACATCCTTGAACCAGTGTCCTCCAGTGCCAACACAGTGGCACCGCTGAGCTGGCCCTCGATCTTCCCAAGTTCCTTGGTAGTCATTCCGTCCTGAGCCAGACGGTCCAGCTCGTCGCGCATGAGTTGCGCCACCTGGTCCACGCGGTCCATCGTGCATCCCGCGTACATGCCGAAATACCCTGCGTCCGAGTACGCTCCGGAGAACGAGAATGTCGAATAGGCCAGGCCCTTCTGTTCACGGATGGTGTGGAACAGCCTGGATGACATACCACCACCCAGGGCCGCGTTGAGGACGGTCATGGTGAACCGTCGATCGTCTCCTACGCGCAGAGCCGGTCCGCCCAGCACCACGTGCGCTTGCTCCACGGGGCGGTGGAACACCTGGGTTCCCGTGAGTGGAGTGAGGACGGCGGATTCATTGGATCGCCGCGCACCCACGGCACCGGGTGCATCCGGATCCCAACCCGCGCGGGTCAGTGAGTCACGCACCCAATCGACCACATGATCGTGCTCGAGCCCTCCCGCGGCCGTGACCACGAGGTTCTCGGGGCGGTAAGCGGCCCTGTAGTGCTCCCACACAGCGTCACGAGCCACGGTGCGGATCTCCTCGGGCGTCCCCGCAATGGGGCGCGCCAGGGGTGAACCGTCCATCACACCGGCAATGAACTGCTCGAACGCAAAATCAGTGGGATCATCACGATCCATGGCGATCTCTTCGAGGATCACTCCGCGCTCACGGTCGAATTCGTCCGGGTCCAGCACGGCGCTCGAGAACATGTCCGCGAGAACGTCAATGGCCATGGGGAGGTCATCGGAAAGCACCCGAGCGTAGTAGCACGTGCTTTCCTTGGCGGTGAACGCGTTGGACTCCCCGCCCACGGCATCGAATGCCTCGGCGATGTCCAGAGCGGTCCGCCGCGCTGTGCCTTTGAACAGCAGGTGCTCCAGGAAGTGAGTGGACCCGAGCATTCCCGGAGCCTCGTCACGAGAGCCCAGGCTGACCCAGAACCCCACGGAGGCCGAACGTTGCCCGGGCATTTTTTCCGTGAGCACGCGAGTACCGCAGGGCAGCACGCTGCGGGTGATCACGGCGCCGTCGGCGTCGTCGTGGACCACGTGGGTGAATCCGGTGGTGGCGGGCAAAGAAGCTGAGTACGCCCGAAGGCGGGCGTCCGCGGTGGAGAAATTCTCCCCGGGATCGCCCGCCTCCAGCGGAAGGTGAACTACCGTCATGAACCTCGAGTTACCCCTCGATCAGCTCTCGTTGACGGGTTCGGACTCGAGCTCTTCGGCCTTGTCCTGGTCCGCAACGACCGGAGCCAGCGAGAGCTTGCCGCGATCGTCGACCTTGGTGATCTCGACCTGGACCTTCTGGCCCACGCTCACCACGTCGTCCACTTCGTTGACGCGCTTGTTGTCATTGAGCTTGCGCATCTCGGAGATGTGCAGCAGACCGTCCTTGCCCGGGGTCAGGGAGATGAACGCACCGAAGGTGGTGGTCTTGACCACGGTACCCAGGTAACGCTCGCCCACCTCGGGAACCTGCGGGTTGGCAATCGCGTTGATTGCCGAACGAGCGGCTTCTGCGGACGGTCCGTCCACGGCTCCGATGTACACGGTGCCGTCGTCCTCGATGGAGATGTCCGTTCCGGTGTCCTCCTGGATCTGGTTGATCATCTTGCCCTTGGGGCCGATGACCTCACCGATCTTGGAGACGGGTACGTTCACGCTGATTACACGAGGAGCGAATTCGCTCATCTCGTCCGGAGCGTCGATCGCGGAGGTCAGCACATTCAGGATGTACAGACGGGCCTCGCGAGCCTGGCTCAGGGCGGCGGTCAGCACGGACGCGGGGATGCCGTCGAGCTTGGTGTCCAGCTGGATAGCGGTCACGAACTCGGAGGTACCGGCAACCTTGAAGTCCATGTCACCCAGCGCGTCTTCGGCACCCAAGATGTCCGTCAGCGCAGCGTAGCGGGTTTCGCCGTCCACGGTGTCCGAGACGAGACCCATGGCGATACCGGCAACGGGTGCACGCAGCGGCACACCGGCGTTGAGCAGCGACAGGGTCGCGGCACACACGGAGCCCATGGAGGTGGAGCCGTTGGAACCGAGGGCCTCGGAGACCTGACGGATCGCGTACGGGAACTCCTCACGTGAAGGCAGCACGGGCGTGATGGCACGCTCTGCCAACGCACCGTGACCGATTTCGCGGCGCTTGGGCGAACCCACGCGGCCGGTCTCGCCGGTCGAGTACGGCGGGAAGTTGTAGTGGTGGATGTAGCGCTTGTGCTTGACCGGGGACAGCGAATCGATCTGCTGCTCCAGCTTGAGCATGTTCAAGGTGGTGACACCCATGATCTGGGTCTCTCCACGCTCGAAGATCGCTGAACCGTGCACGCGGGGCAGCACCTCGACCTCGGCGGTCAGCTCACGGATGTCCGTGAGACCACGGCCGTCGATGCGGACCTCATCCTTGAGGATGCGCTGGCGCACGGTCTGCTTGGTCAGTGCCTGATAGGCACCGTTGATCTCGTCCTTGCGGTCGGCGAAGGGCTTGCCCTCACCGGTGAGCTCCGCCAGAACGCTCTGGTGCAGCTCGTCGGTGGCTGCTTCGCGCTCCTGCTTGCCGGCAATGGAGTACACCTCAGCCAGACGGTTGCCCACGAATTCTTCGACAGCCTGAGTGGCGTCCTCGCCGTAACCGCCGAAGCGGGGCAGTTCCATGGCGGGCTTGCCGGCGCGAGCGACCAGATCGGCCTGGGCGTCGCACAGCGCCTTGATGTATGCCTTGGACGCCTCGATGCCCTCGGAGACGAGCTCCTCGGTCGGGGCAACTGCGCCCTGGCCCTTGACGAGCTCCCACGAGTTGTCGGTGGCCTCGGCCTCGACCATCATGATCGCGACGTCTTCGGAACCATCAGCGGTGGTGACCACGCGGCCGGCCACGGCCATGTCGAACACGGCGTTCTCGATCTGGGAGTGCTTGGGGAAGGCGATCCACTGGTGGTTGCCGTTCTCCCCGGGCATGAGAGCCATGCGCACGCCGCCCACGGGGCCCTGGAAGGGCATGCCGGAGAGTGAGGTGGACATGGACGCGGCGTTGATGGCCACGGTGTTGTAGATCTCGTCCGGTGCAATGGACAGCACGGTCACGACGACCTGGACCTCGTTGCGGATTCCCTTGCCGAAGGCGGGGCGCAACGGACGGTCGATCAGGCGGCAGGTCAGGATCGCATCCGTGGACGGACGGCCTTCGCGGCGGAAGAACGAGCCCGGGATGCGGCCCGCGGCGTACATGCGCTCTTCAACGTCCACGGTGAGCGGGAAGAAGTCAAAGCCTTCGCGCGGGTTCTTGCCCACTGCGGTGGCCGACAGCATCGAAGTTTCCTCGTCGATGGAGACCAGTGCGGAACCGGCGGCCTGCTTGGCCAACCGGCCGGTTTCGAAGCGCACTACGCGCTTGCCGTACGAACCGTTGTCGATGATTGCTTCTGCACTCTGAATTTCGGGACCCTCCAAGGGTCACCTCCGTTTCTTCTGTTGCGAAAAGCGCGACATACCGGTCTTCGATCGAGGCGCTCACACTGCGTGCTGCATTGCGAAGGCCACTGTCGAGGACCGCGATATGGTGCGCGAATCCGCCACTATCTTTTTCTTTTAGGTGTTTCGGCCGGTAGGCCGGTGGTTCCTGGTGGAACCTGACGGTGTTCGTCACGAACAGCGCCGGTTACGGCGGTTCCCCGCGCTTTCACGTGTGAAAGCACGGGGAACACCGAGAACCTAAATCACTTACGCAGGCCGAGGCGCTCGATGAGCGTACGGTAGCGGGCGATTTCAGTGCGACGCAGGTAGTCAAGCATGCGACGACGGCGACCCACCAGGGCCATGAGGCCGCGACGGGTGTGGTGGTCGTGCTTGTGCTGCTTCAGGTGTTCGGTCAAGTCGGAAATACGACGGGACAGCACAGCAATCTGCACCTCGGGCGAACCAGTGTCACCCTCGTGAGTTGCGTACTCCTTGATGATTTCCTGCTTGATAGCGGCATCCAGTGCCATAGGTAACTCCTTGAGTTAGTACCGTGACCGCCCGGTGCACAGGGTTTGCGCCCGGGTTTCGGGTGGATCACCCGAGATCTGACCGCCACGGACTGCAGTCAGGCCGTTGACCAGTCTAACGGACAGCGCTCAATACGTCGTATTAGGCGGGTCACCGTTATGGATGTCCCCGTCAACTGGGACAATGGGGCCATGAAGAAAATGAATGTGGAGTCTTTCAACCTGGATCACCGTTCGGTCGCTGCCCCCTACGTTCGGATTGCCGATCGCAAGGAGTTGCCGGGCGGCGACACGCTTATCAAGTACGACGTGCGGTTCACCCAGCCCAATGAATCCCACCTGGAGATGCCCGCGGTCCATTCCATCGAGCACCTCACAGCTGAGCACATGCGCAACCACACCGAGGCACTCATCGATTTCTCCCCCATGGGCTGCCAGACCGGCTTCTACGCGCTCATGCTGGGCACGGAGGACGGCGAGTTCAAGAACCTGCTCGAGGCAACGTTCAAGGACATCCTGGCCGCTGACGAGGTACCGGCTGCTAATGAGGTGCAGTGCGGTTGGGGCGCCAACCACAGCCTCGAGGCGGCCAAGTCCGCAGTGCAGAACTTCCTGGACGAACGCGCCGCATGGGACGTGGTCACCAAGTGAGCTCAGGGCCCTCCCAGGAGACGTTGAACCACGACGCCGCCCTGTTCGGTCGCTGCGTGGGCTCACCCGCGGTGGTTGTCGCCATGGACGAAGAGGCCAAGCCTTTCCTGACGCGCGCTGAGGAACAAGCCGCGCAACCGCTGACCGTGGGCACCGCGCTTGTGTACGCCATCGTGCTCGAGAGCCAGCCTGTGCTGATCGTGCGCACCGGAATCGGTCTGGTCAATGCGGCGGCTGCGCTGACGGCTGTCATCGAGCGGTTCGAGCCCTCCGCCGTGATCTCGGCGGGTTCGGCCGGCGGGCTGCGGGCGGACGTGAACGTGGGCGACCTGGTGATCGGCACCTGCTACCGCTATACGGATGCTGATGCCACGGCGTTCGGGTACGTTCCCGGTCAGGTACCGGGCATGCCGGAGACCTACTCCCCCGCTGAGAACTTGTTGGGTGCCACCGACGAAACTCTGGTGGCCACCGACAACCAGACGGTGCTTCGTGGCACCATGCTCTCGGGCGGCTCGTTCGTGACGGAAGCCAACGTGGGAGCCACCCGCGAAATCTTCCCCGAAGCCCTGAGCACGGACATGGAAACGGTCGCGCTCGCGCAGGTATGCACCACCCGCGAGTACCCGTTCGTTGCCGTGCGCAGCATTTCGGACCTGTGCGGTCCGGCGGCCGGGCAGCAGTTTCATCTGGAGATCGACCTGGTGGCGGAGATCAGCGCGAGTGCGGTATGCCAGGTGCTGAACACCCTTCGCCAAAGTACTTCCGAGTGAATTGAGGAACGCATGAGCGATAAGAAACTTGAGAACGCAGTCCCGGATGTCCCGCGCCACGTGCTGCGTGACGACAACAAGATTCCGCAGCTGGGTCTGGGCACCTATCCCATGGACGATGCAGAGGCGGAGGCACTGATCCCGGAAGCCCTGTGGCGTGGGTACCGCCTGATCGATACCGCCGTGAACTACGGCAACGAATTGGGGGTGGGTCGTGGTGTGCAGGCTTCGGGCATCAAGCGCGAGGACATCTTCCTGACCACCAAGCTCCCGGGGCGCGATCACGGCACGGATTCCGTGCGGCGCTCACTCGAAGCCTCCCTGAAGCGGCTGGGCACGGATTACGTGGATCTGTACCTAATTCACTGGCCCAATCCATCCGTGGACCGCTACGTGGAGACGTGGCAGACCATGATCGAGTTGCGGGATCAGGGCCTGGTCAAGTCCACCGGTGTGTCCAACTTCCTGCCGGAGCACCTGTTGCGACTGGAGAAGGAAACCGGTGAGATGCCGGTGATCAATCAGGTGGAGCTGAATCCCCAGTACCAGCAGGAACTGCTGCGCGAGTTCCATGGGGAGCATAAGATCGTGACCGAAGCGTGGGCGCCACTGGGCCGCAAGACGGACATCCTGCAGCACGAGTGGATTGCGGAGATCGCTCGGAAACAGGGCCGTACTCCCGCACAGGTCATGCTGCGTTGGCACATCCAGTCCAACATTCTGCCCATTCCCAAGACCTCGGACGTCACCCGTATGGCCGAGAATATCGACGTGTTCGACTGGGACCTCTCCGATGATCAGATGCGACGCATCAAAATGCTGCACACCGGTTTGAGTGGTTCGGGTTTTGATCCCCGCGATCACGAAGAAATGTAGCTGCTAGCTGGTTCGACGTTTCAGGCGGTCTCGCGAGGTTCCTGGGCCAGGATCTCGCGGGACCGTTTGACGTCGTCATTCATCTGGGCCACCAGAGCCTCGATCCCTCGGTATGCCACCATGCCGCGCAACCGTTCCACGAAGTCCACCACGACCTGCTGGCCGTAAAGGTTGAAATCCTCGATGTCCTCGTCCGGGCGGTCGATCACGTGGGCCTCGACTTGGCGCGAAACCCCCTCGAACGTGGGATTGGATCCTACGGAAATGGCGGTGGGCCAGCGTTTGCCGTTCTGGTCCACGAGCCAGCCCGCATACACTCCGTCAGCCGGGATGAACCCGGTGGCTTCCGGGGAAAGATTAGCGGTGGGAAAACCCAGCTCCCGTCCGCGTGCGGCACCGTGCACCACCTCTCCGCGCATGCGGTGATTGCGGGTCAGCAAACCTGTGGCGCCTCGCATGTCACCGGCCTCCAGGCACGATCGGATCCAGGTCGAGGAACACCGCCGGTCTCCGGATGCGGTCGCGGGCGTTCCGTTCTTGGCGGGAGTCGACGGGTCCGTTCCCACCACGTCGTCAACGACCACCACGTCGAACCCGTGCTTCTCGCCGAGAGCCCGAATTGCGTTCAGGTCACCGGTGTTGTCCTTGCCGAGCCGGACGTCGGCACCGATGACCAGACACACGGCATCGAGAGGGTTGACCAGGTAGTCAACCACGAATTCTTCGGGCGTCAGTTGAGCGAAATCCAGTGAGTAGGGTTGCACCAACACGGCGTCGATCTCGGTGTGCTCCAGCGCATCCAATTTGTCCTCAAGCCCCATGATCAGGCCCGGGTGAGATTCCGGACGGTGTACGAGAGCTGGGTGCGGATCGAAAGTAACCACCACGGAACGCGCGTCGCGCTTCCGGGCCGTCTCCAACAACGTGTCAAAAACGTGTTGGTGACCGCGGTGGACGCCGTCGAAGTTTCCAATCGTCACAACGGACGGTCCAAAACCCGGGGTGATGTCGTCGCGGGATCTCCAGCGAATCACTGTTCTCCTCGATGTCGAGTGTGCGGGCGGACGAAACGAGCCTACCCGTTGACGCGGGTGGGGCGGGTCCGCCACAGCCAGATCAGGCCGATGATGGGCAGTACCAGTGGCACGTAACCGTAGCCCGCACCGAAATGGGACCACACACTGGCCTTGGGGAAAAGTTCGGGTGAGACCACGCTGAGCAGGCCCACCGCGAGCACACCGATCATCTCGATCCACACCGCGATCCACGCGATCCGGTGCCAACCGGGCCCGGTCTTGGTCAGCGCAATCGTGGCTACGACGTAGATAACGGCAGAAATCGTGGACAGGATGATCGCCAGCGGAGCCTGGGAGAATTCCGTGCCGAGTTGGTAGACGGAGCGCACACCCGCGGACAAGGAGAACACTCCGTAGACCACGATGATGAGCCGCCCGAAGCCGCTGGACTTGGCATCCGTGCGTTGTTTTCGGACGCGATGGCCGAAACGCTGTTGCAACGCATTGTGCTCGGTGGACTTGTTCACCGTGTTCGACTTCCTTTCCGTGCAGTGGCCCTGTCGTGTGGTCTCAGAGGTTCTGGTAGTACCAGATGTAGTTCATGCGATAGACCATGATGATCACCACGGGCCCGGCCGCGGCCAGGATGAGTGTTGACCAGCGTGAGCGTTCCACGAGGGACCAAATGAATGTTCCCGCCGGGATGAGCAGTGCGGTCAGCAAATAGCCCCAGTATTCCAGGACACTCCCCGAGGCTTCACTCCCGTACATAGGGAGAAAAATGGAACCCACCATGTAGACGAGCAGGAACAGCTCCAGTACCAACACGGAACCCTGCGAGAAATCGTCCGGTTCGCGCCCTCTCAGCGCCTGCACCAGGCATACCAGACACGACAGCGTTCCAATCACCACGGAGGCCCAGAACCAACCGTCGTAACCCCACAGCATCAGCGCTTCTCCTGTTCGGCCGGAAGACATGATTCGGATGCGCCTGCGGCGTCTGAGGCGAAAGTTTCACCCGCGGTAATGCCCAGAACAGACGCGGCGTATCGTTTGGATGCCGACCCCCGGTTCTCTGCCAGCGCCACGAGCGTCCCGTCCGGAGCGAAACATGCCACCGGAAGCTCGGTTCCGGCCACCACATCATCCGGGTGCGCGGAGATGCGGCGACCGTGCGACAAGTCCGTGGCCTCCCCCGCGTCCAGTCGACGCACCGGGAACAGCAGCGCCGCGGCCCGGTCCATTTCCAACGTGTCCACGGTTCCCCCGTCGCTGACAGCCTGCGTCAGATCCTCCAGGGTGTGGGCCTGCTCGAGGGTAAAGGAACCGACTCGGGTGCGACGGAGCCCGGTGAGGTGTCCGCCCACGCCCAGGGCACGTCCAATGTCTCGTGCGAGGGCACGGATGTAGGTCCCGGACGAGCAGGAGACGGTGGCCTTGACGTCAATGCCGGTATCGTCACGTGAGATCTCGTGCACCGTGAATTCGTGGATCGTCACCGGCCGCGCGGCCAACTTCACGTCTTCGCCGCCGCGTACGCGGGCGTAGGAGCGTTTCCCATCGACCTTGATGGCGCTCACCGAAGAGGGGACCTGCTGGATCTCGCCTGTGAGCGCGGCGATTTCGCGGTGGATATCGGCCTCGCTCACGGCTTCCAGCGCCGCGGTGTCCGCTCGCTCGGTGGTCTCGCCCTCGGCGTCGTCGGTGACCGTGGCGGCGCCCAACCGAATGGCTGCCTCGTAGGTCTTGGACGTACCGGTGACCCACGTGAGCAGCTTGGTGGCCTTCTCGACGCCCAGTACCAGAACCCCCGATGCCGTCGGGTCCAAGGTGCCCGCGTGACCCACCTTGCGGGTGCCGGCGAGGCGCCGCATCCGGGCCACCACATCGTGGGAGGTCCAGCCCAACGGCTTGTCGACGATGACGAACCCGGCCGTCCTCGGTAACGAGGGGGCCGGGCTCGGAACGTGGGGACGTTCGTTCACGTGCGTCAGCTCCGAGGTGCGTCGGAGTCGATGTCGTTGTCGTCCGCGTCGTCCTCGGGGGTGCGGTAAGCGTCCTCGCCCGCGGCGTAGGACGCGCCCGCAGCCTGAGCCGCGACCTGTTCGTCCTTCTCACGAGCCGCACGCAAGAGCTCTTCGAGACGAGCGGCGTCGGCGGGGATCTCATCCGCCACGAACGTGAGCGTGGGCGTGAGGCGCGCCGTGATGTTCTTCCCCACCTCGGAGCGCAGAACACCCTTGGCGGACTCGAGCGCCTGGGCGGTCTCCGCTCGCTGCGTCTCGTCCCCGTAGACGGTGTAATACAGGGTTGCGTGCTGAAGGTCGTTGGTGACCCGGGCATCGGTAATGGTTACGAAACCGAGGCGGGGATCCTTGATCCGACGCTCGAGGGCCTGAGCAACGATCACCTTGATGCGGTCGGCCAGCCGTGCGGCGCGTGCGGCGTCAACCATGGTGACTCTCCTTCGCTGGGGAACGCGGATGCGTTCGGTCTAGAAAATCTGGGGTGCGGCGCCGTCGTTACAACGACGCCGCTGGCCCGCCGCCGTGGGCGACGGGCCGGTGCGGCGGGCACCTACCGGGTAGCCGGGATGCCCGCCGCTGAGCGAGATGGGTCTCAGGCGCGAGGTTTCTCGCGCATCTCCCACGTCTCGATCATGTCGCCCTCTTGGATGTCGTTGAAGGAACCGAGGCCGATACCGCACTCGTAACCCTCGCGCACTTCCGTGGCGTCATCCTTGAAGCGACGCAGCGAATCGATGGTGAGGCTGTCCTTCACCACGTTGCCGTCGCGCACCAGACGTGCCTTGGCGTTGCGCTTGACCACACCCTTGGTGATGTAAGCACCAGCGATGTTGCCCCACTTGGAGGACCGGAAGACCTCGCGGATCTCGGCGGTACCGAGCTCCACTTCCTCGTACTCCGGCTTGAGCATGCCCTTCAAGGCACTCTCGACATCGTCGATGGCGTTGTAGATCACCGAGTAGAACTTCATGTCCACGCCCTCGCGGTCCGCGAGTTCGGTGACACGCTCGGCCGGTCGCACGTTGAAGCCGATGATGACCGCGTTGTCCACGGTGGCCAGGTTCACGTCATTCTGCGTAATGGCACCCACACCGCGGTGGATGACGCGCAGCTGGACTTCGTCCCCGCCCACATCGATCTTGAGCAACGAATCTTCCAGGGCCTCAACGGCACCGGAGACGTCACCCTTGATGATGAGGTTGAGAGTGTCCATCTTGCCCTCGGCCACGGCCTCGTCGAAGGACTCGAGCGTGATGCGCTTGCGGCGCTTGGCCAGCTGAGCGTTACGGTCAGCGGCCTGACGCTTCTCGGAGATCTGGCGAGCCGTGCGCTCTTCCTGGGTAGCCAGGAACGTATCACCGGCGCGGGGCACTGCGGACAGACCCAACACCTGGACCGGACGGGACGGGGTGGCAGTTTCGACTGCCTGACCGTTCTCGTCGAACATGGCACGCACGCGACCGTGGGCCGCACCCGCGACAATGGCGTCGCCGACCTTCAGCGTGCCGGACTGGACCAGCACGGTGCACACTGCACCGCGGCCCTTGTCGAGGTTCGCTTCAATGGCCACACCGCGGGCTTCCTTATCAGGATTGGCCTGCAGTTCAAGGGCGCCGTCTGCGGTCAGGACAACCGCGTCGAGCAAGTCCTCGATGTTCTGGCCGGCACGAGCGGAGACATCCACGAACATGGTGTCGCCACCGTACTCTTCGGGGATCAGACCGTACTCGGTGAGCTGACCGCGGATCTTCTCCGGGTTGGCCTCGGGCTTGTCGATCTTGTTCACTGCGACCACGATCGGCACACCTGCCGCCTGGGCGTGGTTCAACGCCTCGACGGTCTGGGGCATCACGCCATCGTCAGCGGCGACCACCAGAACGGCGATGTCCGTGACCTTGGCACCGCGGGCACGCATGGCGGTGAACGCCTCGTGACCCGGGGTGTCGATGAACGTGATCAGACGCTCTTCGCCGTCCACTTCCGTGGAGATCTGGTACGCACCGATGTGCTGGGTAATGCCGCCGGCCTCACCCTCGATCACCGTGGTGTTACGGATGGCGTCCAGCAGGCGGGTCTTACCGTGGTCAACGTGACCCATGACCGTGACAACCGGAGGACGGGATTCGAGAACTTCGTCGCCCTCGGCCTCGGCCTCTGCCTCGAGGTCGATATCGAAGGATTCGAGCAGCTCGCGCTCCTCGTCCTCAGGCGAAACGACCTGGATCTTGAAGCCCAGCTCCGCGCCCAGCAGCTCGAACGTCTCTTCGTCCAGCGACTGGGTCTGCGTGGCCATCTCACCCAGGTGGATGAGAACGGTCACCAGCGATGCCGGGTTGGCGTTGATCTTCTCGGCGAAGTCCATGAGCGACGCACCGCGGCGCAAGCGGACCACCGTGTTGCCGTCACCGTGCGGAACGGAGACGCCACCCACGGCGGGTGCTGACATCTGCTCAAGCTCTTGGCGCTTCGCGCGCTTCGACTTGCGCTGACGCCCGCGGCCACCGCCGCCACGACCGAAGGCACCCTGGGTGCCGCCACGGCCACCACGGCCGCGGAAACCGCCGCCACCACCGGGACCGCCACCGCCGCGGCGGGGTCCACCGCCGCCGGCATTACCGGGGCGACTTCCGATGGGAGCCACACCCGTGGTGTGACCCGGCATCATGTTGGGCGAAGGGCGGGGGCCACCCGGACGGGGAGCACCCTGTCCTTGTCCCTGGCCCTGACGGGCACCACCCGGACGCGGCGCGCCCGAACGGGGTCCGCCCTGGCCGCCCTGACCGCCGTGCGCGGGACGGGGGCCGCCCGGACGAGGACCTGCGGGGCGCGGTCCGCCGGGGCGGGGGCCGCCCTGACCGGAACCGCTGGTGCGCATACCCTGCTGAGGCGCGAACGGGTTGTTACCGGGGCGAGGGGCGCCCGGTTTACCGGAACGCTGCTGACCCGGACGAGCACCGCTCGGCTTGGGGGCGTTGGAGTCCGAACCGCGACCCATGCCCTGGCTGGATGCGTACGGGTTGTTACCCGGACGGGCACCGCCCGGCTTGGGGGCCGAGGACTTGGGCGACTGCGGCTTGGATTCGGGTGCCTTGGGAGCCTGTGCCTTGGGAGCTTCGGCCTTGGGCGCCGGAGCCGGCGTGGACTGTGCCTTGGGAGTGGCAGCCGGAGCCGCCTCTTCCTTGGCCTGAGCGGGCTTCGGAGCAGCCTGACCCGGCTTGGGGCCGGGAGCTGCCGCGGGGCGCTCAGCGGCGGGCTTGGTCTCAGCCTTGGGCTGGGACTGCTGCGTCGGCTTGGCACTCTGAGTCTTCTTGGGAGCCTTCTCCGCTGCTGCATCGCCGGAACCGGCGGGGAACGCAGAGCGAAGTTTCTTGGCTACGGGGGGCTCCACCGTGGACGATGCGCCACGAACGAATTCCCCTAATTCTTGAAGCTTGGAAATCGCTTCTTTAGACGTGATACCGAGCTCTTTAGCGAGCTCGTGGACACGGGGCTTGGCCACTTTTCTCCTGTCTCGGTCCGCGCCGAAACAGGCACGAACCATTATCTTCCGTTGATGCGGCCTTGGGGTGCGTCAATGATCGACACGACACCCTGCTGGCCGTGGGCGGAGTACGAAAAAGTACTCATCGCTTGGCACTCATCGGTTTTCCATGGTCTTCTGACTCGCTTTCCTTCTGTCCGTTCCACCGTGTGGACAGTAAAACGTTGAGGTGGTGACCGAGGTTCTCGGCACTGACGGCGGTGCGGAACGCACGGTTGAACGCGCGGCGCCGCACAGCTGTACTGACGCATTCCTGAGTGGGATGCACCCAGGCACCTCGACCTCCGATGCGGCGGGACACGTCGAACACAGCTTCCAAGCCGTGCTCTGTCCGTTCCACCACTACGCGGACGAGTTGGTCAGGGGACACAATTTTTTTGCATCCCACACAGGTTCGAAGGCTGTTTTGGCTCACCTTCGCTCCTGTACTTGTTCACTCGAGTACTCGGCATTCGCCATGGGCGAGGCCGGTGAGTACTCAGACTTCACGAACTGACCGTAGACCAGTCTAACGCGCCGGGGTTGATTCCCTCGAATTGGGGGTTTTCTCAGTGATTCGCCACTCGGGACTCGGGCACGATATCGATGCGCCAGCCGGTCAGCCGTGCAGCCAATCGAGCGTTCTGCCCTTCCTTACCGATGGCCAGGGACAGTTGGCTGTCGGGGACGACGGCCCGGGCGGAACGGGTGCGCTCGTCCACGACTTCCACGCGGCTGGTCTTGGCCGGGGAAAGTGCGTTGGCAATGAACACGTCGGGTTCTTCGGTGAAGTCGATGATGTCGATCTTCTCCTCCCCCAGTTCGTTCATGACAGCGCGCACACGTGAACCCATTTCGCCGATGCACGCGCCCTTGGCATTGGCTCCCGGTCGGGTGGCCACTACCGCCATTTTGGTACGGTGACCTGCCTCGCGGGCCAGGGCGACGATCTCCACGGAGCCGTCCGCGATTTCGGGAACTTCCATCTCGAACAGGCGACGTACAAGATCCGGGTGAGAACGGGACAGGGTGATGGACGGGCCCTTCATGCCGCGTTTGGCTTCCACTACGAAAGCGCGAATGCGGGCACCGTGCTTGTAGACCTCACCGGGTGCCTGCTCGTGCGGGGGCAGGACGGCCTCCACAGTGCCAAGGTTCACCTGGATCATGTTGGGGTTCTTGCCCTGCTGGATCTGCCCGGACACCAGTTCACCCTCGCGGCCCTTGAAATGGCCCAGCACGTTGTCGTCCTCGACGTCACGCAGCTTCTGCAGGATGACCTGACGCGCGGTGGCCGCCGCAATACGGCCGAAGCCGGCGGGGGTGTCGTCGAACTCGCCGATCTTGTTGCCGTCCTCGTCGACCTCGTCCGCCCAGATGGTCACGTGGCCGGTGCGACGCTCAACCTCGGCGCGCGCGCCACTCACGGCACCCGGGGACTTCTGGTAGGCCAGTAACAGCGCCTGTTCGATCGTGGGGATCAGCACGTCCACCGGAATGTCCCGTTCGCGTTCAAGCAGACGCAGGGTACTCATATCAATGTCCATGTGACCGGCCTTCCTTCGTGCCCATTCGGGACCCGTCCGGGAACCAAACAGCGCGCCACACATGGGAGGTGTGGAGCGCTGCGCGTGGGTATTGGCTAATTGTTCTTCGGGCTATGGTACATCCCCCGCGCGCGTTTAGATTTCGACCTCAACTCGCGCGCCTCGCACGTTCTGGTAGTCCAGTCGCTCGGGCTCGAGGTACTTGATGGGCATGCCCTTCTTGGGCTGATGCCAGCGCTGCAGCACGGCATGATCGTCGTGGGCTTCCAACAAGCGGGCTGTGAAGCGTTCACCCTCGGTGGGGCGTACGCGAACCAAATGCCCCACGTTGCGTTTCCAGTGCCGCGGTGTTTCCAACTCGCGAGTCGCGCCGGGCGTGGAGACTTCCAATTCATAGGGCGGGCCCGGTACGGGATCGTGCTCATCGAGGGCCGCGGAGATGTTCCGGGAGACTTCGGCCAAGCGGTCCAGGTTCAGCGCTTCCGTGCCGTCCGGCAGATCCAGCACGACCCGCAGGGTTCGCTGGGCGCCCTTGGCCTCGAGTTCCAGATCCTCCAAGTACAGTCCTGCGGTGCTGACCACCGGTTCCACGGTGTTGCGGATAGCTGTGATGTCTGCCGAGCTCATGCGTACTCCTTCGTGTCGGTTCCTGTCTCTATCATGGAACAACACCGGAGCAAGGGAGGAATCGTGGCCGCAGCACGCACCGCTCGCGCCTGGCCGTGGGTGATTGCGTTATTGGCCATCGCACTCGTGGCGGTCCTGGCCATCGGCTCGTGGGCCACGTGGCGTCCGTTATCCGAGTACGACGCCGCTCGGCTCACCGCCCGCGACATCGTGACTTCCGTGGGCGAATCGCCCCGCATCGAGGTACCGCTTGAGAGCGTGGATCGTCAGCTCTCCGCACTGGGACCCGCAGCAAGTCCCGCACAGCGCGACCGCTTGGACGAGTTTTCGGATCAGGCTCCTGAATCAGGCACCGATCAAGGCTCTTCTGCGAGGGGCGGCCAGGATGAGGTTCCCGGAGATATAGAGCTGCGGGCCGCCGCAACACGCATGTTCGACCTGGCCCAGGACCAGGACGATCCGCAACTAGCCACCACAATGGCCGCGATTGCGGCATCGTGGTCCGCAGAATCAACTCGTGAGGATCCCGCCACGCAACCGATCATGCGAACCGGTGAGGACGAAGCCGCGGCCAGGGACGCCAGATCCGAGCCCGCGGAGACAGGGACAGCCGCAGACGAGCGTTGCACGCCTGAATTGACCGCAGTGGCCACGCAGTTGGACCGCTCCCTGTTCACTGCTCGGTCCGCCGATGCACGCAATACCGACTCCGGAGAACTGGAGAAGACCCTGGACGAGTGGCAACAGAATCTGCAGCGGATCCAAGAAGATACAGCGGTAGCTGGGCTGTACGAGTGCGAACCCCGCCCCGCGCGGGGTGGTTATCAACTCCCCAGCGTCATAGCCGAAGACCCCGCAGCCGCCACCGCTGCAACGGCCCAGGAACTTTCCGAATATGCCGCGGGAGCTTCCGGCACCGTGGCCCCCGAGGAGCGAGCCTGGTTGCTGGACGTTTTGGAATCCTCGTCTCGGGCTCAGGCCCTGCTGCAGCCATCCGACCCCGTGCCCGCGCTGGCGGGTGAACCGCTCATGAGCGACCGTTGAGGATGTCCCATCCCAGCTTCACAATGAGCACGGTGACCACCACGAAGAAGATCAGCCGGATGAACGAGCTGCCCTTGGCCACCGCCGTCCGAGCCCCGATGTAGCCACCCAGCATGTTGCTGATCCCCAGCACCAGTCCGAGCCCCCACAAAACGGAGCCGTTGGCCGTGAAGACAATGAGGGCCCCAATGTTGGTGGCCAGATTGTTGATCTTGGCTTTGGCGCTCGCAGCCAAGAAGCTGTAGCCGAGCACCGAGACCAATCCGATCACCAGGAAGGACCCTGTCCCGGGGCCCATCACGCCGTCGTAGAATCCGATGCCGCCGCCCAACAGCACGGCCAAGCCGTAGTGGCGCGCGCCGGTGTGGCGCAGGGCCGTGAGTTGGCCCATGGTCGGGTGAGCGATGGTGAAGATCAACACGCCGATCAGTGCTGCCACGATGATCGGCCGGAAGACCTCGGAGGGCAACAGCAAGGCGACGGCAGCTCCCCCACCGGAGGCCACCAGGGCGACCACCGCCATGGGTAGGGCGGTGCGTAAGTCCGGATGCACCCGTCGGTAGTACGTCACGGCTGAGGTGGCTGTGCCGAAGACCGACCCCATCTTGTTGGTCGCGAGCGCCTGGACCGGTGAAATGCCCGGAATCATCAGGGCCACGGGTAGCTGGAGCAAACCACCGCCGCCCACGACCGCGTCAATGAATCCGGCGGCAAGTCCGGTGAGGACCAAGAGCAGCAGAAGGCTCGGGGTTGCAGATTCCAACCCCGAGCCTTCCAAGAACCATGCATCCACAGCGGATACTGGTGGTCACCGCGTGAGCGGTTACCGACCCTCGGCCGATTCCGGCTGAACGGCCTTCGACATTTCTGACTGAAGCTCCTCGACCACTTGATCCCGCGCTATATCACGGCTGTCCCCGCTGCGACGATCGCGCACCTCAAGCACCCCGTCCTTGAGTCCACGCCCGACCACCAGTGTCGTGGGAACACCCAGCAGTTCAGCGTCGCCGAACTTCACACCCGGAGATGTCTTGGGGCGGTCATCGAAAATCACGCTCAGGCCTGCGTCCTCGATTTCCTTCACGATCGCCTCGGCCGCCTCGAGCACTTCGGTGCCCTTGCCGGTGGCCACCACGTGAACGTCGGCCGGAGCCAGGTTGCGGGGCCACAACAGGCCCTTGTCGTCGTGGTAGTGCTCAGCAACGGCTGCCAGCGCACGAGTGACACCGATCCCGTAGGAACCCATGGTCACGGTCACGAGCTTGCCGTTCTGGTCCAGCACCTTGAGGCCGAGGGCCTCGGCGTATTTGCGGCCGAGCTGGAACACGTGCCCCATTTCGACGCCGCGGGCGATCTCCAGGTTCCCGGAACCGTCTGGCGCCTCGTCACCGGCACGCACGCTGCATGCCTCCAGCGTGCCGTCCCAAGTGAAGTCCCGTTCAGCCACCAGGCCGTACACGTGCATCTCGCTCACGTTGGCACCCGTGATCCAGCGGGTACCGGGAACAACGCGGGGATCAACGAAGTACGGGATTTCGGACTGGGATTTTGCCCCCAACAGTGCATCCTCACGAGTCATGCCCGGGCCCAGGTAACCCTTGACAATCTCGGGCCGGGCCCGCAGCTGCTCATCGCTGGCGGGTTCCACATCAAGTTCGCCACCCACACCCAATGCCTGACCGATGCCGGCCTCAACGCGCTTGATGTCGATGTCCCGATCGCCGGGGATCCCCACGGCCACCAGCTGCTTCTTGCCGTCCGGCAGAGTCACGGACAGCACCACGTTCTTGAGCGTGTCCGCGGCGGTCCACTCCCCCGACTCGCGCGGGTGGAGTTCGTTGGAACGCTCCACCAAGGTTTCGATGGTGGGGCTGTTGGGGGTCCTGTTGACCTGAGCCGCAGGAGCGTCGTCGTAAGCAATGGCCTGAGGCGGCACCGTGGTGACCGCCTCGACGTTGGCGGCATAACCGCCGGGCGAACGGACGAAAGTATCCTCGCCAATGGGCGTGGGGTGCATGAACTCTTCCGACTGCGAACCGCCCATGGCGCCCGACTGCGCGGAGACCGCCACCACGGGCAGGCCGAGACGCTCGAAGATCCGGACATACGCCGCGCGGTGTTTCGCGTAGGACTCGTCCAAGCCAGCGTCGTCAACGTCAAAGGAGTACGAGTCCTTCATAATGAACTCGCGGCCACGCAGCAGACCCGCGCGAGGACGGGCCTCGTCGCGGTACTTGGTCTGGATCTGATAGAGCATGGCGGGCAGATCCTTGTAGGACGAGTACATGTCCTTCACGACCAACGTGAACATTTCCTCGTGCGTGGGGGCCAGCAAGTAGTCCGCACCCTTGCGGTCCTTCAGCCGGAACAGATTCTCGCCGTACTCGGTCCAACGATTGGTGGTCTCGTAGGGCTCGCGCGGCAACAGCGCCGGGAAATGAACTTCCTGCGCCCCGATCGCGTCCATCTCCTCACGGACCACGGACTCGACCTTGCGCAGCACATTCAGCCCGAGCGGCAACCACGTGTAAATACCCGGGGCGGCGCGGCGGATGTAACCGGCGCGCACGAGCAGACGGTGGCTGGCCACGTCTGCATCAACGGGGTCCTCACGCAGAGTGCGGAGGAACAGGGAACTCAGACGAAGCGGCACGTAGAGTCCTAACCGCCCGTAAACGGGCCTATAAAAATGGCTGGTATCTGGTGGGATTCTATCCCCCAGATACCAGCCTTTCAGACCAAAATGGATGCTTACTGTTCAGAAATCTTGTTGACGGATTCTTGCAGGATCGCCTCGATGTCCGGCGTGTCAGCGGACGAGCTCTCAGAACCGCCCGCGGAGTTCTGCTCGCTCACGACCACAAAGGTGTTTCCCACCACGGCCGAAGCCTGGGCCATCTTGTTGGATTGCCCTCCCATGTCCATCGTCATGTCCATGAAGGCGCCTTCCGAACCATTGTCGATGTCCAGGTCTCGAGGTTCGATGCTGGCCTCGATCTTGCTTCCCATGAGTTCCATGGTGAAATCGCGGCAGTCCTCGTTCTGCTGATTTGCGGTCTGAGCGTGCTCAGTGGCTTGATCGCCTGACCCCATGGGCATGGCCGTCACCGCGTACTCCCCACCGGAAGGGGTGGCCACCACGAGGTTCTCCACGTGGCCGGAGGACGTGTCCAGCGCATCCTTGACCAAATCCTTGCACTGGGCGGGTTCGATGCTCGCCTCGTCAAGGACCTGCTCCAGCTCTTCCACCTGCGAGCCGGCGTCGTTTTTGTCCATGGTCTCGGCGGACAGGGTCTCCCCCTCCACTTCCACGCTGTTGAGAGCGCTGACGACTTGGTCCTGGGAGTAGCTGGCCTCGGGGCCCGGTTCGTCTCCACCTCCTGAAGAGCACGCCGTGAGCGCCAAAGCGGCAACGGCCACGGCGGTTACAGAACGAGCAACTCGGCTCCTTGTGGAGGTCGCGCGGGAGAAGGACATGGGGGTAATGGTGGAGCCCATCAAAAATCACCTAATTTTCGCTGGATGTACCTGTTGTCTTCAGCGGCTGACATTGCCACGCACCAAATGTAACCCGACTCACACGTTAGGACGCGCGGTCCCTGAGATTATGAAGTTCCTGATTGGCCACACTCGTGGCCTCGCGTTCGAGCTCATCCGCAAGCATGCGCGATGTGTCCGCGTTACCCGTGATCAGGAAGTCAGAATCGAAGTGGGACACGGTCACCACTGCGTTACCCACGCTGGCCTGCACCAGAACCGTTTTGAGCGGTGCCCCGAGAACCGAGCCGCTCACCAGGGAGGCCGAGCTCTACATCGCGTCCACGTCCGCGTTGAGCGGTGCAACTTGGGTACGAACACTCACACCGGATACCGACATGGTCATGTCCTGACACCGCCCGTGAAGCTCGATATTTTCGGCCACCTGGCCACGCGCGTGCTCAGGGGATTCGGCCAACTCCACGGTCATCGCGGTGAGGTTGTCTCGGCTCAAAGCCTTGTAGGAATCCGCCGACGTCGCGGGCACCGCCAGATAGGACACGGCCGCATCGCGCACGGGTTCGCAAATCTTGGGATCGACGTTCGTGCCGAGCCCCAATTCGCTCAACGCTCGGTCGCGCATGGTGCCCGCCGCCCCTCCCGCGGATGCCCCGGGCCCATCGGTTGAAGGCTGACCGCTAGGAGACGGCTGCGACTCTGAAGCGTACAAGGAAAGCGGGTTGTCCTCTGACACCAGTACCCCGTCCAACGACTCGCGCACATCCTGGGGCTGGACCACCACATCCGATTCGGCGGCCTGTTGGCTCTCTTGCGGGGTGCACCCATCAAAGCGAACAGCCCCAGCCCCGCGCACAATAGACCGCCCTTGGCCACTATGCGCGTTGCCGCACCTTCGGTGTACTTCATGGCAGTCAATCCCCTCCCCAGGCATTGGCATTAATGGCACTGAGGAGTCGTCGCCTCGACGGAACCTCAAAAGCCACGTGGAGCACCATGACTACAACAAGACCGTGGCGAAGGTCCCCGTCTGTTCGAAGCCGACACGTCGATATGTGGCCAGGGCCGGAGCGTTGTAGGAGTTCACGTACAGACTGACTACGGGAACATACTTCCTAGCCATAGCCACCACAGCCGCCATACAGGGGGCCGCCAACCCTTGGCCTCTGAAGGCAGGGTTCACCCAGACACCCTGGATCTGACAGACCCCTGAGCTGATGGAACCGATGTCCGCCTTAAAGAGGACTCGGCCATCCGTGTCGTCCGTTAGCACAGCCGTTCTTTTGTCCCGAACCAGCTGCTCGACACGTTTACTGTAGCTCTGCGCACCGTCCACGAAGGGTGAATAACCCACTTCTTCCTCAAACATGGCCGCGGCAGCCGGAAGCACTCGGGAGAATTCCGAGACCTCGGCCCATCGAACGCGTTGTGACACCGCTGTGAATTGTTCAGGTGCGGGATTCTCGTCCATAGCCAGTAGAGGCTGCTCCGGACGCACGTCGAAGGGCAATGGCCAAGAACCCTTGAGCCGGTCCCACAGTCCCAGCACGGGTTCGGCCGGACCGAATAATGACGCGTATCGCGGGCCTCCCCTTGCCAGGTAGTCCGCCACCAGGTCCTGCCCCGTCTCATCCAACGCGATAGGGACCACGTTGGTTCCCACCCAGCACGCCCCCACGAGCTCCTGGGCAGGGTTCATGATGCCCACAACGGGCGGAGGGCGGCGGCGTCGAGCAGCTAGCACCGAATCCACGTGCGAGCCCACAAAAACCGAAGACACCGCGTGACGCGCCAAAAGCTGATTCAGCTGCTCCTGGGGAACCGCCCCGGGAACCAGCAGATGCGTCACCCGGTATCGGATCATCCGGCCGTCACGACCGGGGCGCCCTCAACGGGCTGGCCGTTCTCGTCGAGTTCCATGTCCTCGGCCATGAGATTCGCCTGCTCGAGCAGGGTCTCCACGATCTGGTCCTCGGGGACAGTCTTGATGACCTCGCCCTTAACGAAGATCTGGCCCTTACCGTTGCCAGACGCCACACCCAGATCCGCTTCACGAGCTTCGCCGGGGCCATTCACCACGCAGCCCATGACGGCCACGCGCAACGGTACGGTCAAGTGCTCAAGGCCCTTGGTGACGTCGTCGGCGAGTTTGTAGACATCCACCTGGGCGCGGCCGCAGGACGGGCACGAAACGATCTCCAGCTTGCGCGGGCGCAGGCCCAGTGACTGCAGGATCTGGTTGCCCACCTTGACCTCTTCAACCGGGGGCGCGGACAGCGAGACGCGAATAGTGTCTCCGATGCCCTGTCCCAGCAGAATGCCAAAGGCTGTCGCGGACTTCACGGTGCCCTGTAGTGCAGGCCCGGCTTCGGTCACGCCCAGGTGCAACGGCCAGTCGCCGCGCTCGGCGAGCAACTGGTAGGCGCGCACCATGGTGACGGGGTCGTTGTGCTTGACGGAAATCTTGAAGTCGTGGAAGTCGTGTTCCTCGAACAGGGAAGCCTCCCACACGGCGGATTCCATGAGCGCCTCGGGGGTGGCCTTGCCGTACTTCTCAAGCAGTCGCTTGTCCAGGGAGCCCGCATTCACGCCGATCCGGATGGAGACACCGGCGGCTTCTGCCGCGCGGGAAATGCCCTCGATCTGATCGTCGAACTTCCGAATGTTGCCCGGATTCACACGGACCGCCGCGCAGCCGGCGTCGATGGCTGCGTACACGTACTTGGGCTGGAAGTGAATATCCGCGATCACCGGAATGGGTGATTTCTTGGCGATGATGGGGAGCGCATCAGCATCGTCCTGGGACGGGCAGGCCACTCGCACGATGTCGCAACCGGCGGCATTGAGCTCCGCGATCTGCTGCAACGTGGCGTTGATGTCCGTGGTGGGCGTGGTGGTCATCGACTGCACGCTGACCGGGAAATCCGATCCGACACCCACGGACCCCACCTGGATCTGACGGGTCTTCCGTCGAGGTGAAAGGACCGGCTGGGGTGCAGCGGGCATACCGAGACTGACCGAACTCACGAATTGCCTCCAGAAGCTTGTTGGCCGGGGGCACTCAAGCGCACTCCCCGATTTATTCACCTTCCATTGTGCCACCTTGTCGAGAGCCTGCAGCCGGACGTGAGCAAACAAACGCCCCAACGACGCCGCCCCGGGCCTTCCGTGGGAAGGTCCGGGGCGGGGTTCGTAACGGTTTCCTCCGCTAGCGACGCATGATCTTGCGCGCCAACCAGTTACCGAAGAACTGGACCATCTGCACGAGGATGATGATCACAATCACAGCGGCCCAGGTGACCTCATCGTTGAAGCGCTGGTACCCCAGACGCAACGCGAAGTCGCCCAAACCGCCGGCGCCGATGGCACCGGCCATGGCGGACATGTCCGTGATGCCGATGACCAAGAAGGTGTAACCGAGCACCAACGGACCCAGGGCCTCGGGCAGGATGACCGTGGTAATGATCCTGAACCGAGAGACGCCCATGGAACGGGCCGCTTCAACCACGCCGGGGTCCACGCTCATCAAGTTCTGCTCCACGATGCGTGCCACCGCGAACGTTGCGCCAATGGTCATGGCGAAGATCGCGGCATTGGGACCCAATCGGGTGCCCACAACGGCCTCTGTGGCTTGGCCCAGTGCGGCCAGCAGAATGATGAACGGGATGGGGCGGATGAAGTTCACCAACAGGTTCAGCGCGGTGAAGACCGCGGTGTTCTCCAAGATGTTGCCCCGGCGGGTGACGTAGAGACCTACGCCGACCACCAGGCCGATCAGACCGGCCAACACCAGGGTGACAGCCACCATGTAGAGCGTCTCGCCGGTGGCCGAGAGCAATTGGGGTCCTAGAACTGACCAGTCCATCAGCGGGCCACCTCCTCTACCTTGGTGATTTCACGGAGTCTGACAATGGTGTTCTCCACAGCAGCGTCCGGGCCGTTCAATGACAGCGTGAGGGTGCCGAAGGAACGCGATTGCAGCATGGAAATGCCGCCGAAGGCGATCTCGAACGTCACCCCGTCTCGGGCGCAGTCCGAGAGCACCGAGCCGATGCGGTTCTGGTCCGTGACGTCCACCAGGATCAGGCGACCCGGGTGTTCCTCACGCAGCTTGGCCATCTCGTCCTCGCGGGGCACGGTGCGCATCACTGAAGACACGAACTTCCGGGTGGTTTCGGCCTGCGGGTAGGCAAACACGTCAGAGGTAGTTCCCATCTCCACCACACGACCGGTGTCCATGACAGCCACCCGGTCCGCGATGGAACGCACCACATCCATCTCGTGAGTGATCAGCACGATGGTGATCCCCAGTTCACGGTTCACTCGCTTGAGCAGTCCGAGGACTTCCTGGGTCGTCTCCGGGTCCAATGCCGAGGTCGATTCGTCCGCGAGCAGCAGTTCCGGGTTGGAAGCCAGCGCGCGAGCAATACCCACGCGCTGTTTTTGACCGCCGGACAACTGCTCCGGATAGTTCTTGGCCCGCTCCGTCAGCCCCACAAAATCCAGAAGCTCGGTAACCCGTTGCTTGCGTTCCTCCGGCTTCCAGCCGGCGCGCTTGAGCGGGTATTCGATGTTCCCGGCCACGGTGCGGGAGTTGAACAGGTTGAACTGCTGGAAGATCATGCCGATCTTGCGACGGATCGGTGCCAACTGGGTTTCGGACTTGCCGTCCACCCGGTTGCCCGCGACTTCCAAGGAACCGGAGCTGATGGGCTCCAGGCCGTTGATCAGACGCACGAGCGTGGACTTGCCGGCACCGGAGTACCCGATCACCGCAAAGATCTCGCCCTTGGTGATGTCCAGGGTGACGTTGTCCACGGCGTTGACCACGCGGGGTTCCCGCTTGGATCCGCCCGTGTAGACCTTGCTGACATCCCGGAAGCGCACCAGGGTGCGCTCACTGGATACTTCGGTCACTGGGTCTGTTCCTTCAGGTCTTCCTGGTACCGCTTCAAGAGGTCCTTGAGTTCCTGCTGGTCCACCTCGGTCGGAACGGCCGTGCCCTTGCTCTCCTCGTCCTCCGCCTCCAAGACCTTGGGATCGTAATAGAAGCTTGCAACCTGCTTGAGCGTCTCGTTGTCCGCATTGGCCTCGGTGGCGGCGAACAGGTTGTTGAAGACCCTTGCGCTGTCCGTCTCCGGGTCATCCGTGGCGAGGGCGGAGTTCGGGTCAATGTCCGCGCGGCCCAGGAAGTCGTTGTTCACCACTGAGGCGGCCACGGAATCCATCGACAGAACCGTCTGCTCGGCAGACACGGGGCGAACGGAAACCTTGGACTTCTCGGTGTCGATGTCGCCTTCGGTCGGGGCAATCGTGTCCTTGGTGAACTCGACCAGGCCCTCCTGCTTAAGCAGGTTCAGCGCGCGACCCAAGTTAATCGAGTCGTTTGGAATGGCGACCTCGTCGCCTTCCTTGAGCTGGTCCACGGAGTCGTACTTGCTGGAGTACATTCCCAACGGGTAGATCGCGGTGGATCCCACCGGGGTAATCGTGTCACCGGAGTTGTTGTTGTAGTCAGCCAGGTACGCCGTGTGCTGGAACCAGTTCATGTCCACATCACCGCTCTTGGTCGCGGGGTTCGGCTGGTTGTAGTCGCTGAAATCAACGTACTCCACGGTGATGTCGTTCTCGGCAGCAACTTCCTTGAGGGCGTCATGTGCGGGCTCCGAGCCGACAATGCCGATGGTAATGGTGCCGTCAGCAGCGGGATCGGAGGATTCTGAGTCTCCGCCGCCGCACGCGGTCAGGGTGAGGCCGATGGTGGTGGCCAGCGCAAGGGGGATCAAACGGTGAGATCGCACGATGTGCCTTTCCGAGGTGTGGAATGTTCTGGGCGATTAACAACGAAATGCGGTGCGTCGAGGACACACCGCAGTCGTAGGGCTCGTGCTAGTTGATTCGGGAAACCGCACTTGCCGGGAGCTACGTTAACCGCGGCCGGATGGTCATCTGGGGCACCCCGCTACGGGAGAGGGTTGCCGTCCGGCCAGCCAGAGCTTCGCGCCGGATCTCGTCATCCGGTGCCAATCCTAACACAGGGTAGGCCGTGCTCAGCGTGTCCTAAAACGCTGCGCTATCAGCCGATCCGCGCGATCCCTGGCCCATTCCTCCGCGCCGAGAACATCCTCGAGCCGAGGGGATCTCTCGCCCTCGTGTTCGTCCACAACTGCAGCCACGGTGTCCACGATGTCCGTGAACTTCACCTCACCCCGGTGGAAGGCATACACGGCCTGCTCATTGGCGGCATTGAAGACGGCGGGCCATGTGCCACCCAGGTTTCCGGCGTGCTTCATCAGATCGATCGCGGGGAATGCCTCGGAATCCAGCGGCTCGAAGGTCCACTGCGCGGCTTGTGTCCAATCGCAGGGTGCCGCTGCACCGGTAATTCTGTGCGGCCACCCGATACCCAGGGCGATGGGCAAGCGCATGTCGGGCGGTGAGGCCTGGGCCAGCGTGGAACCGTCCACGAACTGCACCATGGAGTGCACCACGGACTGCGGGTGCACGGTCACGTCGATCCGATCCAGCTCGATGTCGAAGAGCAAGGAGGCTTCCAGAACTTCGAGGGCTTTGTTGACCATGGTTGCCGAGTTCGTCGTCACCATGACCCCCATATCCCATGTGGGGTGCTTGAGGGCCTGCTCGGGAGTCACCGCCTGCAGGTCTTCGCGCTTCATTCCGCGGAACGGACCGCCGGACGCGGTCAGGATCAATCGGTCCACCTCGCTTGTACGCCCTCCCCGCAGCGCCTGAGCCAGTGCGGAGTGCTCGGAATCCACCGGGATCAACGGAGTTTCCAGTCCGGTTGCCCCTGCGGCCTGCTTGACCAGAGGGCCGCCAGCGATCAGGGACTCCTTGTTAGCCAGAGCCACGGGTTTTCCAGCGTGCAGGGCGGCAAGAGTCGGTGCCAATCCGATCGACCCGGTGATGCCGTTGAGCACTACGTCAGAGTCGGACCATTCGGCCACGCGTGTCGAAGCGTCCGGCCCGTGGAAGATTTCCGGGTTGAACCCCGTGAGTCCCTCCCCCACCGCCCGTTGGGAGATGAGCTCTCTCAGCTCCCTCGCGTGCTCGGCGGTGCCGCTGGTTCCGACCGCCGCCACTCGTTCGCGGACAGCCTGCTCGGCCAACAGGGCAAGATTTGACGTTCCCGCGGCCAAGGCCGTGACCGACAGCGGTGGGTGCCCTGCGGCGGCGTCGTCCTCCCCCGGCCGCCTCAACTGTCGCGCGGAGGCGACGACGTCGAGCGCTTGCGTGCCGATGGATCCTGTGGACCCGAGAACGACCACGCGCCGGGAGTGGTCGCGAGTGGCCAGGTCGAATTCGGGGGTCATGGTCAAGGGAGCGTCAGACATGGTTACCAGTATCTCGCGGATCAAACATGGTCAGGGCACAAAACAGGGGCGCCACCCGAAGGTGACGCCCCTGTTCAGTGAAGCCGTGGATCAGCGACGAGCGCCCTTGCGGCCGGTCACTGCACCGTAGATGAAGAGCACGATGAGTGCGCCCACCACAGCGGTGATGATAGTTCCGATATCGAACACGGAGTCCAAGGATCCGATACCGATCAGGCTGCCCAAGAAGCCGCCCAAGATAGCACCGATGATGCCCAGGATGATGGTGACGATGATGCCGCCACCCTGACGGCCGGGCATGATGAGCTTGGCGAGTGCGCCAGCGATCAGGCCCAGGACGATCCAGCTAATGATGCCCATGATTCCTCCAGTTAACTGTTTGCTGTTACACGAAACGGTCGCGTTCGTATGCCTTGGTCAGCGTACTGACTGCCAGCCTACTACCAGGTTACAGCAGAAACTGTCAGAACGCTGAATTAGTGATTGACCGCCTTCTCCGCACCGACACCGGTGAGCGAGCGAACCTCCATCTCGGCCTGCTTCTTGGGATCTTCCAAACGACGCTCGGTGATGGAGCCGAGGAAGCCGAGCAGGAAGGACAGCGGGATGGAGATGATGCCCGGATTGGACAGCGGGTAGATCGCGAAGTCTGCACCCGGAATCATGGAGGTCTCTGCACCGGACATCACCGGCGAGAAGACGATCAGGACAACGGAGCTGATCAGACCGCCGTACATGGAGAACACGGCACCGCGAGTGGTAAAGCGCTTCCAGTACAGCGAGTACAAGATGGTGGGCAAGTTGGCCGAAGCAGCAACGGCGAAGGCCAATGCCACCAGGAACGCGATGTTCTGACCCTGCGCGCCGATACCACCGGCAATCGACACCAGACCGATGATCACCACAGTGGTCTTGGCGACGCGGAGTTCCTGCTTGGGGTCGGAGTTACCGTTCTTGATCACCGATGTGTAGATATCGTGCGCGAAGGACGCGGACGCCGTAATGGCAAGACCCGCCACCACCGCGAGGATAGTGGCAAACGCCACCGCGGCGATCAGACCCATGAGGATGGACCCACCCAGTTCGTACGCCAGCAGCGGTGCCGCCGAATTCACACCACCCGGGGCATTCATGATCCGGTCAGAACCGATCAACGCAGCGGCGCCAAAGCCCAGCACCAGGGTGAACAGGTAGAAGAGGCCGATCAAAGTGATCGCCCAGACGACGGATTTACGAGCTTCCTTGGCCGTGGGAACGGTGTAGAAGCGCATGAGCACGTGCGGCAGGCCGGCAGCGCCCAACACCAGAGCCAGACCCAGCGAAATGAAGTCGATCTTGGTGATCTCACTCAAACCGTATTTGAGCCCCGGATCAAGCATGGCGGGGTTGTTGTTGGTTTCGACAGCCGCGCCCAGAATGGCCGAGAAGTTGAAGCCGAACAGGGCCAGAATCCACACGGTCATCACCGCAACACCGGTGACCAACAGGCAGGCCTTGATGATCTGCACCCAGGTGGTGCCCTTCATTCCGCCCACGAGCACGTAGACGATCATGATGATTCCCACGACGACGATCACGAGGGACTGACCGGCCTTGGAACCAATACCGAGCAACAGGGACACGAGCGCACCCGCACCGGCCATCTGGGCCAGGAGGTAGAAGAAGGTCACGGCCAGAGTGGAGATCGAAGCGGCCACACGCACAGGACGCTGACGCAGGCGGAAGGACAGCACGTCCGCCATGGTGAACTTGCCGGTGTTACGCAGCGGCTCGGCAATGAGAAGCAGGGCGACCAGCCAGGCGACGAAGAAGCCGATGGAGTACAAGAACCCGTCGTAACCCTGCAGTGCGATAGCACCCACAATGCCGAGGAAAGACGCAGCGGACAGATAGTCGCCCGCGATGGCCAGACCATTTTGAGTACCGGAGAACGAGCGACCGCCCGCGTAGTAGTCGGCCGCAGTGGAGGTGGATTTGGACGCACGGATCACCACGACCAATGTCACCACCACGAAGGCCAGGAACACGCTGATGTTGATCCATGGGGTACCAACCGTTTCCGTGTCGGCCTCGGTGGCTGCATGGATCGCGGGAAGAGCCGCGGAAGAGATGTTGATCATGATTTATGCTTCCCCTCGTCCCGCACCGGAGGCCTCGAGGTGCTCGCGCAGAGCAGTGGCCTGGGGATCAAGTTTCCGGTTGGCAAAGGACACGTACGCGGCAGTGATGCCGAAGGTGGTGACGAACTGCAGGAGCCCCAAGAGCAGCCCGAGGTTCACGTTCCCGAAAATGCGCTGGGACATGAACTCGGGTGCGTAAATGGCCAGCACCACGTAGAGCAGGTACCAGACCAGGAACGCAACGGCCATGGGGAAGACGAAAGAGCGGTGAGTTTTGCGCAGTTCCTGGAACTGATCCGAACGTTGCGCATCGGTGAAGTCGTAGGCCGCTGGGTGGGCCGAGTCGACAGGGGGCGTAGACGCCATGAGAGCCTCCTTGTGTGATGAGGACCACATTAGGCGCTTTGTATCCACAAAAACAACAGCTACGCCAAAAAGGACAAAAAACGGGCCTAACTGTGACCTCACATCACTAGTTAGGCCCACTTTGTATACAAACGTGCTGAAGTCTGGGAATCAGCGCAATGCCAGGATGAGCTCCACTACGCGGTCCAGGAAGGCATCCACCTGCTGCTCTTCGTAGCAGCGCTGGCCCTGCGCCTGACGGAACACCGCCTTACGAACCAGCGTGGGATCCAGGGCTTCGTCCGAACGGAAGTGCTCGGTGATCCGATCACACAACACATCCACATCGGCCACGGAGTACCCCAGTTGCTTACGCTGAGACGGCTGACGGAACCGCTCCCCGTGGGGACGGTTCAAACGGCCGAGCAGTGTCTGGCCCAGCAGTTCCAGGTGTTCCTCCCAGCGCTCCGGACCATGTTCGTGAATGAACGCGTCTCGTTCACGGTCTGCCAGTTCGTCCTCGAGCTCATCCAATCGCACATCGACCGGCGCCGGATCGTAACCGCCTTGAACACGGTCGAACACGCGCTCACGCACCTGTCGGCTGCCGACACCCGGTGCGGACCGGGGGTCACCAGCGGTCGTGGCCAGAACGGCGTCGACCCGCTGCAGGAAATCGTCAACTTCGGCGGGATCGTATCCCCACCGCTCCTCGTCCACGCGCGCGAAAACTCGACCCGCGTTCGTGGGGGCCGGTTCGGCATTCTCGTGGTGAGTGGCAGTGGCATTCAGACCTGGCTGGGCCTTGGTGCGGGTGTCGAGCCCCTCGATCGCTTGAGTTGGCTGGTCAGCTGCGGAGGAACCGGAGGTGTTCTCGGTCATTTTCGGTGTGTACCTTTCCAACTGCCGGAGCGATATCGCCCCGAGCCCCGTATTGCCGGGGACAATACCTATGCCAGGACGGTGAAGAGCTCGAAGATCACGTAACCGGTGATCACCGCGAAGAGAATCGAATCGATCCGATCCATGACTCCCCCGTGTCCGGGGAGCAGCGTACCCATGTCTTTAATGCCCAGCTCGCGCTTGATCATTGACTCGGAAAAATCACCCAAGGTGGCGACTGCCACGATCGCCAACGCAAGGATGATGCCCTGCCACCAGGAGTCCCCCAGCAGGAACACTGAGCACAAGACGCCCACGATCATGGCGCCGCCAGCCGAGCCTGCAAATCCCTCCCAAGACTTCTTGGGCGAGATCTTGGGTGCCATGGGATGTTTACCCCACACCACGCCCACCGCGTACCCGAAGGTATCGGAGCTCACGGCCAGCAGGATGACGGTCAGAATCTTCAAGGCGCCGTTGTCCGCGTGGTAGAGCAACATGGCCCCGCTCAACAGGAACGACGCCCAGACCAAAGCGAAGACCGAGCCCATGATGGAGAGCAGCATGCCCTCCTTGGGCCCGAAGGCGCGCCACACCACCACGATGGTCACGGACAGCGCCATGGCGTACGACAAGTACTGGGCGCCACCCTGGTACGCCGCCAGCGGCATCAGCAACGCTGCGATGACCGCCGGAACCCGGGGAATCTGAATCCCCCGGTAGCTCAAGGAACGTGCAATTTCCCACACGCCGATACCGGCGGCCGTGCCGGCCAACAGAGCCAGCACGAGTGGGAAGAGGAACAAACCCACCAGCAAGGTGGCAATGAGGATCAACGCGACCGCGATAGCCGCGGGCAAGTTGCGGCCGGCCTTGGACGGTGCGCGGTGCTCATCGCTGCGCGCCCACGGTCGCTTGATGATTTCCTTCAGCGTGCCCGTATTGAGCAGCTCGACCCGGGAAGGTTTTTCTACCGGGTTATGCCGTTCATCCGCCCGTCCGTGAGGACCGGCGGATGAACGGTTATCAGATCCCTTGGGGGTATGAGCTGCCGCCATCAGGCACCGAGCAGTTCGGTTTCCTTGTTCTTGAGCAGCTCATCAATCTGGTCAATGTGCTTCTTGGTGGCGGCGTCCAGGTCCTTTTCGCCGCGCTTGCCCTCGTCCTCGCCCACGTCGCCATCCTTGATGGCCTTTTCCATGGCTTCCTTGGCGCTACGGCGGATATTGCGCACGGACACGCGGCCTTCCTCGGCCTTGGTCGAGACGATCTTCACGTACTCCTTGCGGCGCTCCTCGGTGAGCTCCGGCATGACCACGCGAATCACGTTTCCGTCATTGGCGGGGTTCGCTCCGATGTCCGAATCACGCAGTGCCTTCTCAATGTCATTGAGGGCGGAGCGGTCGTACGGAGTGATGAGCAGGGTGCGAGCCTCGGGCGTCTGGAAAGACGCCAGCTGCTGCAGAGGGGTGGGCGTGCCGTAGTACTCGACCGTGAGGCTCGAGAACAACGCCGGGTTCGCACGACCGGTGCGAACCGTGGAGAAATCGGTCTTGGCCGCATCCACCGCTTTGGCCATCCGAGTGGTGGCGTCGGACAGGATGTCAGAAATCACGTGTATTGCTCCTTATGCGTGGAAAAGCCAGGGGTGCTGGCGGACTGCGGTACTGGGTTCCACTCTAGTCGTGGACGCAAGTACGGACGATTTACGGGGTGACCAGCGTGCCGATCTGCTCGCCGAGTACCGCGCGTGTGACGTTGCCTTCGCCCTCCATGCCGAACACACGCATGGTCACGCTGTTGTCGCGGCACAGGCTGAACGCGGTTTGGTCCATGACTCGAATGTCACGGGCCAACGCCTCGTCGTAGGTCAATGTGTTCAAGCGCTGGGCAGAGGGGTCCTTGCGGGGATCAGCGGTGTATACGCCGTCCACACCGTTCTTCGCCATCAGCACCTCGGTGGCGTGCACCTCCAGTGCCCGCTGGGCAGCCACGGTGTCGGTCGAGAAGTACGGTAGGCCTGCACCGGCGCCGAAAATCACCACGCGGTCCTTCTCCATGTGCCGGATGGCGCGGCGGGGAATATAGGTCTCGGCGACCTGCTCCATCTTGATGGCCGACTGCACGCGAGTGTCCACGCCGCACTGTTCCAGGAAGTCCTGCAGTGCCAGGCAATTCATCACGGTACCCAGCATGCCCATGTAGTCCGCGCGCGAGCGATCCATCCCGGCTTGGGAGAGCTCAGCTCCGCGGAAGAAATTGCCACCGCCCACAACGATCGAGGTTTCAACCTGGCCAACGGTTGCCGCGATCTGTTCGGCAATCCTCCGGACCACGGCGGTGTCCAAACCCACCTGGCCGCCACCGAAGACCTCGCCAGAGAGCTTCAACAACACCCTGCGGCGCTGCGGTTCGACGCGGGGATCCCGGCTCAATCGCACGGCCTCGTCGTGCAATTCGGATTCGTTGGTAGTGGGCATAGATCCTCCCGAATAAATACGTGGTCGAGGTGCGGGCCAGAATGTCGCAGACCGCTCCCCAGCATACAGAAACGGCGGGGTGTCACCGATGACTCGATAACACCCCGCCGAGGTGACCTCGTACGACGTCGCTCGCGAGCGGCGTCGGCGGAGGCTGCCTAACTAGCTAGCTCAGGCACCCACGCGGAAACGTGCGAAGGCGGTGGCGGTAGCGCCGGCCTCGGACAGCACCTGGCCAACGGACTTCTTGGAGTCCTTGGCGAAGTCCTGGTTCAACAGCACGACGTCCTTGTAGTAGCCCTTCAGACGACCCTGAACGATGTTCGGGATGATCTTGTCCGGCTTACCCTCGTTGCGAGCGGTCTCTTCGGCCACGCGCTTCTCGTTCTCGACGGTCTCTTCCGGAACGTCGGACTCGTTGAGGAAGCTCGGGGACATAGCTGCGGTGTGCACGGCTACGTCGTGAGCGGCCTGGTCGATGTCTGCACCCTCACCGGAGACGGCCAGCAGAACGCCGACCTGGGCCGGGAGATCCTTGGAGGTCTTGTGCAGGTAGACGGCCACGTGATCGCCCTCGACGCGAGCAACACGACGCACGACGACCTTCTCGCCCAGCAGCGCGCCGGTCTCGGTCACGAGCTCGGACACGGGCTTGCCCTCGGAATCAGCGGCGAGCAGCTCTTCAAGATCCTTGGCGTCAGCGGCAACGGCTGCGTCCAGAACCTTGGCACCGAACTCGACGAACGGGCCGGACTTGGCCACGAAGTCGGTCTCGGAGTTGAGCTCCACCATGTGGCCCACGTTGCCCTCCACGCGAGCAACGATGATGCCCTCAGCGGTGGAACGGCCTTCGCGCTTGGTGACGCCCTTGAGGCCCTTCACGCGAATGATTTCCTGGGCCTTCTGAGCGTCGCCATCGGCTTCGTCCAGGGCCTTCTTGACGTCGAGCATGCCAGCACCCGTGCGCTCGCGCAGTGCCTTGATGTCAGCAGCGGTGTAGTTCGCCATGTGAACTCCTCTGTTGTCGTTTGGGGTTGGCCGGGCGTGAGATGCACGCCCGGCCAACGTCGGTGACCATGATGGGCCACCCGAAAGAATGGAAGGTGAACGAAACTCGCGGCCTTACTCGGCTGCGGGGGTCTCTTCCTTCGGAGCCTCTGCAGGAGCCTCTTCGACCTTTTCTGCGGACTCGGTCTGCTCAGCGGACTCAGCCTTCTCGGCAGATTCAGTCTTCTCGGTGCCCTCAGCCTTGCCGGCCTCGTGCTGCTCGAGAAGCTCGCGCTCCCACTCGGCCATCGGCTCGTCGGTTGCGTTGCCGCCGGACTTGCCGTTGTTGCGCTCGATGAGGCCCTCAGCCACGGCATCGGCGATCACGCGGGTGAGCAGCGAGACGGAGCGAATGGCGTCGTCGTTACCGGGGATCGGGAAGGCAACCTCGTCCGGATCGCAGTTGGTGTCCAGGATCGCAACGATCGGGATACCGAGCTTCTGAGCCTCGTCGACAGCCAGGTGTTCCTTCTTGGTGTCAACGATCCACACCAGCGAGGGAGCCTTGGTCAGGTTGCGGATACCGCCCAGGGTGCGCTCCAGCTTTTCCTTCTCGCGGCGCAGCAGCAGCAGTTCCTTCTTGGTGTACTGCGAACCGGCGACGTCGTCGAAGTCGACCTCTTCCAGTTCCTTCATGCGGTCGATGCGCTTGGAAACGGTGGCGAAGTTGGTGAGCATGCCGCCCAACCAGCGGTGGTTCACGTAGGGCATGTTCACGCGGGTGGCCTGCTCGGCAATTGCTTCCTGAGCCTGCTTCTTGGTACCCACGAACAAGATGGTGCCACCGTGAGCCACGGTGTTCTTGACAGCTTCGTACGCGCGGTCAATGAAGCCCAGCGACTGCTGCAAGTCAATGATGTAAATGCCATTGCGCTCGGTGAAGATGAAACGCTTCATCTTGGGGTTCCAACGGCGGGTCTGGTGGCCGAAGTGAACGCCGTTGTCGAGCATCTGGCGCATGGTTACGACGGGCATGTCGTCTCCTGTTAATTGCTGGCGGTCTTTAGAGCGACCGCCATGGGTTTACGGTTATTGATCGATCGGGACGATCCCTGGCGCGATTCGTGGTCATTTCCTTTCGGACCTGGCCAACGCACCCCATCCGCAACGAGTTCCGGACCGAGGAGTGCGCACACACGTCAATGTGTTCCTTCGCGCGCGAAGTCAGTGTCACCCTCACGCTCTTACCCGGGTCACGGGCATGATGAATAAGGGCAGTCGACACTGCAACGTTCAGGATACATCATGCACGGTGCATCTCGCTCCACATCGGGTGGATTCCTCTGGTGCGGCCTCTCTCGCGGGGTCAGGCTTACCTCATGGTTCCCGACGACGCCGCTCTCGCCCCTTCACAGCCCACCTCGCGTTCCATGCATGGCCACCAATCACGAGCACTCACCGCTCTCGCGGCCCTCTGTCTCGTTCTAGGTTCTGCATTGGGCGGTGGCGTGCTCGGTTCGCAACCTGCGGCTGCTGCCGGGGGCTGGACCTGGCCGGTGAAACCCAAACCAGCTGTCACACGTACGTTCCAACCGCCGGCACAGAAGTGGCTCTCGGGGCACCGCGGCGTGGACCTCAGCGCGACACCGGGGACGGAAGTCCGCTCCCCCGCCGCTGGCACAGTCACGTTCACCGGAGTGGTGGTGGACCGGCCGGTGATCACGGTGGATCACGGGGACGGGCTCAAGTCTTCCTTTGAACCCATTGATGCCACCGTGAAGCGGGGCCAAACGGTGGCCCGCGGCCAGGTGATCGGCACGATTGCCTCGGCTGGACACTGTCCTCCTGCGAACTGCGTGCACTGGGGCGTCCGCAGGGACGGCGAGTACGTGAACCCGCTTCAGTTCGTGCAGGACATGCGCCCATCAGTACTGTTGCCGGTCCCGGAGTAATGCTCGCGGGCTTTCTTGGGGCTGGTGGGCTTGTGGGGCTCCGGGGGCTGCTGACTTCCCGACTCCACAACGGGTATTCACCTGGGGATCCGCTGCAACCCGACGCCTGGGGATCGGCTGCCCCGGTATCTGGAGGTCACCTGCAGCCTGGGCGCCATTAGAACCCCACTGTGCACCTGAGGTTTCGTTGCGACCCCTTCTCCCCTACCCCAGGGGCTCTAATGGCGCATGGTGTGTGGCGAGTGGTTTTAGCGAGCCATGAGATGAGTTGGTGATGGGTCCTGTGGTCAGGGACGGATGAAAAAGGCCCTTTCGCCAGAGTCTCCACTGGCGAAAGGGCCATTTCTGTAGGGCGGGTGGGGCTTGAACCCACGACCAAAGGATTATGAGTCCTCTGCTCTGACCAGCTGAGCTACCGCCCCCTGAGGCCACCACGAAACGGTGCCGTGGTCGCCGCTCTACGCTACCGCATCCGCGGGGTAGAGCCGTTCATCAAGCAGGTTCGCCGCGGTAAACCCGTTCGAACGTGTCCAGGGTCTTCTCGAAGGAGTGCTTGGACATCATCCGGTGGCTGGCCTCGCCCATCGCACGGCGCTTCTCCGGGCTGGCATCAAGAACCAACAGCAGCTTCTCTGCAAGGTCTTCCGCATTGCCTGGTTCGAAGAGATAACCGTTGACCCCTTCATCCGCCAGGTGGGGCAATGCTCGTGCGTTGGCGAGAACCACCGGCGTGGATGCGGACATCGCCTCCAGCGTGACCAGCGACTGCAGCTCAGCGGTTCCTGGCTGGCAGAACACATCTGCGTTCAGATAAGAAACACGCAGCTGTTCGTCGGTGAGGAAACCGCGGAAATGAATTCGTCCGGCCACGCCCAACGAGTGGGCCAGGGACACCAACGAATCCAGCTGTTCACCTTCACCCACGATTTCGGCATGAACATTCTTCTCGGACGGGATCAGTGCAATGGCCTCGATCAACTCGTTGACGTTCTTCTCCACCGCGAGACGGCCACAGAAGAGCACGGTCTGGCGGTTGGGCTTGTGGAGCTCCTCGCCGGAGTGGAGTTCGTAATCGCCCACCTGAATCCCGTTGGACACAGGAACAGCGCCATCGTCCACACCATTGGACACCATGGTCTCAACCGCCAGCTGGGTCGGTGCCGTCACCACGTCGCAGCGGCGGAACTGACGGGCCAGGTCCCACCACGAAACCTTGCGGTACCCGCGAATGAACCAATCGGGGAAAGGGAGGAACGGTTCGATGTTTTCGGGGATGAAGTGGTTGGTACCCACCAACCGGATCCCTCGGCGCTGAGCTTCCTGGATACCGAGACGCCCCAGGATGTAGTGGCACTGACTGTGAACTACATCCGGGTGGACTTCATCAATGACCCGCTTAATCTCGCTGTAGACCTCCCACGGGAAGCACAGTCGGAAATACGGGTGCGTGAAAGCCCGATGCGAGCGAATTCGATGCTCGGTCACGCCGTCCTTCTCGACCGTGTGGGACTTGCCCTTGGAAGTCATGGGTGCCATGACGTGAACCTCGTGGCCACGGCCGAGCATGCCCTGCGCGAGACGGCGAGCGAACTGAGCTGAACCGTTGATGTCCGGCGGATAGGTCTCGGCGATGATCAGAATCTTCAAAGGGCGCGGTTCCTCGGGATGCTCAGTGCTCACGGGTGCTGTTCAAAGTCTTCAAAGTGGCGGAATCGGCAGATGGAGTTTCACTTGAGAGTTCACGGCGCAGTCGCTTCGCTTGCTCCCTGCGTTCAATGACTTCAGGGTGATGCCGAGACAGCAACACCACGCCGACTATAGCAACGGTCCCTGCCAGACACATGACCATGCCGATGCCAGGGGTGAAGTCGGGGCCGGCCTCCCCCAGTACCGACAGGCCGAGGACCACGCCCACAATCGGGTCCACCACGGTGAGACCCGCGATGACCAGATCGGGAGGTCCGCACGAGTAAGCGCACTGGACCATCCAGCCGCCCACCACGGAGGCCACGACGATCATGATGACCGTGAGCCAGTGGATCTGTCCGATTCCGTGGGCGATCGTGTGGGTCATGGTGAGCCGGACCAACACCGCCACGAAACCGTAGAGGATGCCCGCGGCCAGAACGTAGAACATGCTGATGCGACGGTGCCGGAGAAATAGTTCCGCGACGCCGAAGAAGAGGACCAGCCCGATCAAGATAGCGACCAGGATGATCTCGGCCTGAGGATCGGACAGGTACGTGGGGTCGGTTCCCGCGACTGCGGCCACCACGAACACCGCGCCACCCGCTGTGCAGAGGGAAATGGCTCCCCACGTTCGAGCGTTGATGTCGAGGTGTTTATGTTTGGCGTGCAACAGGGTGGTGATCACCAGAGCGATCACGCCAATCGGTTGGACTACGGTGACGGTCGCCAGCGTGAGCGCCGAGACGTTGAGCGCCGTACCAAGGCCCAGTAGCACCAGTCCGGCGACCCATTTCGGGTTGCGCACCAACGAACCGAGATTCGATGGCTTCAGGGCCTCCTGGGTGTGCGCGGTCACCGCCGCAGACTGAGTCTGCGTTCCCAGCGCCAAGCACAGCGCGGCGAGGAGGGCCAATGAAACTGCAATCCACTGCATCAACGGTTCATCACGTCTTTCACCACAGCATCATCGTAGGGTGCCCACTCCATTTTTTCCGCACTAAAGCATGGAAATCAGCCCCTCGTAGGAGCGAGCCCATACCGCCGTAGGAGATGGGCATGGCGAAGGCCGGGTCACTCGGGTGACCCGGCCTTCGCGAGGCGACGCCGCGGCGTCGTCGTAATGAGGCGATCCGCTACTTCTTGAGGAGCTTGCGCAAGAAGACCAAGAAAGCGGAGCCTGCTGCTGCGGCGACCGCGAGCGGCTGCCAACGATCAGCCAACGGGCTCTCACCGGCGGCAGTGGAGCCTTCGGTGCGCACGCCCTGCGAACCGCCGCGAGTGGCGAAGGTTTGCTTGATCGATTCTTCGGTGGACTTGACGGTGTTCGTGGTGCGGCCGACAAAGCCCTGAGTGGCTGCCTGAACGGAGTCCACACGGTTCTGAGCGTCGTCGCGAAGGCTCTTCAAGTGCTCGCGACGCAGCTTCAGGCGGTGACGCAGCTGCTCTTCGGTCGGCTTGACCGGCTTGACCTGGTTGGGGTCGTTAGCGGCAGCTTCTTCCTCGCGTTCCTTCTGCTGCACTGCTTCGTTGATGTCCCGCTGCACACGGCCCTCGGTGTACGCGGAGCCTTCCTTGACGACACCCAGGTCGTAACGCAGACCGAACAGAGTCTTCTCCGGCTTGAGGGGCAGTGCACTCTTGATCTTGGACATTGCCACCAGAGCAAGAATTGCCAGGATGATCAGGAAGAGCAGGGCGAGCAACAAGGCCGCCAGCCAAGCCGGCATCACGTTGGACAGGCCCGCAATGGCCGCGCCAATCAGAGCAATCACAGCCAAGCCCAAGAACACCAGGCCCACGATGGCGAGGGCAGCGCCCACACCGAGCTTGATGCCCTTGTCCTTGAGCTCGAGTGCCGCTAACTGCGCTTCGTCCTTGAGCTGCTTGGGCAGCAAACGGGCGAAGACCTTGGTGACATCAAAGATGGATGCCGCTCCAGGTTTCTTGGTTGCCCGAGTACGCGCGCCGGGGGTGTGGCCGCTCTCCGGGCCCATTGCATGACTCATGCCGCCTCCGATGATGCTTGAACTTCACTACTGAACATTTTTCAAGATCAAAACTACCACTCAGCATGCTGCCAAGAGACTAGCCCGCCCGGTCCGTGCTGTCGCGATGTTGGGAAACAGTTGCATTTCGCTCATAGTGGTGCGAAACTGGAATTGTTCACATAAACATGATTTGAGCCGAAACATTACACTTACTACGTTGGAATGGCTCGAAATCGTCTGCTTCGAGCCTAGTGGATCAAAAATCCTTCAAGAGCGACCAAGACTACAGAGATCAACGTTCCCACCGCTGACATCATCAAGTGGCGCCGCCACTTTCACGCTAACCCGGAGCTGTCCTTCAAGGAATACAACACGTCCAAGTACGTGACTGAAACCCTCGAAAGCTTCGGCCTGACGCCCACTCACCCCACCGAGACATCCGTGGTGGCCGTCATCGAGGGCAAGGGCCCCGGCATGACCGTGGCCCTGCGCGCCGATATGGACGCGCTTCCCCTCAATGAGGAGACCGACAACGAGTTCAAGTCCACCGTGGACGGAGTCATGCACGCGTGTGGCCACGATACGCACACCGCCATGTTGCTGGGCGCAGCCAAGGCTCTGACCGAACTCAAGGACACCTTCAACGGCCGTGTGAAGCTCATTTTCCAGCACGCCGGGGAGACCCCTCCCGGCGGGGCCAAGGAAATGGTGGCCGCCGGCGTGTTGGAAGATGTGGACGCTATCTGGGGCATGCACATCATGAACCAGAAGACCGGCACCGTCAGCGTGCACAAGGGACCCGCTTCCGCCGTGGCCGGTGGCTTCTTCCTGAAGATCAACGGCCAGGGTTCGCACGGTTCCATGCCGCAGGACGGTATCGACCCGGTGCTGGTCGCCGCGCCGGTGACCGTTGCGCTGAACACGATCGTTTCCCGCAACGTGGCACCCGATCACATGAACGTGGTCAACGTGGGCATGATCCAGGCTGGTCAGGCCCCCAACGTGATTCCCGATTCCGCCAAACTGGGTGTCTCCATGCGCACCGTGGATGACAACGATTGGAACATCCTCAAGGAACGCGCCACGGAGATCGTCGAAAACGTATGTGCCGCCTACGGCGCCAAGCCCGAGTTCCAGTGGGCCGAGGGCTACCCCGTGGTCATCAACAACGACGAGCTTGCTGAACTGGCCCTGGATGCGGCCAAGAAGGCCGTGGGAGACGAGAACGCGTTCTGGGGCCCGCCCACGTCCGCATCCGAGGACTTCTCCTACTTTGCTCGCGAAATCCCCGGTTGCTTCATCTTCTTGGGCGGCGGCACTGCCGATGACGGTCTGCCCTACATGAATCACCACCCCAAGTTCGATATCAAGGAAGAGGCTCTTGAAGCCGGCGCCCGCACGGAAGTGCAGATCGCACTGGACTTCCTGGCTTCCTGATCCCCCATCCGCACCACTTGAGTACGAAAGGCTGAGGAAATGAACCTCACCAAAACCCAGAAGGGCGTGTTCGCCACGCTGTTCTCCGTGGGTTTGCCGGCGAACATCGAGAAGGGCCTGGCGGGCGCTATCGGCCCGTTCCTGACCGACCCGAACTACATGTCCAACCTGGGGCTGGAGACGTTCTCCGAGACCCAGTTCGGTCTGATCACCACCCTGTTCTACCTGTCCTTCATTGTGATGACGTTCGTGGCCGGCTGGTTCGTGGACCGCTACGGCTACCGCATCTTCATCCCGGTCGCGCTGCTGATCCTGGCCGCCGGTGCTGCTTTCTTCGGCTTCGCCGGGTTCAGCGCCACGTCCATGATCTTCATTCTGATTCCGCTGGCTCGCCTGATCATCGGTTTCGGTCAGGCCGGTTATACCAGCGGCACGCCGCCGGTCATCGCTAAGATGTTCGCCGCTGAAGAGCGCGGCGCCGTGCAGTCCAAGGTGGTTTCCACCGCGGGTATCGGTACCATCCTGGTCTACCTGGTCTTCGCACCCTGGTGGTGGCCCGTGACTTCCGCTGGATGTACTTCCTGCTCGCGGTGCTGCTGGTCGTCGCAACCCTGATGTTCGTCAAGCTGGTCCCGAGCGAGTCCCCGGCTGATAAGGCTGCCGCCGCTGATAAGACCGCAGCAAAGGCCAAGAACGACGTTTCCATCCTGGACGCCTGGAAGAACCGCAACTCCCTGGTCCTGGGTTTGTGCCTCTTGCTCAACAACGCCGTGGGCGTGGGTCTGCTGACCTGGCTCGCCACGATGTACTCCGAGCAGTTCGGCATCACCCCCACTGGTTGGGAGTACATGGTGGTCATGGTCGGTTACGGTCCGTCGCTGTGGATCGCCACGAGCACGGGCGCCACCGTGGTAAAGCGCTGGTTCGAGAACAACGAAATGGTCTTCATGCTGCTGATGTCCAGCATCGGCGCAGTGCTGATGGTCATCGCCGTGATCATCCCCAACCTGTGGGGCTCCGCGGTCATGATGTGGCTGGCCAACCTGTTCATCATGTGGTCCTTCTCCGCCATCCTGATGCTCCCCTACCGCCTGATCCCGCTGAAGATCATTGGTTCGGCCTTCGCGGTCATCAACATCGGCGCGTTCATCGGTGGTATGGCTCAGGGCGCCCTGGTCGGTGCAGCGGTCGACGCCGCAGGTTACGTGGTGGCCTTCATCGTCCTGGCGATAATGCTGGTCGCCGGCGGTCTGGCTCCGTTCCTGCTCAAGGAACCCGCTCGCCCGATCAACGAACCCACGACCCCTCCGGGTAGCCCGGAGGCCGGTGTCGAGGCAGCAACCGGCACCACCGACGAGAAGTAAGGCTCAGACCTTCACTTCACGTTCCTAAAGAAGCAGACGGCGCCCCGGACA
>NZ_BAAAQA010000018.1:95589-168433 GCF_039531425.1 Kocuria atrinae
CTGTCCGGGGCGCCGTTGGTTGTTCGGGGAGTTCGTCTCGCCCGTCTCGCGGCTGGGAGGCTCGTGACGGGCCACGTCTTGGTACGACGTCGTTCTGGCCCCCCACGCACGCGAGGTTGCCTAGCGAACGCGGGTCCTCAGCTCTGAGCCGCCTCGCGTACAGGCCGGGGCGTGGTCCCGAGATCCCACGTGCGCTTGACAGACCACGCGAGCAGAAGCACCAGGAGAATGTTCCTGATGGTCAGAACGCCCGCCATGATCGGATTGGCGTGAATGAGCGGGGTGTAGAAGAGCGGGTAGATAAAGAACGTCACCACCGCAATTCCCATGAGCAGAGCGGCCGGGGTGCGCCAGCGCTTCCAGTCGTAGACCAGGCCGGCCACGATCACGGGGGCGAGCCAGATCATGAACTGGGGCGATCCCACCTTGTTGAACACGATGAGCACGGTGGTCATCATGAGCGCGCCTTCGTAGAAGAGTTCGCCGCGGTCTGCTCCCCTACGCAGCGAACGAATCAGCAGAGCCGTGCCCAGGACGACGGCCACGATGAGCAGCGGCTGCATGAGGTACGCGGCGACCTCGGCCCCGGGGCCGTAAACCTCGGAGGAGTTGATCGCCGTGTTGTCCGCGATCTTGGAATCCGCGATGTTCAGCACGCTCAACCACACCCACGGGGTGGAGAACGTCGCCTCGAGCTGCATGCCGCGCGAGCCCTGGTTGACCATGAAGTCCGCGATGCGAACCAGCCCGCCGGACAGCCAGGTTCCGAGGACGACCACCGCGGTGACCACCACTCCCGCCAAGAACACCTGAGCGCGCTTCTTGGCCGCGATGAGCAGCGACAGGATGACCGCGGCGGGCCAGACCTTGATCCAGGTGGCGATACTCAGCAGCACGGAGGCCACCACGGGCTGGCGAGCGGCGTAGAGCATGCCGATCAGCACGATGGGCGCCGCGATCCCCTCCACCCGGGCAAAGCTCAGGTACCCCATGAACACCAGGAAAATCAGTAACCACCATGCGGGTGCCACGCCCCGCCCCTGCATGGAACGGCGAGTCAGGAACCAGACGGCAACCGCATTGAGAGCAGTGATGATGAGGGTCCACGCGAGCAGGTAGAGATCGTGACCCGCGATTCCCGCGAGGTGAATGGGGATCTGCGCGAGGACCGGGTAGACCCACGGGCTGATCGACTGATCACTCACCTCGGGGGTGAAACCAGCCATGGCCCACTCGCGGTACTGCTCGGTATCGCTGAAGGCCCACCCGTTGAGGAAGAAGGACGCCATCCAGCCCAGGTAGTACAGGTGGACCACTGCGAACCCCCACCACACGCTGGAGGGGCGGGAGAACCAGGCGATCACCCGGGACGGAAGCAGGGCGTCACGGGCACCGCTCAGACGTTCGAAAAATGCGGCGGAAATGTCAGGACTCCTTGGTCACGAGCTCGTCGGTGGGACGCTTGGACCCCAACCAGTACAGACGGCGGGCCGACCACAACATCAGCACCACGAGCAGCGCGTTGCGCGCGGTCAGGACGAGGGCCATGGCCGGGTTGTCGTGGCTCAGGGCGTCGTAGAACAGCGGGTAAATGAAGAACGTCAGTACGGCTATCGCGATCAGCATGATGGCCGGGGTGCGCCACGAACGCCAATGGTGCACCAGTCCCAGGGCCACGGCCGGGCCGAGCCACACCATGAACTGGGGCGAGCCCACCTTGTTGAACACGATGAACACGGACACCAGTGTGAGAGTTCCGGCGAGCAGCAGTTCGGTGCGGTCCGCCCCGCCAGTGCGTATTCCGTGGCGCAAGGCCCGGACGAGCAACGCCGTGGCCGCCAACGCGGCCAGGATCAACAGTGGTTGCATGACCGAGGACATGACCTCGGTGCCCGGCCCGTCCACCTGCATCGAGTTGATGTCGGTGTTCATGTACATCTGCGATCCCCCCACGCCCAGCACGGAGGACCACAGCCACGGGGTCGTGAACGTAGCTTCCAGCTGCATGCCCCGGTCACCCTGCTGCGTGAGGAAGTTGAACAACAGGGGCAATGCACCCATAGCCGCGGCAATGCCTGCGGCTACGGCGCTGACAATCAGGCCCGCCACAACCACCTGCACGCGCTGGCGCACCACGGTGAACAGTGCGAGCACGATGGCCGCGGGCCACACCTTCATCCACGTGGCGATGCTCAGCAGCGTGGACGCAATGAACGGGTGGGCGACACCGTAGGCCAGGGCCACGAGCACAATGGGGGCCGTCACGCCGTCGACACGGGCGAAGCCCAACCAGCCCATGAGGAATGTGAATCCCAGCCACCACCAAGCTGCGGGGATGGCCTGCTTATTGCGGCCGCGGTCGGTGAGTTTGAGCACCGCCCAACCGTTGAGGAGCGTAGTGATCAGAACCCACAGGAAGAAGAAGGGCGCCGGGCCTGCGATACCCGCGGCCGCCATGGGCAACAGTGCCAATACGGGGTAGACCCATGGGCTGGGTCCACCGTCCAAAGCATCCTGATCGAAGCCAATGCGTGTCCAGTCCCGATAGATATTGGTGTCGCTGAACGCATTGCCGTTGAGGGATACGACCAGCGCAAAAATCAGGAAGACGAGGTGCAGGACCACGAAGCCCGCCAGAAGGGCACGCGGTGAGCTCAGCCATCCCGGTAGATTCCGGGGACGATCCAGAACATTCAGTCGGTCCTGTTGGGTCAACGGCTTGTGCGTGGACATGATCAATCCTCGTCGGGTGCGCAGCGGTACGAGACCGCGGGCGGCCTCAGGAAATCAGTAGCGTGCCCAGTGGAAGCGGGCACGGGTGTTTACTCATGCTACGTGCCGCGAGCGCCTCCCCACGGACTCGTGGCCCATGGGGTCAGGCACACTGGGCTTCACTCCCCGGTAATCCCCGGCTGGAACCGGCCCCGATACCGGCGGTTGAAGCGGCCCTGACTGCTAGGATCAGCCTCCTGAGAAATGTCCCGCGGGCCTTGGACCCTGGGCACCCGAACACGGTCACATATAGGGGAACGACACAGGTCATGGCTGAAAGTGGTTCGCGTCCGGAGGTCACTGCCAATGGCAGCACGCCGGTACGACCCCGAGCCACCGATGAGCTCTCCCTCGCCGAAGCACGTTCTGCTCCCGGCACTCCGCTGATTCCCCGTCCTCAGATTGCGATCATCCAGGGTCTGATCGGTTCGCTCATGATGTTCGTGGGCTCTATCGGTATCGGCTGGATGGCATTGGGCTCGCCCATGGTCCGCAACCCCTTGGTCATCGCCATGCGCACCGAAGGCTGGGGCATCTACACCTCAACGTTCCTCTTGACGTTCGGTGCCATGTTGCTCATGCGATCTTGGATCAGGCTCGGACAGCGGCTGGCCGGCTGGCCGGAAGGGTCGCTGCGCGCCGTGGTTGCCGCAGTGATCGCTTGGTCGTCACCGTTGTTTATTGCGGTGCCAATTTTCTCCCGCGATGTCTACGCCTACATCGGCCAGGGGCGCCTCATGGAAGCTGGGGAGAATCCGTACACGACCGGTATCTCCACACTCGACAACTGGTTCATGTTGGGTGCGGATCCCGCTTGGGCCGAATCCCGCACGCCCTACGGGCCGTACTTCCTGTGGTTGGCGCACCTGGTCGTCAAGATCACCGACGCTCAACCGGATCTTGCCGGGCTCCTGTTCCGTCTTCTCGCGTGTGTCGGTGTGGCGTTGTGCGTGATCTACGTGCCCAAGCTCGCTGAAATGCACGGGTTCAACGGCGCTCGTGCCCTGTGGCTTTCGGTCGCCAATCCGCTGTTCCTGATCAGCTTTGTGGCCAGTGCGCACAACGACGGCCTCATGGTCGGCTTGGCTGTGGCCGGCACGTATTTCGCCGCGACCGGCAGGCCCATCCGAGGCATCCTGTTGGTTACGGCTTCTATCGGTATCAAGCCAATCACCATTCTTTTACTGCCGTTCATCGGGCTCTTGTGGGCGGGCCGAAATGCTTCCTGGCCGCGCAAGTTCGCTACCTGGGCAGGCACCGCGATATTGAGCTTCGGTGTGCTCTACTTGAGCGGCATTCCCTACAACTTGGGCAACGGTTGGATCTTGGCAATCCTGGACCCGACACCGGGCTTCACCGGTTATTCGCCGTCCGGATTCCTGGGGATGCAGGTCAACCGCGCCGGGGACGCCCTGGGTCTGCCCGGAGGAGATATCGCCAAGGCACTGCGCCAGTCCCTGAAGTACCTGGGAATCGGCATCGTGGTGTTGCTGATGTTCTGGGGCGAAGGTCAGCGCAGCCACCGTGTAGTGCGCCGCATGGGTCTCGCGTTCGCCGCGGTCGTGATGCTCTCCCCCATCATTCAGCCGTGGTACATCCTGTGGTTCCTGCCGTTCCTGGCCGTCACGGGTATCAAGAACAACTGGCAAGTGCGCGTGCTGTACGTGGTCACCGGGTTCTTCGTGATCTTCGGTGCGCAGGATCAGCTCTCCGTGTGGCCGTTCATCGAGGTCGAGCTGGACGTCTCCACGATCGCCTACGTCATTGCCCTGGCATTCACCGCGTACCTCATGCTGCTTGACCCCCACACCAAGCACGTTCTCATCGAGGGCGGGCCTCGCGGTTGGTTCGAAAGGCGCCGACGACGCCGCTCCGGCCAGTAATCGCCTTGGGCGCCGTCGTCTGCGCTGATTCAGGCCTCGAACCCCTGGTCGGCACTGAGTCTCTGGCGTCCTGGCCTTGCTCCGTTAATTCAGGAAACCGACCAGACCTCGGCATCCGGTTCGGTGCTTGGTATTCGGCTTCCAGCCACTCTCCAATTGACATGGGTCGGTACTAGGTCACGGAATTCGTCCGGGCCCATGCAACGCCCTTCCAAGCTCACACGATCGGTACGTACGTTCCTCACCGTTGATGGGCCGCACGAGGTCTACTGAACGGCCTTACGTGTCTACGGCTCGCCAACACCATGGCATGCAGGATGGTCTCGGATTCGGTTGGGTGGGTCAGCGGGCACGGGGCAATCACTGCGCAGCCGGCACGCCTTTATGCGGGAGTGATCCACGAAACGTACGGGGGTACTTCAATCCGGCCAGGGTCCAGCCGAGCCATCGAATCCACATGGTGGCCCGTTAGAACCCTTTGACTAGCCGGAGAGGGCTCTAACAACCCGTGAGGTGGCAGACAGGCTTCTAATGACACCTGAAACGTCAGGCGCTCCCAACCAGCCCGAGCAAGAATGAATCTCGATACGACAAAAGCCCCGGCGAACCGGGGCTTCTCTCGTTTGCAGCTCCCCCGACTGGACTCGAACCAGTAACCCTTCGATTAACAGTCGAATGCTCTGCCAATTGAGCTACGGGGGACCGTGCACATCTGTGCAACGAGAAGATACTTTACAGACCCTTGGCCGGTTCCTCAAATCCGGCTCGCCACAACGTGAACGTCAGTTACCGAGGAGGCTCCGCCGCTGCATCTCCAGGTCCAGAAGCTCCCGCTGTAGCGACTGGTACAGGGCCGATTCTTTCTGCGGGTCCGTGCGGTTCAGGTGTGCCAGCTTGTCCGACTTGGCGCGGTTGATGTGCATCTCCACCAGGCTCGTCAGCACACCCACCGCGTAGTTGCGGACCTGCTGCTCGGAAGAAGCGGGCAGTGGGGTCACCGACAACTGGGCAAGGTATCCGTGCAACGGTTCGGGCAGTTGCCCCCGCACGTGCTCGAGCCAACCCCGCCCTCCGCGAGGATCGTTCACGTCGTACTCGGGCCGCGCGGCCACGATCGCATCGTGCAGAGCCTGGTGCACCGGGTAACGCATTTCGGCGGACTCAAAATGACCCCAGTACGCGTCGGGCACCAAGTCAGGAACCTGCAAAACAACCTCCAGCGCCTCGCGTTCCATGCGCGCCACCGGCTCGCGTGGGTTGGGTAGCTGCACCTCGGTAGGGCGTTCCTGCTCCTGAGAGTCACCGGGCCGGTCCCCCGGGCGACCTGGAGTGCCAGAGCCGCGTCCGGACCCAACACGTCCCGACGAGAACTGCTGCGACTCATGATGCTGCGGCGCCCGCTGTTGCTGCCCACGCTGCTGCGAGGACGATCCTCGCTTGGGCACCGCTGCCACCGCACGCATGACCTCATCGGTTTCAATGCCGAGCCACCCGGACAATTCCCGCGCATACGCCGGCCGCAGGGACGAGTCACGGATCTGCGCCACGATGGGCGCGCACGCACGCATAGCCCGCAGTCGCCCCTCCAGACTGTTCACGTCGTAGTCGCGAATGGTCGCCTTCAAGGCGAATTCGAACAACGGGGTCCGGGTACTGACCAGGTCCCGCACGGCGGCGTCGCCCCGCGTCAGGCGAAGGTCGCACGGGTCCATGCCGTCCGGGCCCACGGCCACGTAGGTCTGCGCCACGAACCGCTGGTCCTCCTGGAAAGCGCGCAGCGCGGCCTTCTGTCCGGCGGCGTCACCGTCGAAGGTGAAAATGACCTCTCCCCCGGCGGAATCGTCGGAGAGGAAACGGCGCACGATTTTGATGTGATCCGCCCCGAAAGCGGTACCGCACGTGGCCACCGCGGTCTCGACACCGGCCAAATGGCAGGCCATGACGTCCGTGTAGCCCTCGACCACCACCACCTGCTTGCCCTTGGCGATCGCCCGCTTGGCCAGATTGATGCCGTACAGCACCTGGGACTTCTTGTAGAGCTGTGTCTCGGGGGTGTTGAGGTACTTGGGCCCCTGGTCGTCCTCGTAGAGCCTGCGCGCGCCGAAGCCGATGACCTCACCGGCCACCGCGTGAATGGGCCAGATCAACCGGCCACGGAACCGGTCGTAGAGACCTCGATTGCCCTCCGAGAACATGCCCGTGAGCTTGAGTTCCTGGTCCGTGAAACCCCGGTCCCGCAGGTGTTTGAGCAGGTTGGACCAGCCCTTGGGTGCGTAACCAATGCCATAGGTGCGCGCGGCGTCGTCGTCGAAACCGCGTTCGCCCAAGAACTGTTGGGCGGCCGTGGCCTGCCGGGTGTAGAGGTGGCGCTGGAAGAATTCCGCGGCGATCTTATGGGCGTCCAGCAGTCGCTGCCGGCGCCCCACTTCTTCGCGCTTGGGCCCCGAGCCCTGCTCGTAACGCAGCTCGTAGCCGATGCGCGCGGCCAGCCGTTCCACCGTTTCGGTGAACGGCGTGTGATCCATTTCCATGAGGAACGCGATCACGTCACCGGATTCATCGCAGCCGAAGCAGTGGTAAGTACCCATTTGCGGGCGCACGTGGAAGGACGGCGTGCGCTCGTCGTGGAACGGGCACAGGCCCTTGTAGGAACCAATGCCGGCGGGCTTGAGGGTCACGTACTGGTCGACGATTTCCTTGAGGTCGGTGCGTGAGCGCACCTCGTCTATGTCTTCTCGTCTGATCAGTCCCGCCACGCCTCTCATCCTAGGCAACGCGTCAAACTCGCCAGACCGCGGCGCGGGCCTGTGCAGCCCGGACGCGAAAGAGCGGCGTCGCCCGTCGGGACGACGCCGCTCTGATCAGTCGCGGAGCACGCGGAACCTAGCGCGCGGGAGACTCCTCGGGATCGATCACGACCCGCTTGTCGACCGGATCCACGGTCTTGGTCCCCAGCATGGAGGCGCCACCGAGCGCTCCCACCAGGGCAAAGGCAAAGAAGCCCCATGGGTAGGCCAGGCCGGCGGTCAGCAGCGTGCCGCCCACGATGGGTCCGCTGATCGCACCCAGGCGGCCAACACCCGCGGACATTCCCAATGCGGTCGCGCGCACCTGCGGCGGGTGGTTGGCGGCGGTGAATGCGTACACGAGCACCTGCGACGAGAACACGAAACAACCGGTCAGGAACACCATGATGTAGATGCCGAACACGGGCAGCTTGATGGCCAGCGCGGCCAGCAGCACGGCGGAGCCCGAGAACCACAAGATGCCCGCAATGCGCGGCGTGATGCGGTCGGCCACCCGACCACCGATCCACAGACCCACCACGGCACCCACGTTGAGGATCAGCAGGAAGCCCAGCGCGTTACCCAGGTCGTAATCGGCGGCGCGCATGATCTGCGGCAACCACGTGTTCAAGCCGTACACCAGCAGCAGCCCCATGAAGGACGCGGTCCAAATGAACAGCGAGTTGCGTGCGTACGTTCCGCTCAGCAGCAGGGCCGCACCTTGTTTGGCGGGCTTGGCCTTCTCGCCGTTCGGGGTCGACGACGCCGCACGGCCGGCACCAGAGGTACCCGCAGCGCCTGCCGCGTCCGGAAGTTCGAGCTCAACGTTGTAATGTGCGGCCACGGCGCGAGCGGCGTCGTAATCGCCCTTGGCCGCCAAATAGGACGGCGACTCGGGAAGGAAGACAAACATGAGCGGCACCAGGATCAGCGCGGGCAGTGCCCCGGCAATGAACATGGTGTGCCACGAGAACTGAGCCAGGACCCAGATCGCAAGTGCTGCGGTCAGCACGGCACCCACGTGGTAACCCGTCATCATGACGGTCGTCGCGTTGGAGCCGCGGCCCTTACGCGCGAACTCGGTAACCATGGAGATGCCGGTGGGCAGGCAACCACCCAGACCCAAACCGGCCAGGAAGCGCAGCACACCGAACCACAACACGCTGGGCGCGAAAGCTGCGGCGAAAGTCAGGACAGAGAAGACGATTACGGCGCCGATCAGCATCTTGCGGCGGCCCAGGCGGTCGGTAAGCCAACCCATGCCGAGCGCGCCGATCATCATGCCGAACAGTCCGGCAGTTGCAACTGCCGTGCCTTCGCCGGTGGTCATGTCGAAGCCCTTGTCCTCCAACAGAGCGGGCATCACGGCGCCGAGGACCACGGCGTCGAACCCGTCCAGCAGAACGGCGATCCAGCACAGCGGAGCGACCCAAAGGGGGGATTTGAGAATGAGGCCCTTAGCGGGCGTGGTGCCCGCGGTGGGCGAGGAAGCGGTGGAACTCACGGGGAAACTCTTCCGATAGGGCAACAGATCACAGTGATCCTAGTCGCACACCCGTGTTAGCCCGGCCACAGTCCCGTTGAATGAGAGCAAGCTCACCAGAGCGGTTTATCGCCCGTGCGCCAATTGGTCCCACGGATTCTGTCGTGCAAGGCCACCGCGGAAATATCGGTGAGGCACGCAACCTGATCCACGACCAGTCGCAGGCGAGCCGCCTCTGCTCCGGGACCGTCACCGATCTCGCGCCAGTCCCCCGCGAACTCGTGTGACAGGAAGCGGCCGTCGGTTTCCATGAGCGCATTGACCAGGATGGTGAGGATCTCGTTCTGGTTCTCGTACAGCGGTTGGGCGTCGCGCACGGTCATCACAAAAGCAGTGGCAATGCCCTTAAGCACCGCGATTTCTAGCTCAGTTTCATGCGGTACGACAAGCTGCGCGGAGTAACGAGTAAGCTGACCGTCACCGGCCACGTCACGCGTGGCTTCTACCGCAGACATCGCGAACCGCCCGATCAGCTGACTGGTCATGTTCTTGAGCCTCGCCAGGTCCTTGCGCGAGCCGTCCATGAGTGGGATCCACACCGGCGAGGATTCCAGCCGCCTCAGGGCAACATCCAGTTCCTCCGCAGTAGCCCGTGGAAGATACCAGCGCTGGGTCCACTCGATGACACGGGCTCGAGCCATGGGATCGGCGAGCTGCCCCAACTGCAGGGTGTTGGAGGCGATCGCGTCCTCCACGTCGTGCACGCTGTAGGAAATGTCATCGGCGAGGTCCATGACCTGGGCTTCCAGGCATTTGCGGCCTTCGACGGCGCCTTCGCGCATCCACCGAAAGACGGGCAGGTCGTCCTGGTACACGCCGAATTTGAGGTTGGGTTTACCGTCAGGGCGCGGAGGGGCATCCTCCGCACTCCACGGGTACTTGCACGTCGCATCCAGTGCCGCGCGCGTGAGATTGAGACCGGCTGGGTGGCCATCCTCGGTGATGACCTTGGGTTCCAAACGCACCAGCAGCCGCAACGTCTGGGCGTTACCCTCGAAACCGCCGATGTCCCGGGTCATGGTTGCGAGCGCGGTTTCACCGTTGTGACCGAAGGGCGGATGCCCCAGATCGTGGGACAAGCACGCGGCATCCACGACATCCGGATCACACCCGAGAGCCTTGCCCAGTTCGCGGCCGATCTGAGCTACTTCCAGGGAGTGGGTCAGGCGGTTACGGACAAAGTCATCGGTGCTCGGCGCGACCACCTGGGTCTTGGCGGCCAACCGACGTAGTGCGGAACTGTGCAGCACGCGCGCACGGTCGCGCTCGAAGTGGGAGCGGTGGCGGTTGTGGTGGTTTTCGGCCACGTACCGCTCGGCGTCCTCGTAGGCGTATCCGGTGGGCAGGATTCCTAGGCGGTCAGGGGTGTGCAATCGGTTAGCCTCCGGAGACATCGAGTTCGGCGTGCACCAGGCCCAGGCGTTCGGCGTCACCCAGGATGCGGGAGTTCAGCCAGCCGTCCGGGAGGTGAGGTTTGCGGGGGTTGCCTGCGCGACCGCGGGGGCCCTCCACGTCCTTGCCGGGGTACGGCAGATCCAGGTCGAGCTGGTCGAGCAGGTCACGCAGTCTGGCCAGGCTAGGCACCTGTGCCATTTGGGCGCGCAGTTCACCGCCCACCGGGTAGCCCTTGAAGTACCAGGGAACGTGCTTACGGATTTCGCGGCAGCCCTTGGCCTCATCCCCGAATTCCTCCGCAAGCAGCTCGGCGTGCCGGTAAATGGTTTCCGCGACCTTGCGGACCCCGGGCTTGTAGCGCTTGGGACTACCCTCGAAAGCCGCCTGCAAATCACCGAACAGCCACGGGCGACCCTGGCAACCACGGCCCACCACCACGCCGTCCACGCCGGTCTGCTCAACCATGTGCACGGCGTCCTCTGCCGAGAAAATATCGCCGTTACCGAGTAAGGGGATGTCCGGCAGTGCTTCGCGGAGCCGCGCGATCGATTCCCAATCGGCTTTGCCCGAGTAGTGCTGCTGCAGAGTGCGCCCATGGAGAGCCACCGCGGCAACGCCTTCATCACGCGCCATGCGGCCGGCGTCCAAGTAGGTCTGGTGCTCGTCATCGATGCCGATCCGCATCTTGATCGTCACCGGGATATTCGCCTCGGAGGCCTCCTGCACCGCTGTGCGGATGATCGCCCGGAACAAGTCGGTCTTCCACGGCAGCGCGGAACCGCCGCCGCGCTTGGTGACCTTGGGGACCGGGCAACCGAAGTTCAGGTCGATGTGGTCCGCACGGTCCTCCTGCGCGACCATGCGCACGGCCTTGCCCACGTTGACCGCATCCACACCGTAGATCTGGATCGAGCGCGGAGTCTCATCCGGATCGTGATGAATGATCCGCAGCGACTCCGGGCGGCGTTCCACCAAGGCCCGCGCGGTGACCATTTCGGTGACGTAGAGTCCCCCGCCGTACTCGCGGCACAGCTTGCGGAAAGACTTGTTGGTCACCCCCGCCATGGGTGCCAGAACCACGGGCACGTCGATAGTCAACGGTCCCAACTGCAATGGTTTCAGGTTCAACACGGCCGGCTCCCGGTCCGTGGTCTCAAGATTCGTGGTGCTCATCGTGCGCCATTGTCTCACTATCTGGGCACGCCTGCGCGCTGGTCGGGGTAGTGCTACGGGACCATTCCTTAGGTGGTACAATATTTTGTACCACCTTTATGAAAGGACCTGCCATGAGCATCACCGCCAGCGAAGCTCGTCGCCTTTTGTTTCCCCTGATCTCACAGGTTCATGATGACCGCGCACCGGTGGAAATCACGTCAAAGAACGGGAACGCCGTTCTGATGGCGGCTGAAGATTACGCCGCCTGGCAGGAAACCGCGTACCTCTTCCGGTCCCCCGAGAACGCCCGACGGTTACTGGACTCGTATGAGGAAGTGCTTCGCGGGGCTACCACTGAGCATGATCTTGATCGCTCATGAGATTGGTTTTCTCGTCGAACGGGTGGGAGGACTACAAGGTCTGGCAGCGCCTCGATCGGGCTGTTCTCAAACGTCTCAACCGTGTGATCGATGACTGTCTCCGCGATCCGTTTGAGGGCATAGGAAAACCAGAGCGTCTCAAGTACGGCATCCCGGATGCGTATTCTCGACGAATCACTGATGAGCACCGACTGGTTTACCTAATCGTTGATGAAGACCTTGTCATCTTGCAGTGTCGGTACCACTATCAGAAGTAGCCGCACTCCGTGCTGAGCTGTCCACCTGCTCAAGACGCACAGCGAGCTTGAACGCCCGCACCTGTTCGTCACGGCGACCCAGGGTTTTGTACACGGTCCCCAGATCCCGCAAACATTGCACCCACTCCCGCGTGTGTGCCTCCGGATCCGGCAGCGCGGGATAAAGGTTACTGGCGTTGTAGAGGGCGTGAGCGGCGTCGTTCCAGGCCATCATGTCCTCGGCGAGCGCCGCGAGACCCTTCCAACACATGATCTGCCCGGCGATGTCCCCGCGCAGTTCGCAGCCCGCGAGAACCCTTTCGTAGTGGTCGTTCGCCAGTTTGCGGCGACCTGCTGCCTGGGCGGCAGTGGCTAGGTGTGAGGTCCAGCGCAGGTCCTCGCGCGAGACGAACTCCACACCGTCCGTCGTACCCGTGGGCCGTGATGGATCCACCCCGGCTGCCTTGGCCCCATCCTGGAATTCGCGATACGCATCCCACGGGCGCCCCTCGAGCAGCAGGACGTCCCCCAGATTCTCCAGACACCGTACCCGTCCGCCCACAGAACGCGCGGACCGCGGGGCACGCCTGTACTGGGTCGCAGCCAGCCGATAGTTGTGTTCCGCGCCTGGCAAGTCATCTGCATCCCGCGCCAGATCCCCCAACGACGACGCCGCATCACCAGCTACCAGCCACACCTCACCCAGGCGTGCGGTACGCAATGACGCGTCGAAGGACTCTCGGGCCGCTGCGCTATCCCCGGTTTTGAGGGCTGCAAGCCCACGCTTGAGTCGTCGTTTGGCACTGGCCGCTGCGAACACGGGTGGCTCCTAGGGGTGAGTGACATTTGTGGCAGAAGATCGCACGATTCCTAGCCTCATTCTGACGAACCTCTGCCCAGAATGTTCAACACGGGTTTGAGACCGAGCCGGGCGAACGTCAGAGGATCCTGCGCCCCGCTTCGGACGGTTGCAGGGTCAGGAACAGCGGTTCCCGGAACCCATTCTGGGCGAAGCACAATTGCACGGAGGCTGCCAGCCGGTCCACGGTGTCCAACGGCACCAAAGCGATCACGGATCCGCCAAAGCCGCCCCCGACCACCTTGGCGCCCAGCGCACCCGCGTTCAGGCACCCGTCCACCGCGGCATCAAGTTCCGGGACGGTGACCTGGCAGTCGTCGCGCATGGATTCGTGGCCCTCCACCAGCAACTGGCCCACTAAAGACCAGTCCGGAGCATCCGTGTGCAATTCATCCGCGATCTGCACGGAGCGAACCATCTCGGTCATCGAGTGCCGCAGCCTCAATCGGGTGTTCTCACGGTCCTCGGTAAGCTCCGCCCCCGCCTCAAGAAGGTGCTCGAAGCGGGCGAGGACGGCAGCGGCGTCGTCGGGGGTGGGGTGTTCGGGCAACGCATCACGGAGGGTAGCTACGCCCAGGACCGCCGCCGCGGCCTCACACTCGGCTCGTCGGGAACTGTACTGACCGTCCGCGAGTTTGTGCGGTGCGCGTGTATCTACTGCCAGCCACGTGAGACCGGCGAGCGCGGGATCGGCGGGCAAGCGGGCGACGTCGAAATCGCGGCAGTCCAGCGCCAGAATCTCGCCGGCATGCGAGCGCAGAGATGCCGTTTGGTCCAGACCGCCCGTGTTGGCGCCCACGATGTAGTTCTCTGCATCCATGCAGGCACGAGCGAGGGCGCGGCGCAGCGCGTCGTCCGGGTGATCGTTGCCCGTGTTCAGCGAGAACAAAGCGAGCGCCGTGGAGCATTCGAGGGCGGCAGAGGAAGCCAGCCCGGCACCGATGGGTACCGTGGAATCAACCATCAGGTCCGCCCCGAAATCGGTGGGGAGCCCGATCTCGGGCACCGCAACCGGGTGAGTGGTTTCACCGCGCGCTACCCGGTTCATGCCCCAGGCCACGCCAGCCACGTAGCCGAACCAACCTGAGATGGCCCCGGGTCCGATGTCGCTGATGCGGGTCGAGCGGGGGCGATCATCGGCCACGGACTCGTCCGCGTCCTGCATGGACTGGGCGTTAAGCACACCGTCCTCGCGAGGAGCCGCGGCCGTCAAGGTCACGTATTGGTGGGCGAACGGGAGGCACATGCCACCAGAGAAATCCACGTACTCGCCCATGAGGTTGGCGCGTCCGGGCGCGGCCCACACGCCCACCGGGGCGCGGCCGTAGGCCTCTTCGAACTTCTGGCTCAAGCGCTGCGCTCGCTCGCGGACGTCCGGCTGGCCGACCCAGCGCGGGCGCGCGAAGTCTTCCGGCGTGGCGGTTTCGCTGAGCTCACAGGACACGGGCGGTTTCCTCACATGGCGTTGACACCGGGGTGCGGCGGACGGGGCTGACAAACCATTGTCCACTACCCGGCGCGGAAGTAGTGCTCCAGCTCCTCCAACGATTTGTCCTTGGTCTCCGGAGCCACCCGGTACACCCACACCAGCGCGATGACCTGCAGCACCACGAAAATGAGGATCGTGTAGCCAACGCCCAGCGAATCCGTAAGGATCGGGAAGGTCAGGCCCACCACGAACGTCATCATCCACAGGATCCAGGCGCACACTCCCATGCCCACGCCGCGCACGTTCAGGGGGAAAATTTCGGACATGTACAACCACGTCACAGTGCCGATGCAGCACTGCATGAACCCCACGAATACCACAATGCACGCCAGGATCACCCAGGCACGCGCCTCATTGGCCTCGGGTATGAGCAGATAGGACAGCGCAAAAGCGGTCAACGACGTCGCCGTGCCCACCAGGCCGGTCAACAACAGTTTGCGCCGGCCCACGTACTTGAGCAGGTACATGGCCAGGCCTACGGCCAGGACACCCACCACGCCGGGGATGATGTTGGCGTAAAACGCCCCATTGCCGCCGAAGCCCACGTCCTGGAGCACGGTCACGCCGTAGTACTGGATAGCGTTGATGCCGGAGATCTGGTTGATGACGGCCATGGATGCGCCCAGGATGAAAATCCTACGGATCCATGGAACCCGCACCAGGTCCATGATTCCTGCGGTGGGGCGGTTCTTGTCCTCTTCAGCCAGTTGAAGGACGGTCTCGCCCTCCCCCGGGTCGTACGCCTCTTCTCGAATGCGGCGGAGCACCTCGAACATGCGGTCCACGGATCCGTTACGAGCCAACCAACGCGGGGATTCAGGCACGATGATCATGCCCACCCACAAGACCAACGCTGGGATGGTGGCGAGCACCAGCATGTAACGCCACACGTGGGGGATGTGACCGAACGCGGTAGCCAGACCGGCATTGAACACGAACGCTAGCGCCTGCCCGCCCACGATCATGAGCTCGTTCTGGGCCACCACTCGACCCCGCAGGTGCGCAGGGGCCAGCTCCGCCAGGAACACGGGGACGATCACGGAGGCCGCACCCACCGCGAGTCCCAGGAGGCAGCGGAATGCCACCAAGACCGTGACGGTGGGAGCCGTCCCACAACCGATGGTCGCGATGACGAAAATGACGGCCAGGATCAGCAGGACCCGGCGACGCCCGAAATGGTCCGCCAGCTTGCCACCGAAGGCCGCACCCCACGCCGCACCGAACGGCAGGATGGAAGCAACCAATCCCTCAAGGAACGGCGTGAGCTGAAGGTCGTCCACCATGGACGGCAGCGCACCGTTAATCACTCCGGTGTCGTAACCGAACAGTAATCCGCCGAATGTGGCTACCGTGGCAATCAGCTTGAGCCGCCTGTTCATGGGCGGTTTGCTCTCCGAGTGCACCGTTTGTAATGACATGGCCGTCCTTTCTCCATAGAACGTCATACCACTGACGGTCACCGGCTGGCGAAACTTCGCTACATCGGTTTCAGGATGCCCGACCCCGACATACGATCAATCGACCAACGTCACCGTCTCCGTGACCACGTGCGCCACGCCGGCCTCGAGCAGGTTGTCCACCACCGCGACCAGCGGCGTCATGGAGTCGTCCACTTCAAGTTCCACCGGGTAGTCGTTGACCAGCAGGGCCAGCAGTTTCTCCACTGCCTCGCCCGTCTCGGCCTCACTGCCCTCTGCCCCGGGCACGTAACCCAGCAGCACGTCAGCGGCCTCGAACTCGGCAGGCTCCTGATCCGGGTTGTGCGGATCGAAGGGCCGGTAGCTCACGGCGAAAGCCGAGATCGGGGCCTGGCCATTGGAAGCGGCAGCGCCGTCGCGCAGCACCACGGCACCGAAAGCTCCGGCCTTGTCCGACAGCAACTGCTGATTCACCGCGCCAATGCCGATCTCGCCCACGGGGTCCCACGCGTGCACCGAACGGTAGAACTCCGACACGGCGCGCGTGAGTTCCACGGAGCCGGTGGCGAGATCCTCGATCGCCTGAGCGGGAGTACCGTCCGCGTTCTCTCCCAGGGTCGGCATCGGCAGCGCGCCGGCGTTCACACGGATCACGCGCGAGCGCATGGCGGGCTTCAATCCTTCGGCCTGGGCGAACTGATCCCCCGTGGATCCGGGGGTCACTCGTGTGCGCAGGGCACCGACGCCGGACGGCGCCCGCTCAGCTTCCCCGCGCAACCGCGCCACGAGCTCGTGGCCGATCCCATCGCGCTGACGGTCCGGTGCAACCTCCACGTAAGCCCACAGCCGTTGCGGGTGCCACGACGTTTCGTAGACCACTCCCGCCGCCACGGGCACACCGGAATCGGTGGCCACGAGCGTGCGGGAGAAAGCGGCGTCGTCGTCGGCACCCAAACGGGCACGGAAGGCTTGGGCAGGGGCCGACGGCGCGTCCGGCCAGACCTCCAGCAAACGGAGGTCGTCATCTTCGCGCCACGGACGGTACTCGATGCTCATGCGGTCCTTACTTCTCGAGTCGCTCGGCGAGGTACTGACTCACGCGGTCCAGGCCAACGCGCTCCTGCGTCATTTCATCGCGCGAACGGATGGTCACGGCCTGGTCCTCGAGGGTGTCGAAGTCCACGGTCACGCAGAAGGGCGTGCCGATCTCGTCCTGGCGACGGTAACGACGGCCGATGGCGCCGGCGTCGTCGTAGTCGATGTTCCAGCGGCGGCGCAGCTCGGCGTCGAGATTCTGAGCGACCGGCTTGAGGTCATCCTTCTTGGACAACGGCAGCACGGCGGCCTTGACCGGTGCCAGGCGCGGATCGAGCTTGAGCACGGTGCGCTTGTCCACCCCGCCCTTGGTGTTGGGGGCCTCGTCCTCGACGTAGGCGTCCACCAGGAAGGCCATCATGGAGCGGGTCAGACCGAAGGACGGCTCGATCACGTACGGGGTGTAACGCTCTCCCGAGGCCTGATCGAAGTACTGCATCTTGTCGCCGGAGTGCTCGGTGTGGTTGGACAGGTCGAAGTCCGTGCGGTTGGCCACACCCATGAGCTCGCCCCATTCGGATCCTTGGAAGCCGAAGCGGTACTCGATATCAATGGTGCCGTCCGAATAGTGCGCACGCTCATCGGCGGGCACGTCGAAGCGGCGCATGTTGTCCGGGTTCACTCCCAGATCCACGAACCAGTCCCAGCACGCTTCGACCCACTCGTCGAAATACTTGGAAGCCTCGTCCGGGTGGATGAAGTACTCGATCTCCATCTGCTCGAACTCGCGCGTGCGGAAAATGAAGTTGCCCGGGGTGATCTCGTTGCGGAACGCCTTACCGATCTGGCCGATACCGAACGGCGGCTTCTTGCGCGATGCATTGAGCACATTGAGGAAGTTCACGAAGATGCCTTGCGCGGTTTCGGGGCGCAGGTAGTGCTTGCCCTCTTCGTTGTCCACGGGGCCCAGGAAGGTCTTCATCAGACCGGAGAACTGCTGCGGCTCGGTCCATTTGCCGTCCTGACCGGTCTCCGGATCCTTGACGTCCGCCAGACCGTTGACGGGCGGGTGACCGTGCTTGGCCTCGTAGGCTTCGAGCAGGTGATCGGCGCGGTAACGCTTATGGGTGTGCAGCGATTCGACCAGCGGGTCGGTGAAGGTTTCCACGTGGCCGGAGGCTTCCCACACGGCCGAGGGCAGGATGATGGACGAGTCCAGGCCCACCATGTCAGCGCGGCCTCGCACGAAGGTCTGCCACCACTCGCGCTTGATGTTTTCCTTCAGCTCCGCGCCCAAGGGTCCGTAGTCCCACGCGGAGCGCGAACCGCCGTAAATTTCACCCGCCTGAAAGACAAAGCCTCGGCGCTTGGCCAGGGAAATGACATTGTCCAGGGTGGATTTAGCAGCCATGCGTTCTCACATCCGTTTCTCGCCCGACCGCTGGCTGCGGCCGCGCGCGTGGAATCTGTTGGGTGGTTCTTAAGGGCGCTGCTGACGACGACGCCGCGCGGCGGCTTTCGTGCGCTAGGCACCACAAACGAGACGTCCGAAATGACGTCTCGTTTCCAGGGTAGCCATTACGCGGAAAACTCGCCTAACTCGCGGGTTCGGAGCGAGTCGGACGAGTCTTCGGTGCGGTTGGCTTCGTGTCGATTAGACGAAGGCCGAGACGCCGGTCAACGCGCGGGACACGATGAGCGCGTTGATGTGGTAGCTGCCCTCGTAGGTGTAAATGGCCTCGAGGTCGCCCAGCACCTTGGAGATCTCGTAGTCGCTGAGTAGGCCGTTGCCGCCCAGCGCGTCACGAGCCAGCGACGCCGATTGGCGGCCCAGGCGCGTGGCCGTGGACTTGGCGATAGCTGCGTGCATCATCTCCAGCTCGCCGGTGTCCTGCAACCGCGCCATCTGGACCATCATGGCGGAACTTGCGGCCAGGTTACCGGCGATCTCGGCCATGGTCTGTTGGATCACTTGGAAGCTTGCGAGTGGCTTGCCGAACTGGATGCGTTCCAGTGAATAGTCCCGCAGGATGTCGAGAATGGCCTGCTGTGCGCCCACGGCCTGCCAACCGACCCATGCGCGGGAGTCCTTCAACAGTTCGTTGGCGGCGTCAAAGCTCATGGCGCCGGGTAGGAGAGCGGTGTGGGGCACACGGATCTCGTTGAGAACAATGTCCGCGTTCTGCATGATGCGCAGGCCCATTTTGTTGGCGATCTTCGTGGCTGTGTAACCGGGGTGGGAGGTGTCCACGGCGAAGCACTTGATCAGGCCGTCAGCGGTGTCACGGGCCCACACCAGGGCCACCGCTGCCACGGTACCGGCGCCGATCCAGCGCTTCTCACCCTGGATGACCCATTCGTCACCGTCCAACGTGGCGGTGGTGGCCAAACCGCCGGCGATGTCCGAACCGTGGGTGGGTTCGGTCAGGCAGAAAGCGCCCAACTGCGTGAGTTCGGACAAACCGGGCAACCACTGGGCTTTCTGTTCCTCAGAACCCAGTTCAGCGATGGTGCCGACGATCAGCTCGTTATGAATGCCGATCAACGCGGACAGTGAAACATCCGCGCGAGCGATCTGCGAGTGCACGAGGCCCTGGAACAGACGCGACGAACCGTCCAGGAACAACTTGCCCAATCCGAGTTCGGCGAGCGCGGGCAGCAGCTCGGTGGGGAGGTGCTCACGGTTCCACGGGTCGATGGACTGCTTACGCACGTGGGTCTGCAAGTGTTCCTTGAACATGCCGAGGCGCTCGTGTTCGGCGGGATCGAGCAGGGACTCTACGTGCAGGAGGTCGACATCCGGCAGAAGGCCTTGGGGTCCATCACCGGGGTTGGAGAGGGTCGCGCTGGTCATGATCGTGGTCCTCAAATTTCTCGGTATTCCGATTGTGGTCTTTCCAACTATAGGCCTTCCAAGTATATTTGTGGTGTCGTGAGTCACACTTTTTGCCAACGGACATCTCAGAGCCCTTGCTGCCACCCGGTGAGCACGGCACGTCAGGATCACGACCGAATTATCTAGGAGGCCCCGAAAGCCATGACCGTGACGAACGAATTCCGCACTGCCCGTGACCACCTGGTGTCGCTCCAACAGGACTGGGAGCGTGCCCGCGAGGAATTTGTATGGCCTCGCTTCGAGCACTTCAATTTCGGTTTCGACTGGTTTGACCAGGTCGCTACTTCCCCCGAGCGCAAGGACCAGGATGCGCTGATCGTTCTCGAGGAGGACGGCTCAGAGTTGCGCCGGACCTTCGGCGAACTCAGCCGTGATTCCAACAAGGTGGCCAACTGGCTGCGAGAACAGGGTGTGCAGCGCGGTGACCGCGTCATTCTCATGCTCAACAATCAGGTTGAGCTGTGGGAGTCGATGCTGGCGTGCATCAAGCTCGAGGCCGTCATGGTTCCCACCACTACGCAAATGGGACCGGCGGATCTCGAGGACCGCGTGACCCGGGCCGAAGCCAAGTGGGCAATCGTCGGCATGCAGGACGCGCCTAAGTTCGCGCCGGTGGACGGCGATTACACCGTGATCTATGTGCCCGGCGTCTACACCCCGGCGGAGCAGATCAATAACCCGGATGCCGGTGGCCGCAAAGTCATCAACTACAACGATGCCTACGATGCCTCGCCCGAATTGAGCCAGGACTCCCCCACCGGCGCGGACGAGACCCTACTGCTCTACTTCACCTCCGGCACCACGTCCAAGCCCAAGCTTGTGGAGCACACCCACACCTCGTACCCCGTGGGACACCTCTCCACCATGTACTGGATCGGGCTGGAACCGGGCGACATCCACTTGAATGTGGCCTCCCCGGGGTGGGCCAAGCACGCGTGGTCCAATTTCTTCGCACCCTGGATCGCGGAGGCCACGATCTTCGTGTACAACTTCCGCAAGTTTGACGCCGCCGCGCTCATGGACGTCATGGACAAGATCGGTGTGACCAGTCTGTGTGCCCCGCCCACGGTGTGGCGCATGTTGATCAAGGCAGATCTGAGCCTGCTGCAGACCGCACCCCAGAAGACCGTATCTGCTGGTGAGCCCCTCAACGCCGAGGTCATCGAGCAGGTCAACCGCGCCTGGGGATGCACGATCCGCGATGGATTCGGCCAGACCGAGTCTTCCCTGCAGGTAGCCAACACCCCGGGTCGTCGAATCGTGATCGGCTCCATGGGTGTACCCCTTCCCGGCTTCGACGTGGTGCTGATCGACCCGATGACCGACGAGGAAGCGGACGAGGGCGAATTGTGCCTGCGCCTGGATCCCCGCCCGGTGGGGCTGATGCGCGGTTACTACGGTGACAAGGCCAAGACGGACGACGTGTTCCGTAACGGCCTCTACCACACCGGTGATGTGGTCTCCCGAGACGAGAACGGCATCTTCACCTACGTGGGCCGCGCGGACGACGTTTTCAAGTCCAGCGACTACAAGGTCTCACCGTTTGAGCTGGAGTCGGTGCTGGTCGAGCACCCGGCGGTCATGGAAGCCGCCATCGTTCCCACTCCGGACGAGCTACGTTTGGCCATCCCCAAGGCCTTCGTGACGCTGAGCTCCGGGTACGAGCCCACTTCTGAGACGGCCACGGAGATCCTGCAGTTCTGCCTGAGCAAGTTGCCGCCGTACAAGCGGATCCGCCGCATCGAATTCCTGGAACTGCCCAAGACCATTTCGGGCAAGATTCGTCGCGTGGAACTACGCAAGGCGGAGGAGCAGCGCTCCGAATCGGGTGAGGCACCCGAGGGTTACGGCACGGAATTCCACGAAGAAGACCTCTCGCTCAAGCGATAGGACATATTGAACGGCCGGTGGTGCACATGCATCACCGGCCGTTGTTACTCCCCAGTCGCAGTCCCCCACCCTCCGGAATAGAATGGTCCAATGTCCAATAGTCGTACGCTCACGAAAGACCCGATTACCGAGGCCCAGCGCAACTGGGTTCGCAATGGCTGGGAAGAGGCCTCGGGTCCCATGGCCGCTGTCACGGCGATCATGCGTGTCCAGCAGATCCTGCTGGCCGAGGCAGAGCAGGTGCTCAAACCATTCAAATTGACCTTTGCTCGTTATGAGCTGATTGCACTGCTCAGCTTCACCCGCGAGCAGCAAATGCTCATGAAGCGGGCCAGCGCTCTGCTCCAGGTTCACCCCACCTCGGTGACCAACGCCGTGGACCGGCTGGAGGATGCCGGGCTGGTCAAGCGCGAACCCCTCAAGACGGACCGCCGTGCCATGACCATAGTCCTGACCGCGAAGGGAAAGAAGATCGCGGCAGAGGCCACCGAGGCTCTAAACGAGGAGCTGTTCCTGCAGACTGGATTCGAGCCTGACGAGGTGGACTCGTTGATCCGCATCCTCAGCCGGTTCCGCGCTCGTGCCGGCGACTTCGAGGAGGCCTCCGGCACCTGAGTCATCCGACCTGGAGAGCATTCAAAAAGCCGGATAAAAGTGTGATCAAAAGCTCGGGCCCCGTCTCCACAACTGTGGAGGCGGGGCCCGAGCTTTGTGCGGACACTACTTCTTGTCGCCGCTGTCCTCACGGATGGTGTTGATGATGCCGGAGAAGTCCTGACGGGCTCCCTCACCCTCGGAGAACTTCTGGTAGATCTCCGCGGCCAACTGACCCATCTGGGCGGACACACCGTTCTCCTCAATCGCGGTCACCGCCAGGTTGAGGTCCTTGGACATCAGCGCACCACCGAAACCAGGCTGGTAGTCGTTGTTCGCCGGGCTCGTAGGCACGGGTCCGGGCACCGGGCAGTTGGTGGTCAAAGCCCAGCACTGACCGGAAGCTTTGGAGACCACGTCGTACATGGCCTGGTGTTCAAGTCCAAGCTTTTCGGCCAGCACAAAGGCCTCGCTGACTGCCACCATGGAGATCCCCAGGATCATGTTGTTGCAGATCTTGGCGGCCTGCCCCATACCGTTCTCGCCGCAGTGCACGATCCGTGCGCCCATGATGTCCAGAAGGGGATAAATCTCCTGGTAGACATCGTCCGGTGCGCCCACCATGAACGCGAGGGTTCCGGCTTGGGCACCGACCACTCCGCCGGAGACCGGGGCCTCGGCCGCTTTGAAACCGGCTTCTTTGGCCAGGTTGGCCACCTCTTGAGCTTCGGAGATGTTGATAGTCGAGCAATCCAGGAAGGTGGCACCCGCCGGTGCCGCCGCGAGAAGGCCCTCGGCGCCGTCGGCCCCGGTATAGGCATCCTTGACGTGCTGGCCTGACGGGAACATGGTGATGATCACCTGTGCATCCCGCACGGCCTCCTGAGGGCTCTCCGCCACGGTGATGCCGTTCTCACGAGCGACGTCGAGCGCGGCCGGAACCACGTCGAATCCCGTGACGGGGACACCCGCTTGCACCAAATTCACGGCCATGGGTCCACCCATGTGACCGAGCCCCAGGAAGGCAACGCGCGGCTGGGTGTCTGTCGGTGAAGTGTTCATGACTCTCCTTCGAGTTCAGAAATCGGGGATCCGCGCGGGTCAGCTGCCCTCGGGCATCACAAAGCTGGCGCCCTCTTTGGCCCCCGAGGGCCAGCGCGTGGTAACCGTCTTGGTCTTGGTGTAGAACTTCAACCCGTCCGTACCGTGCTGGTTGAGGTCGCCGAAACCGGAGGCCTTCCAACCGCCGAAGGTGTAGTACGCGATCGGCACCGGAATCGGCACGTTGACGCCCACCATGCCGACTTCCACCCGGGTGGTGAAGTCACGGGCGGTGTCACCGTCGCGGGTGAAGATGGCCACGCCATTGCCGTACTCGTGCTCGCTGGGCAGGCGAAGGGCTTCCTCGTAGTCAGCGGCGCGGGCGATGCAGAGCACCGGGCCGAAGATCTCTTCCTTGTAGATGCGCATGTCCGGGGTGACGCGATCGAACAGCGTGGCACCGACCCAGAAGCCGTTGGGGTGACCTTCGACAGTCGCGCCACGACCGTCGACCAGCAGCTCAGCCCCTTCGTCCACGCCGATACCGATGTAGTTCTCGATGCGCTCCTGAGCATCCTTACCAACCACGGGACCGAAGTCGGAGGACTCCTCCAGCGAGGGACCCAAGGTGAGCTTGTCGATGCGTTCGCGCAGCAGCTCCACCAGCTTGTCCGCAGTCGCTTCACCCACGGGGACGGCCACGGAAATGGCCATGCAGCGTTCGCCGGCGGAGCCGTAGGCGGCACCCATGAGGGCATCCGCGGCCTGCTCCAGATCCGCATCCGGCATGATCACCATGTGGTTCTTGGCGCCACCGAAGCACTGCGCCCGCTTGTTGTGCTTGGCCGCGTCCAGGTAAATGGACTGCGCGATCGGGGTCGAGCCCACGAAGCCCACGGCCTTCACGCGGGGATCCTGAATCAGGGTGTCCACGGCGGTCTTGTCGCCGTGGATCACGTTCAGGGTGCCCTCGGGCATGCCGGCCTCGAGAGCCAGTTCAGCCAGGCGAACGGGCACGGATGGGTCACGCTCGGAGGGCTTGAGGACAAAGGTGTTACCGGCGGCCAGGGCAATGCCCGCCTTCCACAGCGGGATCATGGCCGGGAAGTTGAACGGAGTGATTCCCGCGACCACACCGAGCGGCTGACGCAACGAGTGCACGTCGATGCCGGTACCGGCGGCGGTCGAATACTCACCCTTGAGCAGGTGGGGCGCTCCAGCGGCGAACTCGACTACCTCGATACCTCGCTGGATGTCTCCCTTGGCATCCGGGAAAGTCTTGCCGTGCTCGTTGGAGAGCAGTGTTGCGAGCTCGTCCATGTTCTCGTTGATGAGATCCACCCACTTGAGCAACACGCGACCGCGGCGCTGTGCGTTAGTGGTGGACCACTTGGCGAAGGCCTGCTGCGATGAGTCAATCGCGCCTTCCACCTCTTCGACCGAGGCCAGGGGCACCTGAGCGGCGACCTCACCCTTGACCGGGTTGTAAACGTCTTGGAATCGACCGGAGGTACCTTCTACGCGGCGGCCGGAAATGAAGTGCGGAACCTGAGTCATTGGTGCTCTCCTGAATGATGGGTGCATCGCGCTGTGACGTGTGTCTCACAGATAATCTAACGACAAACCATTGGACATGCAACTAATTTTCCAGGGCGATTCTCCCGCCGACGCCGTTCGGTCCGGTCTCACTCTTCGGTCGGGTTGGTTCTTGGGCAAGAGCTTCTCCGGGGTGGCCCGCAAGGTATCAGCGGTCGTGTGGTCGACGACAGAACTCAGTCGATGTCCTCGCCCGCGAGCGCCTTGGCCCCCAGGCTTTCCTCCTCAGCGGCTTCCCACACTTCTCGAGCCGCAGTGAAGGTCAGGATCACAATGAACAATCCCAGGATGATGTCCGGCCAACCGGACATGGTCAGCGCCGTGATCCCGCCCATGAGGATGATGGCGATATTGATGAGCACGTCATTACGAGCAGCTAGAAATGCGGCCGTTCCCATGGACCCGGCATGGTTGCGATGACGCGCCAACAGCAGAGCGCAGACCAGATTGACCACGGCCGCTCCCCCGGCCGTAATGGCGAGCAAGAACGGGTCCGGGGCTTGCGGGTCAAAGGCCTTACGGACCAGTTGCACCGCGGCGGCGAGCGCGGGAATCAGAATGATGATCGCCATGATCCGGCCCGCGACGGCCTGTGCGCGCACGGTCCACCCGAGAGCAATGAAAATGAGCAGGTTGATGGCAACGTCTTCCAGGAAGTCCACGCCGTCTGCGAACAAAGCCACTGAGCCAATGCTCAGCGCGACTCCCATTTCCACGAAGAAATATGCGAGGTTGAGAAGTGCCACCACCAATACCGTGATGCGGAGCGAACGGACAAGCTGAGATGATGGGCCCATGAGCGAAGAGACTACCGAAGAACTGCCCATCCGCGACGACATGATCCGCTTGGGTCAGGCGCTCAAGCTCGCCAACCTCGCGGAGGACGGTAACCACGCCAAGGAGCTCATAGCCGGCGGTGTTGTGATCGTGAACGGCAAAGAAGAACAACGCCGCGGTGCACAGTTGCACCACGGCGATGTCATTGAAGTTCTGGATTCCGGCCTGAGCCCGGTGAAGATTGTCAGTTCAGCCGACGAGACTTCCACGGAAGCGTAACGACCACCAGTCCCACCAGGGTCACCAGGGTGCCAACGATGGTTACCGGCGTGACGATGGTGTTCGGCGTTGGCATAACAAGGTCCAGCACCAGCGCGGAAATCAGCATGCCCGCCACCATGCCCAGGCTCGTTTCCAGCACGCCGAAGTGCTTGGGCGACACACTGGACGCAGCCACGTGGATGATGCCCAGGATGCCACCGGCGTAGAGCCACCACTGGCCGGGCCAGACCCACGGGCCGGGATCCGAGATACTGCGAGCCACCAGCACAGTCACGATCAACGCGAGCGTACCCGCCGCGAAATTGGTGAGCGTCGGGGTGATGGGCGTTCCGGCCCTCGCTCCGATCCCGGCGTTCCAGGCCGTCATGATCGCGTTGCCCAGCCCTGCCAGCACGGACAGCGTGGCGAAAAGGAACAGTAGCGGCAGCGACGCCGCAAGGTCCGTTGCCGCGAAACGCGGGGTCATAGCCACCAGTGCCGCCACAATGATGATGGCGGTTCCGACCACGCGGTAGCCGGTCAGGTACTTCACGCCTCCCGGTCCCACCCCGAAACGGTCGACGATCAACGACCCGACCGACTTACCGAACACGAGCCCCAAGATGTAGACGGACAGCCCCAGGACCACCGTGGTCATGGCCTGGGTGACGATCATGAAACCGCCCAGTACACCGGCGGTCAGGTACCACCACGGAACCTCGCCGTTCTTCACTGCGGCCGGAATGCGCGACGCACCTCGACGACCGGCAGGTGTCACCACGGTGACAATCAGAATGATCACGAAGGCAGAGGAGAAGCTGACCAGTGCGGCACCGTAGGGATCACTCACGGCATGCCCCAGCTCACCGTTGACCCTGGATTGCAAGGCCTGAGCCGTGCCCGCGAGCAAACTCACCATGAACCCCACGGTCAGTGCCACGGCACCGCGTGCGGAGGCCACCGGGGGCTTCTTACTTCTGGGCGCGGGAGAACTCTTGGGTTCCAGCGTGGTCTGAACACTCATGGCGCCCAATGTAGGCGCGCCACACCCATGAGGGCACTTGGCCTGTCACGCTTCGTAGCATTCCAGGGTCGGCAGCAATCTAGTGGAGTCAGCGCACCACGTGCTGCAAGTACTCCTTGACATGGCCCAGCTCCTGTGGCGAGACACCGTGACCGATCCCCCGGTACTGCACCTTGGTGACCTCGGCATGATCAACGCACCAGTCCGCCGTGACATCCACCATGGCCTGCGGAATCACCGGGTCTTCGGGATCACGGCCCCAGAACATCTGCAGCGGGTGCTCCCCCAGGTGAGCGTCCTTGAAGAACTCGGCGTGAGCGTCGTCGTCGGCGATCGGCACCACAAAACCGGACAGGCCCACGACCGCGTCCACGGTTTCAGGAATGTGCCGGGCCACACTCGTGGCCACAGCCATGCCCTGGGAGAAGCCCAGCAGGAACACCTTCGAGTGGTGCTCGGCCTGTTCCTGGACCCAGGCTGACACCGGGCGAACTGCCTCGACCACAGCCTCCGTCGAGAAGCTTGCATCCGCCGACAACGGGAACCATTGAAACCCCATTTGTGCTCGCTGCGGGGCCCGGACGGAAGCGTAGGTGGCGCCCGGCAGGAGAGCAGGGATCAACGCCATCAGATCCTCTTCGTGGGATCCGTAACCGTGGAACAGCACCACGAGCGGGGTGTCGGCACGTTCAGTGGGCTCATTGTTCCAAATCACAAACGGGGTATCACTCATGTGACCATCCTGACATGACTCGCTGGTGCCTCATACTCGGCCCGTGCATTGAACGGGGCCGAGTGGTAGAAAAGCGCATATGGCTTCACCTGACACTCCCCCCGAGTTCGACGAACACCCCGAATACGACGGGCAACTAAAAGACAGCACTCCCCGGGCACACCCTTGGCACCGCATGGTGGCCATCGGCGATTCCTTCACGGAGGGCGTGGGCGACCCCGATGAGCACGTCCCCGGCGGACACCGCGGCTGGGCGGACCGTGTAGCCGAAGAATTGGACCGACTCACCAATGACTTCGCGTACGCCAATCTTGCGATCCGTGGCCGCCTGTATCAGCCCATCATCGACGAACAGCTCGAACCGGCCCTCGCGCTGCAACCCGATCTGGTCACCATCAGCGCCGGCGGCAACGACATGCTGCGCCCCGGGGCCGACCCGGATGCCATTGCGCAGAAGTTGGATGGCGTGATTGCCCGGATCGCGGAAACGGGCGCCACTGTGATCATGTTCGACGGACCAGATGTGGGTAACACTCCCGTGCTGCGCAGCATCCGCGGCCGAGTGGCCATCTGGAACGAGAACGTCCGTGTCATCGCGGCCCGGCACGGTGCGGTAATGACCGATCTGTGGGGTCTGCACGAACTGGCTGATCCACTCATGTGGGCGCCTGATCGACTGCATTTCTCACCGTTGGGTCATCAACGGATAGCCGTGGAAGTACTCGACTCCCTGGGCATCGAGCACGGACTGGTCCCCGATGTCCTGGAACCCCGGCCCACCAAGACCAAGCGGGAGGCCCGCCGGGAGGACCTCGTGTGGGCCCGCAAGCACTTTGCTCCGTGGGTTGCCCGCCGGATCACCAAGCGCAGCTCGGGAGACTCGATTACGGCCAAGCGACCGCAATTCGGGCGAGCGGTCATTCCTGGCGCGGGTGAAACACCGGAGGTACAGAGCTCCGGCGACCAGGAACCCGTCTGACGGGCACACGCCGGAAACCGGCGTACCGCTCGGGTTTAGTCCTTCAACACCGTCTTTTTGAGGAGCATGCCCAACTGAGGTGCTTCGATCAGGAATCCGTCGTGGCCGCTGGGTGAGCTGATCATGTGCAGGGTCTGCTCACCCGGCAGTGCCTGCACCAGTTCGGCAGATTCTGCCGGAAAGAACAGCCGGTCCGAGTCGACCCCGGCCACGAGCCACTCGCACGTCGTACCGGCAAGCACCTCTTCCAAAGCTCCTCGGCCTCGCGTGACGTCGTGGGACATGAGCGTCTCGTTCACGCTGAGGTACGAGTTCGCGTCAAAGCGCCCGGCCAGCTTGGAGGCCTGGTGATCCAGGTAGCTCTCCACGCGGTAACGGCCGCGCTGGGATGTGTGGGTCGCGTCCACGTCCTCATTCGTTTGGGCTTCGCGGCCGAATCGGTAGTGCAACTCCGCTGCCGAGCGGTAGGTGATGTGCGCGATCCGCCGTGCGAGCCCGAGACCCGCTTCCGGGAACTCACCGTCGTAGTAGTCACCGCCGCGGAAGTTCGGGTCTTGACGGATGGCAAGTGCTTGTGCCTGACCCCACGCGAGCAGTTCCGCGCTGGCGGAGGCGCAGGCAGCGATCACACCGCATGCCGCCACCCGATCCGGGTACATCACGGCCCATTCCAGGGCCCGCGCGCCACCCATGGACCCGCCGATCACCAAACGCCAGCGGTCGATGCCCAGGGCGTCGGAGAGGACCGCCTCGGCGCTCACGGTGTCCCGCACGGTGATGCGCGGGAAGCGCGAACCCCAGGCTCTCTGTTCCGGATCCACCTCGGGCGGGGCCTGGGTAGCCGGCCCGGTACTGCCGTAACAGCCACCCAAGATGTTTGCGCAGACGACAAAGTATTTGTCGGTGTCGATGGCCGCGCCCGGACCTACCAGGCCGTCCCACCAGCCACCGGCCTCCGCAGCGAGACGCTCCACCTCGGGAGCGTGATCGCGTGACTGGCCTCGCGCCACGTGCGAGTCGCCGGTCAGGGCGTGTTCGATCAGCACGGCGTTGGAGCCGTCAGCATTGAGACGGCCCCACGTTTCGTAGGCCAGCCGCGCACGAGGGAGACGGTACCCGGACTCCAAGGTCAGGGGCCCGACGTCGATGTAGCCCACCACGCCGTCCTCACGCACGAGCGAGTCAGCGGTCCCGCCTCCCACGATGGTCACGCCTGCGGTCCTCCCTCACCCGACGACGCCGCTGCGCCACCCAGCGCGGCCACGGCCTCGAAACCGGATTCCAGATCGGCCAGGATGTCGTCAATATTCTCCAAACCCACGGACAGCCGCACGAAGCCGGGCTCGATACCGGTTGCCCGCTGTTCCTGGTCGGTCAACTGCGAGTGAGTGGTCGAGGCCGGGTGGATCACCAGGGAGCGCGCATCGCCGATGTTGGCCACGTTGGAGTGCAAGGTCAGGGCATCCACGAATGCGGTGCCCGCCTCGCGTCCACCGTCAAGTACGAAACCGAGCACGGAACCCGCACCCTTGGGAGCGTATTTCTTGCCGCGTTCGTGCCACGGCGAGGAGGCGAGGCCCGCATAGGAGACCGCACGAACGTCGTCGCGCGCCTCGAGCCACTCCGCGACCTTCTGGGCGTTGGCCACGTGGCGATCCATGCGCAGGGAGAGTGTCTCGATGCCCTGCTCGATGAGGAACGCGTTGAACGGGGAAATCGACGACCCCAGGTCGCGCAGCAACTGCACGCGAGCCTTGAGAATGTAGGACAGATTCACTCCGAAGATGCCGTCCTGACCGAGGGCCTGAGCATAGACCAGACCGTTGTAGGACGCGTCCGGCTCATTGAAGGCCGGGAAGCGCTGCGGATCCTGACCGAAGTCGAAGTTGCCCGCATCCACGATCATGCCACCGATGGCCGTTCCGTGACCGCCCATGAATTTGGTGGCCGAGTGCACCACGATGTCAGCGCCCCACTCGATCGGTCGGATCAGGTACGGCGTGGCAATCGTGTTGTCCACGATCAACGGCACACCGGATTCGTGGGCGACTGCGGAAATGGCTTCGATGTCCAGCACGTCATTGCGCGGATTGGGGATGGTCTCCCCGAAGAACGCCACCGTGTTGGGCCGAACTGCAGCGCGCCAGGCCTCGGGATCGTCCGGATCAGAAACGAAGGTGGTCTCCACACCCATCTTGGGCAGCGTGTGATGCAACAGGTTGTACGTGCCGCCGTACATTGACGGGCTGGCCACCACGTGGGTTCCGGCGCCGCCCAGGTTCAGGATCGCAAAGGTAGAGGCGGCTTGGCCCGAGCTGAGCATCAGTGCGCCCACGCCGCCCTCGAGAGAAGCGACTCGATTTTCGACCACTTCCGTAGTCGGGTTAGTCAGACGCGTGTAAATGGGGCCGAGTTCCGCCAGGGCAAAACGGTTGGCCGCTGTCTCCGCATCCGGGAACACGTAGGAGGTGGTCTGGTGGATCGGCAGTGCCCGTGAACCGGTGGTGGGGTCAGGCTCCTGGCCCGCGTGGATCTGACGGGTTTCGAATGCCCAACCCTGCGGGCTGGACGGGGTGGCTGCGGGGCTCATACCGCACTCCCTTTCAACATCAGGGGCCCGGTGAACGATCCGCAGCACGATGCCCGTGCAGCGATCGGGCACCTGTGACCCGCGCTTGCCAACACCGAAGAATTGCGGTGCGGCCCGGTCCTCACCCAGGGCACCCCACCGCGGAGGGAGGGTTGCCGGTCAGCTAGCTGGGGCTTCTCGCTGACTCTCGTGACCTGCACTTCATTGTCCGGAGCCGGTGCCTAGAACGTCAAGCTGAGTTACCCGCGTCACACGGTCATGTTTCAGCTCTCGATTTGGAGACCACTGTGCGCGGTGTCACGATGTGACCATGAAACTGGATCATGTCTCATTCGCAGCACAATCCGATGGTCTTGAAGCCACCACGGAACGGATTGCCGATCAGCTAGGGATCGAACCGGTCAAGGGCGGAATCCACCCGCGCTTCGGAACGCGAAACATGATCCTGCCCCTCACGGGTCACCAGTACGTGGAAGTGGTCGAGGTTCTCGAGCACCCCGCCGCGGACAAGGCGCCGTTCGGTCAGGCCGTCCGCGCCCGCTCCGAGGCCGGTGGAGGTTGGCTCGGCTGGGTGGTCGAGGTTCAGGATCTTACCCCCTACGAGGACAAGTTGGGCCGCCCCTCCGTACCGGGTTTCCGGTTGTTCCCGGACGGCCGCCAGCTGGAGTGGCGCCAGATCGGCGTGAAGGGTTTGATCGCGGACCCCCAGTTGCCGTTCATGGTTCGTTTTGAATCCGAGCCCGAGATGCACCCGTCCCAGGCGCGCATCACTGACGTTCAGCTGGCGGGTATGGAGATCGCAGGTTCCTCGGAGCGCGTGACCGAGTGGTTGGGCGGTCCGGTTGAAGACGTCCTGGCCTCCCTGGACGTCACCTGGTCATCCCCCAACGGGACCCCCGGCGTCATGGCAGTTTCTTTCACCACGCCGGACGGCTTGGCCACGATTTAGGTTTTCGCTGACGACGCCGCTGCCTTTGGCTCGAAAAGGTTGCGGCAGGGGCGTCGTCGCCCTTTAACCCGCCAAAAGCTGCGGTAGCAGGAAACCGGTGATGTCCAACAGCGCATGGGCGATGAGCAACGGGGCGAGGCGCCCGTAGCGGCGGTAAACCCACACGAACACCAGGCCCATGACCACGTTGCCCAGCGCGGGGCCAAAGCCTTGATACAGGTGGTAACTGGCGCGGAAGACCGAGGTGACCAGGGCAATGGTGACCCAGGACCACCCGATACGGCGCAGCCGATCACAGAGGAACGCCACCACGATGATTTCCTCGACCAGGCTGTGGCGTATGGCAGACAAAATCAGGACGGGCACCGTCCACCAGTGCTCGTTGAGGGCCGAGGTATTGATCGCCGCGGTGAGGCCCAGCGCGCGTCCCACCTGGTAGAGCCCCAGCGTTCCCAGCCCCATAACCAGGAACAAGCACATCCCCCAGACCGCATCACGTAGTGGGTGGCGACCGTCCACCCCGACGCTGCGGAGAACGTTTTTGATCCGTGGCAGGGACCCCGCCATCAGGTAAAGCGCGAGCGCCACCGGGACCAGGGCGAAACCGATACTCGCAAGCTGCCTGAGGAGATCAATGGCGGGCACTGGGCTCAGCACCCGGTTCAACGTGGCCTCGGCGTCCGAGAGCGATCCCCTGGACATTGTCTCGGCCAGGTTGAGCACGGCGTACACCGCTGAAGAGCCCAGTGACACACCCAGGACCAGCGCAATGTGGAACCACAGCTCCGACCGTGCCGGGGGCTGTTCGAGGGGTTGGGGGTGGAAGGGGTCCGTCAACACGGACACCATTGTGCCGTGCTCCTTAGACTGGGGTTCATGAGTTCCGAGAAGCCCGCATATCCCGTAGCCGTTCGACGCACCGTTCAGCGCAGTTTTCACGACCACACGTTCGACGATCATTTCGAGTGGCTGCGAGATAAGGACTCGGATGAGGTCCGCACGCATCTGGACCGCGAGAACGAGTATGCGGAAGCGGTCACGGCCCATTTGAAGCCTCTGCGCGAGAGCATCTACCAGGAAATCAAGGGGCGCACCCAAGAGACCGACATGTCCGTGCCGGCCCGCAACGGTGCGTGGTGGTACTTCGCCCGCACCGTGGAGGGCGGCGCGCACCAGGTCTTCTGCCGGATTCCCGCCTCCGACATCGGGGACCCCGCTCTGGCGTGGACACCTCCCACGGTGGAACCCGGGGTCAAACTGCCCGGCGAGGAAATCCTGTTGGACGCCAACGCGGCCGCGGAGAAGCACGATTTCTACGCCCTGGGCGCCTTCAGCGTGTCCGAGGACGGCACCCATCTGGCATGGTCAGAGGACACCGCCGGTGATGAACGTTTCACCGTGTACATCAAAGACCTGGTCACCGGGGAGCTCCTGTCCGACCGCGTGGAACAGACTTCCTACGGTGCCTTCCTCACCCCCGATGCATCCCAGCTCATTTACACGGTGGTGGATGATTCCTGGCGCCCCTGGCGCGTGTACCGTCACCTGATCGGCACGCCCTCCGAACAAGATGAACTCTTGTACCAGGAGGACAACCCCGGACTGTGGCTGGGCGTGGAACTCTCCGCAGACAAGAAATGGCTCATGGTGGCCTCCGCGTGCTCCGAATACGGCGAATACCGCATCCGCCGTCTGGACACTCCCCAGGACGAGTGGCTCACTCTGATTCCCGAGAGTGACCGCGTGCTGTATTCGGCAGAACCATTGGACGTGGCGGGCACCGATTACGTCCTGTTGACGCATGATTACCAGGCACCCAATTCGCGCGTGAGTTTGATGCCCCTGTCCCAGGCCGGTTCGAGCATTGTGGATCTCGACCTCACGGATGTGATTCCCGCCAGTGAGCACACTCGCATTGAGTACTGCGAACCCACGGAAACCCACCTGGTGGTGTCCCTACGGTCCGAGACAACCCCGCGAGTGCGGCTCATCCCGCGTACCGCTCTGGAATCCCTGGTTGCAGGCACTGCCGATGCGACGTCAATGGCCGGTACCGAACCCGCCTTCGACGAGGAACTTTTCACCGCAACCGTGGTGTCCGCCCGTTACGACAACCCGGTGGTGCGGGTGTCCTACACATCATTCGTCACTCCCCCGCGCGTCTACGACATTCCCACCGGTGCGGAGAGCGCTGGAGGCCTGAACCAGTTCGGCGTGGGCATTCCGATCATGCGTCGAGAAACCACCGTGTTGGGCGGCTACAACCGTGAGGATTACACGGTCGAACGAGACTGGGCAGCGGCCGAGGATGGCACGCGGATTCCCATCTCATTGGTGCGCCGCGCGGACCTCGACTCCTCGGTACAGGCCCCCGTGGTGCAGTACGCCTACGGCTCCTACGAGGTCAGCACCGACCCCGGGTTCTCCATCTCCCGTTTGTCCTTGCTGGACCGTGGCGTGGTGTGGGCCGTGGCCCACGTACGCGGCGGCGGTGAGCTGGGACGCTCCTGGTATGACGACGGAAAGAAGTTCACCAAGAAGAACACCTTCACGGATTACGTGGCGGTCACCCGCCACCTCGCCGAGCGTCCCGATGTCGACGCCGCTCGCATCGCCGTTCTCGGCGGTTCCGCGGGCGGCCTACTCGTGGGCTCTGTTCTCAACTTGGCCCCCGAGCTGTATTGCGGTGCGCTGGCCGCAGTCCCCTTCGTTGACCCCTTGACCTCCATGTTGATGCCCGAGCTTCCACTCACCGCACTCGAGTGGGAAGAGTGGGGCAACCCCCTGGAGGACCAGAAGGTCTACGAGTACATGCGCTCCTACTCCCCCTACGAGAACCTGCGGGATACCGATTACCCGCCGGTCCTCGCGGTCACGAGCCTTAACGACACCCGCGTCCTCTACGTGGAGCCCGCCAAATGGGTTGCTGCGCTGCGCGAACATGCCGAGCACCCGGAGACAGTGCTCCTGCGCTGTGAAATGGCCGGCGGACACGGCGGCGCCTCCGGTCGCTACTCCCAGTGGAAGGACACGGCATGGGAATACGCCTGGCTCGCTGAGCAGTTGGGGGTTGCGAGCTAGCCGAACACAGCGTCACTCAGTGGCTGGCTGAGGTTGAAGAGCAGTCACGGTCTCAGCGCTCAGCCAGCCCCCGATCTGGCCGCCCACCAGCACATCCGTGGCGGCACGGGCCAGGGCGCTACTCGTCTGGAAGCCGTAGCCTCCCTGGCCCGCGAGCCACAGGAAATTACTCGCCTGGGGATCCCAGCCACACACTGGAATACCGGAGGGTGCCTCGGTACGCAGGCCGGTCCAGGCCTTGCGGACCCCCGTGACTCGCATGGACGTTTCTCGTTCCACGGTCTCGATCAGTTCTTCAATGGAGCCCGGATGCGGTTGAGCATCGCAAGCCGGGCTCGGTTCGGCCTCGCCCCAGGAAATCATGGCGCCGTCCTCGTCGGGACGGTAATACCAACCCGAGGCCGCGTCATCCACCATGGGATGGGTTGGCCCCAGCGGCTCATTCAGCGAAACCAGGGCCGCGGTCCTCCGCAACGGCTGCAACTGCTGGGGCGCCGCACCGAAGAATTCCGCCACGTGATCGGCCCAGGCTCCGGCGGCGTTGACCACCGTACGGGCTGTCAGTTGTTCTTCGCCCGCGGTCACTACCCACGCATCGCCGCTCGCCCGCTGTGCGGCAGTAACCCTGGCGCCCGTCCTGATCTGCACGCCCGCATGCTCCGCTCGCCGTCGGTGCCATTCCACTAGCGCTGTGGCATCCGTGCGCACAGCGGACTCGTCGATGATCGCACTCTGATAGCGCTCTGCGTTGTCTGACAGTTCCGGGCAGTACTCGAAAAGTGCATCGCTCGACAAGGTGCGGAGACCCGGAACGGTCATTGCGGCGACGTCGGCGGGTGAACCCGCCACCACGAACGGGCTGGGCCAGGCCAGTGGTACCGGAGCTGCGTATGTGGGCGTCACGAGATCGGGAATCGTCAACCTGGTCAGCTCGAGAACCGGTTCCGGGCCATAACTGGGGATGAGCTGCTGGGCCGAACGCGACGACGTGTGATGAGCCAGTGCGTTCTCCGCCTCAACAAGGATGATTCCGTCACCCGAGCCGCGGCGAACCGCCAGCTCGGAAGCCAGCGACAAGCCGGCTATGCCACCACCGATAATTACCGTCTCCGCCATCATGTGACCATTCTTTCATTTTCACTTTTCATGTGCGGATATGCGAAATCCCCGTCCGCGTAATGCGGGCGGGGCTTTCGACGATCCCGTAGCGGCGAGCCGCTAGCGAAGATCAAACATCGTCAAGATGTTCAGATCACTCAGGCAGGAATGTTCAGGACCTGGCCCGGGAAGATCAGGTGGGCGTTGGCCACCGAATCAGCGTTAGCAGCGTGGAGAGCTTCCCAGCCGCCGTTCACACCGAGCTTGGCAGCGATGGTGCCCAGGGTGTCGCCAGCCTCAACGGTGTAGGAAGCGCTGGTGGAAGCAGCCGGTGCCACGGGAGCAGCCGGAGCGGAGTACTCCACAGCGGCGGGGGCAGCAGCCGGAGCGGCCGGTGCCTCAAGCGGGGCGGCGGGAGCAGCCGGCGCGGCCGGAGCAGCAGCGGGAGCCTCAGCAGCGGGGGCCGGTGCCGGAGCAGCCTGCCCCTGCTTGACCTCGTTAGCCTGGGGAGCCACAGCAGCGGCAGCAGCCACGGGCTGCTCGGGGGTGTAGCCCCCGCCGCCGCCGGAAAGACCCAGCTTGGCGGAGCAAGCGGGCCATGCGCCCCAGCCCTGACCGGCCTGGACGTTCTCTGCAACGCGGATCTGCTCAGCCTTGGAAGCGTTGTGAGCGGAACCGGAGCCACCGAAAGCGGCCCAAGTGGACGGGGTGAACTGCAGGCCGCCACCGAAACCGTTACCGGTGTTGATGCCCCAGTTACCGCCGGACTCGCACTGTGCGAGGGCGTCCCAGGTCGAAACGGGAGCTGCGTTGGCCGGCATGGCCATTGCACCAACAGCTGCACCGCCGATCACGAAAGCAGCGGCACCACGGCGAATAACGTTCGAAGTCTTCATCATGCTCCGTAAGGCCACCTACGCTCGTTCCCATCCCTGGGTGTCTTCGCGCCGTCGTCTACCCATGAAAAGTTGAGTTCAGGGGTAGTAACTACGGAATGCTGCCCTGTAGACGACGTACGGTGTTGCGGCAGCATCCAGCATGGCTTGGGGCGCAGATCATGTCCGCCTCAAGCGTTTAGGACTCCCGCGTAGGAGAATCCTTTGGGGAAGTCGTTGATAACGATAGCGTAACAATTCTTATTACGCCAAATCCATTCCCAAGGTTCTGGCGCATCCCTTTGGGGGACACGGGCCGTGCACCGTGCAGGCGCACAACGTGTGCCACGCTATGGCATTCGCAAGCGGAGGGTCAACCTCCTGTGGGGTTAAGCACATATAACGGGATGATAGAGAATTGATAACGGTGCTGCAGAACGCTATGACGCGCGCGCGGACGCTCCGATGATGGTCGTGCTCCGCACCAGCTCATAGTTCTCCGCATATTCCTGTTCGTCCTGGTCAGGTCCACGAAGTGCGGTGGGTGCGGGGAGGTCGGGGCGTTGCACCTGCGCCCCGGCTTCCTCAGCAATCAGTGCGCCGGCGGCCCAGTCGTGTTCGTGCAGTCCCCGTTCCGAGTAACCATCCAGGGTTCCATCAGCCACCATGCAAAGATCCAACGACGCTGCACCGAGCCTGCGCATGTCCGTGTAGTGATCCATGGTGTCCAGGAAATTTCCGAACTGTTCCCGGCGGATCACTGGGTCGTAAGCGAAACCCGTTCCGTAGAGGGCACCCTTACGGCCCGGTTCCGGACCCGTGAGCCGCTTGTCTTTGCCGTCCCTGCGCACCCACGAACCCATGCCGCGCACCCCGTAGTAAATGCGCCCCAGAGCAGGTGCGTGCACCACGCCCACGAGCCAGTTACCGTTCTCGTCGCAAGCAGCTACGGAGGTGGCGTAGTACACGATGTCTCTAATGAAGTTCGTGGTGCCGTCCAAGGGATCTACGGACCAACGCACCGGTGACCGGTTCTCCGGGACGTGCGTACCCGACTCCTCACCCGTGATGGCGTCCCATGGGCGTTCCGCCCGCAGCACGTCTACCACGGCGTTCTCCGCGGCCACATCAAAGGCAGTGACCCAATCCCCCGGTGAAGTTTTGTTGACGGCATCGAACTCGGACTCATCCCGCTTCTCCAGGACCGCTGCACCAGCGGCAGCCGCGTGGAAGGCCGTCTCAAGAAGCTCTTCGAGTTCGGCGGTGTCCGGGCCCAGGCCCTCGAGTACGCGATCCATACGTTCAGTTCTCCTGCGTTTCGGTCATTGCTTCTGTCACTGAGTCAGTGGTATCGGGTGCTTCCTCCATGGAATCCCCGGAGTCCTGGTCGCCCAAGGCAGCTGGCCCTTCCGCGAGCAACCGGTCGAACCCGGCTTCATCCAAGACGGGAACACCCAATGATTCAGCCTTGTCCAATTTGGACCCGGCGTTCTCCCCGGCCACCAGGAAGTCAGTCTTCTTCGAGACGGATCCCGAAGCCTTACCGCCTCGTACCAAGATGGCTTCCTTGGCGGAGTCGCGACTGTAGTTCTCCAGGGATCCTGTGACCACCACGGTCACACCTTCGAGGGTGCGAGGCGTGGATTCGTCAATCTCTTCCTCCATGCGCACACCGGCCGCAGCCCATGTATCAACCACTTTGCGCCGCCACTCCTCGCTGAGGAACTCCTTGACCGCCTGAGCGATAACCGGCCCCACGCCGTCGGTACCCGCCAGGGTTTCTTCATCCGCGTCACGAATGGCCTGCATCGACCCGAAAGCAGTCGCCAGCGAGCGCGCGGCGGTCGGCCCCACGTGGCGAATCGACAGGGCCACGAGAACTCGCCAAAGCTCCTTGGACTTAGCTTTTTCGAGCTCCGTGAACATTTGCTCGGTGGTCTTGGACGGCACGCTGGGTTTGGCCTTGGTGGCCTTCGTCCAGAAGTAAGGGACCAGCTGAAGCGTGACCTTCTGGGCCTTCTCCCCCGTCTCCTTGTCTGTCACCGTTCGCTTGATCTCGCGCCAGATCTGGACGTGCTCGAGATCCGCGGCGGTGAGATCAAACAACCGCGCTTCGTTACGCAGCGGCGGTTCGGAGAACTCGGAGCCGTCGGGGGCGTCCAGCGGGACGGGCTGAGTGAGGGCCTTGGCCGCCTCGTCACCGAGCGCTTCAATGTCGAAAGCACCACGGCTCGCGGCGTGCGAAACGCGTTCCATCAGCTGTGCGGGGCAGCTCTCAGCGTTGGGACAGCGGATATCCACGTCACCTTCCTTGGCGGGGCGCAGTTCCGTGCCGCAGTTGGGGCAGTGGGTGGGCATGACGAATTCCCGCTCGGTTCCGTCCCGCAGTGCGGCTACCGGACCCACGATTTCCGGGATCACGTCTCCCGCTTTGCGGAGCACCACCGTGTCCCCGATCAGCACGCCCTTGGCCTTGACCACGTCCTGGTTGTGCAGGGTGGCCATTTCCACTGTTGAACCGGCAACTTTGACGGGTTCCATCACGCCGTAGGGCGTGACGCGCCCGGTTCGCCCCACGTTCACGCGAATGTCCAGAAGCTTGGTGTTGACCTCTTCCGGCGGATACTTGTAAGCCACCGCCCACCGGGGCACACGGGACGTGTACCCCAACCGGAATTGGGTGCGGCGGTCATTCACCTTGATGACAATGCCGTCAATCTCGTGCAGCAGGTCGTGGCGTTTGTTGCCGAACTCCTCGATGAAATCCAGCACCTGCTCGATGCTGCCCAGAACCTTGGAGTATGGACTCACCGGTAGACCCCAGGATTTGAGGACATCGTAGGCCTCGGACTGGCTGTCCAAATCGAAACCCTTTGCGGCGCCAATGCCGTGCACGAACATGGACAGGGGCCGACGCGCGGTGACCTGCGGATCCTTTTGCCTCAATGACCCTGCTGCGGCGTTACGCGGGTTCGCGAAAGGTGCTCGCCCCTCTTCAACGATCTGCTCGTTGAGCCGGCGGAAGTCCTTGGACGAAATGAAAACTTCGCCGCGGATCTCTACCTCTTCCGGCAAGTTCTCACCGGAAAGCTTTTGCGGGATGTCCTTGATGGTCGCCACGTTGTGAGTGATGTCTTCACCGGTGGTGCCGTCTCCACGGGTTGCGGCTCGCACCAGATCACCATTGCGGTACAGCAGGTTTACAGCCAACCCGTCGATCTTGACCTCGGACAGCCACTGGACCTTGGGCGCACCGGGTAGGTCCGCGATCTGCGCCTCGGCCCGCGTGAGCCACGCGGTGAGCTCATCAGTGGAGAAAACGTCCTCCAGCGAGTACATCTTCTCGAGGTGCTTGACCGGCGAGAAGGCTGCGGATACCTCACCCCCCACCTCTTGCGTGGGCGAGTCGTTGGCCACCAGGTGCGGGTTCAGTGCCTCGAACTCTTCGAGCTTGCGATACAGCTCGTCGTACTCAGCATCCGAAATGGTGGGCTGATCGTTCACGTAATAGGCGGTACGCGCCTCTCGGACACGATCCGACAGCTCCGCGTACTCCTCGCGCAGCGCCTCGCTGGGCTCGTCCGGGTTCAGGTCCTGCCCGGAGGCATCCGTGGCCTGCTGAGTTTTGGTCACCTTGTTCTCGCTCACCCCACCATTGTGTCCCACGGCTCGGACATCATGGCTCGGACATGCTGCACCGCCTCCACCGCCGTCAGAGCGTGAAAAGACGGTGCGGCCGAGACCCTTGAAGTCCTTGCCGCACCGTCCAATCGATCAGTCAGGTTGAACGGCCGTTACAGCGGCTTGACCACCAGATCCAAGTGGGGCTTGTTCCGCTTGGGATTCCAGGCGATCACGCGAGAGCCGCCCCAGTGTTCGCGGCGGCCGTCATCGTGAACGGAAACGGCCACGGTGGAGGGCAACAGTACGGGAGCCGCGAATTCGACCGACCACCTGAACGGCACTTCCGAGGGCACAGCGGTGGCCGCGAGCGCGCGGGAGGCCGTGTACATGCCGTGGGCAATGGTCCCCTTCATCCCGAGTGCCTTGGCCGAGGGTCCCGAAAGGTGAATGGGGTTGTAGTCCCCACTCACCCCTGCGTACTGACGCCCGGTGTCCGCCTTGAGCGACCACTGCGCGGTCTGCTGCGGGGCGTTGAACGGAACGGTCAACGCGGAGTCCTTGGACTCCTCGTCGCTCGTTCGGGCACCTTCACCGGCGATCGCTCCTGATTCGCCCTTGGCCAGGTACCCGGAACGACCAGCCCAGACCACGGTGCCGTCGGCACGGGTCAGGGTCACGACGGCGTCCACGACTGTTCCAGCGCGGTGCGAACGTAGATTCTCGGCCCAGGCAGTCGCAGTGAGTTCTTCGCCCACGGCCACATCCATGAGGTGCTGCACGGTGTTGGTCAGATGCACCATGCCCATGACCGGCAGGGGAAAGTCCTGTCGGGTCAACACGGACATGGCCACCGGAAACGCCAACGAGTGCAGGGCACCGGAAAACACAGCGGTCTCGGACGATCCCGGGGCCAACGGCTTGGGGGTCGCGTGCACCACGCGGCAGAACTTCTCGTGCCACTCGGGATCCACACTCAAGCCCTCGACCACGTGGGCGACCCGGGGCACCTCAAGGGCAGCCCGCAAACGGTCTCCCCCGCGGTTGAGTAAGGAACCGGGAAGCACCTTGCCCAGAGGGTACTTGCGAAGCGCCGGCAAGGCGCGCGCCGCAGCGTCGCTTGCGAAAGTACCAGCAGCCGTGGCACCGGCTGTGGCGTAGAGCAAGCCCAGGTTCGGCTTAGTGGCCGGTTGGACTTGTTCGTAGTTTTCGGGGACGGTCGGAAACTGTTCTGGTGAGCTGGTCATGGTTCTACGCTCCCACAAGGTTCTGGCCGCACACGCGGAGTGTTTGGCCGTTGATTCCGCCCGCTGCATCGGACAGCAGGAAAGTGATGGTCTGTGCGACGTCCTCCGGGAGACCACCCTGCTGCAGGGAGTTGAGGCGACGGGAGATCTGGCGGCGGGCCGCCGGGATCTTGGCGGTCATCTCGGACTCGATGAAGCCCGGTGCCACCGCGTTGATGGTGCCGCCCTTCTCCGCGATCAGAGAGGCGGTTGCCGCTACTGCACCGATCACCCCGGCCTTGGATGCCGCGTAATTGGTCTGACCGCGGTTGCCTGCCACGCCACTGGTCGAGGCCAGGCACACGATCCGCGGGCTCTCCCCCAGTTGATCGGAGGCCAGGACTGCCTCGGTGATGCGCAACTGGGACTCGATGTTCACGGCAATCACGGAATCCCACTTGGCCTGGTCCATGTTGGCCAGCATCTTGTCCCGTGTGATGCCCGCATTGTGGACCAGAAGATCCAGCTTCCCGTACCGCTCGGACGCGAGGTCGAGGATCTTCTCCCCTGCCTTCGGGTCCGTCACGTCCAGCTGCAGCGCGGAGATATGCAGCTCGTTGGCAAGCTTGGTGAGTGCCTCACCCGCAGCGGGGACGTCCACCACGATCACTTTGGCGCCGGCTTGGGCCAGGGTGCGAGCGATCTGAGCGCCGATTCCACGGGCCGCTCCGGTCACCACCGCGACCTTGCCGGCGACCGGCTGGTCCCAGTTCTCGGTCGAGTCACCGCGTTCGTCGGTCACCGTGAGGAACTGTCCGTCCACAAACGCACTGCGTCCGGACAGGAAGAACCGCAGAGCACCCACCACGGAGGGGGCATCGGCGGGAACGCCATCGGCGATCAGAATGCCGTTGGCCGTGGTTCCACCGCGCATCTCCTGGGCGGCCGAGCGCAGCAGGCCCACCACGCCCTGGCGAGCAGCTGCCACTGCGGGGTCCTGAGCAGCGGAGTCCGCCGGAGTTCCCGACGCCGCTCCGGTTCCGATTCCGGCAGCCGGCCGGGACAGCGTGATGACCCGTCCACCGGAACGGAGCTTGCGCAGCACCGAGGACAGCTCAAGCGCTGCCTTCCCCAGATCAGACGGTGTCTTGGCCTCGGTGTAGTCGATGATCACCGCGCCTACGCGGTCCACTTCCTGGGCGTGGCGGCGCACGTCAAGGTTCCAATCGAGCATGGCCTGCGCGGCGGCGTCGGCGGCCTGACCCTTACCCAGGACCAGAACGGAACCCTCGGGGAAATCGCTACCGGCTCGGTAACGCCGCAGTTTGGTCGGCTTGGGAAGGCCCAGCTTGCTCGCTACCTGCTTACCCAGTCCGGAATTGACCAGGTCCAAATATGTATCTGCCACTCAAAGCTCCTGAAAATCGAAAATCTGCGGGGGAATGTCTTAGACGGAACGCAAGATCATGGCCACGCCCTGGCCGCCGGCGGCGCACACCGAGATGAGTGCGGTCTGCGGACGGCCCTCTGCCTTGGCGCGGGCGGCAAGTTCCTTGGCGGTGGAGGCCACGATGCGGCCGCCGGTTGCGGCGAACGGGTGACCTGCGGCGAGCGACGAGCCGTTCACGTTGAGCTTGGAACGATCCACCGTGCCCACCGGTGCGGACAAGCCCAGACGATCGCGGCAGAACTCCTCCGATTCCCATGCGGCCATGATGGCCAGCACGGTGGAAGCGAAGGCCTCATGGATCTCGATGAGGTCCATATCCTGCAGAGTGAGGCCCTGACGAGCCAGCAGACGCGGCACGGCATAGGCGGGAGCCATGAGCAGGCCCTCGTTACCACTGACGAAATCCACTGCGGCGGCTTCAGAGTCGACGACCTCGGCCAGGGGCGTGAGGTGATGCTCGGCGGCCCAGTCCTCATTGGCGATCAGCACCGCGGAGGAACCGTCCGTGAGCGGGGTGGAGTTACCGGCGGTCATCGTGGCCTCGCCGGACAGCTTTTTGCCGAACACGGGATTCAGCGTGGCGAGCTTCTCCACGGTGGAATCGGCGCGCATGTTGTTGTCCTTGGACAGGCCCTTGAACGGGGTGATCAGGTCATCGAAGAAGCCGCGGTCGTAGGCGGCGGCCAGGTTCTGGTGCGACGACGCCGCGATCTGGTCCTGATCCTCGCGGCTCACGCCCCACTGCTGGGTCGTGAGGGCCTGGTGTTCACCCATGCTCAGTCCGGTGCGGGGCTCCCCGGTAGTGGGAGCGGCAGGCATCAAGTCATTGGGGCGCAGGTTCTTGAGCGCCTTGAGCTTCTGTGTCGTGGTCTTAGCGCGCTGCAACTGCAGGAGCGCGCGGCGCAGCCCCTCGCTCACGGCGATCGGCGCGTCAGATGCGGAGTCCACACCGCTGGCGATGCCCGCTTCGATCTGCCCCAGGCGAATCTTGTTGGAAATCGTGCTCACGGTTTCCATTCCGGTCGCACACGCCATCTGGATGTCGAACGCGGGAGTGGCGGGGTCCAAGGCAGAACCCAGCACGGCCTCACGCGTGAGGTTGAAATCGCGGGAGTGCTTGAGCACCGCACCGCCTGCCACAGCGCCCAGACGCTCGCCGGAAATACCGGCGCGAGCCACGAGTCCGTCGATGGCAGTGGTCAGCATGTCCTGGTTCGATGCATTCGCGTAGGCACCGCCCGCGCGAGCAAAGGGGATGCGGTTGCCCGCGACCACCACGGCGCGTCGGAAGGACTGCTGTGCGTTCTGCTGGTTGTTGTCCATGGAAGGGCTACTCCTCGTAGATCGATATGGTGCGAATCACCTGAAACCCACAGTAGCTGATACTCTCGGTATCGTGAAACAGGTCACAGAGAATGTTGATGGTCGAAATTCACGGTGGCAACGCCACCGCGCCAAGCGACGCATCGAGCTGATTACCGCCGCGCGTGACGCGGTGGCCGCCCACGGTGCCGGGATCTCCATGGAGGAGATCGCCACCGCGTGCGGTACGTCCAAGTCCGTCTTCTACCGGTATTTCAAAGACAAGTCCGGTGTACAAGCGGCCGTGGGTGAATACTTCGTGTCTCGGATGCGAACTCGCATGGTTGCCGCCGCGCACGAGGCGGACTCTTTCGCGGCCACTGTGCACGCGCTCGTGAAGGAGTACCTCAAGTCCGTGGAAGCCTCCGCGGACGTTTACCGGTTCGTGGTCACCGCGCCGGCTGACGGGGATTCGGCCATCGAACAGTTCCTTGACTCTGTGTGCCAACTGCTCATGGACCAGCACATTCGCCACCGAGGCGAACAGGCCATGCCCGAGGCCCTGCTGCAGTGCTGGGCAGCGTCCACGGTGGGCATGGTCCGCGGCGCAGGCGAGGCCTGGCTGGCCCTGCCGGACACGGATGACAAGCCGGACCGACCCGCCATGAGTCAGCTCATTACCGGCTGGGCCGTTCAGGGCTTACGGCCGGACACGTACACCACGCTCTCCGCAGAGGATGCCTCTGCACAGACAACCCCTCAGGAGTCATGATGACTGCAACCACTCATCTTCCGTCCAACCCGTCCACCCAGCAGATGGCGCAGGTGTCCGAGGACGCCGCATTGCCCACGCACATTGACGTGGCAGGTCTCGGCGAGGTTCTACTGGGCCGTTGGCCCGAGGCTCGCAAGGCCGCCCGCGAGCGCGCCCTGGACCCCCGTCTGCACAGCAACCACAACCTCACGTTCGAGGACCAGCGCGACCTCACCTTCGAGCAGGTCAAAATCCTGCGCGACGCCGGCACCGCCCTGGTGGGCATGCCCGAGTACCTGGGCGGTTCCAACAGCCCCGGCGCAAATGTGTCCGCGTTCGAGGAGCTGGTCCTGGCGGATCCGTCCCTGCAGATCAAGTCGGGTGTGCAGTGGGGCCTGTTCGGTTCGGCGGTTCTCAACCTGGGCTCCAAGGAGCATCACCTCGAGTGGCTGCCGGACATCTTGAATCTCAACACGCCCGGCGTGTTCGCCATGACGGAGATCGGTCACGGATCCGACGTCGCCTCGATCGGCACGACCGCGACGTACCTTCCCGACTCGGACGAGTTCGAGATCCATACCCCGTTCAAGGCTGCGTGGAAGGACTATCTGGGCAACGCGGCGGTCCACGGCAAGGCCGCGGTGGTCTTCGCTCAGCTGATCGTCAAGGGCGTCAATCACGGCGTGCACTGCTTGTACGTACCCATCCGCGACGACAACGGCGAGTTCTTGCCGGGTGTCGGTGGTGAGGACGATGGCCGCAAGGGCGGGCTCAACGGCGTGGACAACGGTCGACTGCACTTCACCAATGTTCGTGTGCCGCGCTTCAACCTGCTCAACAAGTACGGAAACGTGGACGAGAACGGGGAGTACTCCTCCCCCATTGCTTCTCCGGGTCGCCGTTTCTTCACCATGATCGGCACCCTGGTGCAGGGGCGTGTGTCCCTGGACGGTGCCGCCACTCTCGCGAATCAAATGGGCCTGAGCATTGCCGTGCGCTACGCGGAACAGCGCCGCCAGTTCAACACGGATTCCGACATCCGCGAGCAGACGCTCATGGATTACCAGCAGCACCAGCGCCGGTTGATCCCCCGCATCGCGGAGACCTACGCGATGATCTTCGCCCACCAGCAATTGCTCGACAAGTTCCATGAGGTCTTCTCCGGTGAGGATGATTCGGACGGCAACCGTCAGGACTTGGAAACCTTGGCGGCCGCGTTCAAGTCGATGTCCACCTGGAGCGCCCTGGACACCCTCCAGGAAGCCCGTGAAGCCTGCGGTGGTGCCGGGTTCATGGCCAAGAACCGCATCCCCCAGTTGCGCGCGGACCTGGACATCTACGCAACGTTCGAAGGTGACAACACCGTTCTCCTGCAACTGGTCGCCAAGCGCTTGCTCACCGACTACTCTGACGAGTTCAAAAACCCGGACATGGGAGTCATGGCCCGTTACGTGGCAGACCGCGCCACCGAGGCCGGTTTCAACCGTTCCGGTTTGCGGAAGCTCACCCAGGCCTTCACGGACACCGGTGACGCCCGTAAATCCGTCAATGCCCTGCGCGATCCTGAGGCGCAGCGCGCCCTGTTGATGGACCGGGTCGAAACGATCATCGAGGACGTCGCGGATGAGATGCGCGCGGCGGCTCGCAAGTCCAAGAGCGAGAAGGCCGAGGTCTTCAACAACAACCAGCACCGCCTGATCGAAGCCGCCCGTTCGCACGCGCAATTGCTGCAGTGGGAGGCCTTCACCGAGGGCCTCGAAAAGATTCAGGATCCCGGCACCAAACGCGTCCTCACCTGGCTGCGTGATCTGTTCGGCCTTCACCTGCTCGAAGAGAACCTTGGATGGTACTTGGCGTACGGTCGGCTCTCCATGCGCCGCGGCCGTGCCCTGCAGAGTTACGTGAACCGGTTGATCGCCCGCCTGCGCCCCTACGCATTGGAACTCGTGGATTCCTTCGGCCTCAGTCCCGAACTGCTGCGCGCAGAAATCGCGGGAACCGTGGAGGAAGAGCGCCAGCAGGAAGCGGACGAATACTTCCGCCGTTTGCGTGCCAGTGGTGATGCCCCCGCCAAGGAGGCCAAGCCCCCGCGCGATCCCAAGGCGGAAACGCGCGGTCACCACGCGTAAGTCTCACCGTTGAATTGCCGACGCCGCCCGCGAAAGTTTCGCGGGCGGCGTCGGCAATTCAGTGGTACTAGCTGATGCGTTTGATGCTGCCGGTGTTGACCCTGGGATCGTCGGCTTCGAGGACGTCCGCGACAATGAGCGTCACGTTGTCCCGGCCACCGGTGCGCAGGGCGGCCTGCAGAAGGACGTCCGCGGCCTCTTTGGGGTGCTGTACCGCGTGCAGCACGCGTGCGATGTGCGCCGGGGACAGTTCACCGGTCAATCCGTCCGAGCACATGAGCAACCGTTGACCCGGGCTCGCCGGAATCACGATGATGTCCGGTTCCCACACCTGACCGGTCCCCAGCGCGCGGGTGATCACGTTGCGCCGCGGGTGCACCAGGGCCTGGGCCGGAGTCAGTTGCCCGATGGACACCAGGTATTGGACCTCTGAATGATCCACGGTCAGCTGACGCACGCCCACGGGGTGCTCGGGATCGGTGGGGCGCTCGCCCACGCCCGGACCGGTGAGCTCGTAGGTGCGGGAATCACCCACGTTGAAGATGAGCCAGAGCCACTGGCCCGCGATTTCCACGAGCCAAGCTCCCGTGACCGTGGTGCCTGCGCGGGTGCCGCACTGGTCCTGGATGGACTGGTCCGCCTCCCACAGCACCGAACGCAGTCGGTGGACTGCTTCGAGCGCCTCATTAGGAACGTCCGGATCCAATTTGAGCTGCCGGTCGATCATCGCGCGGAATCGCGAGACGTCCAAACCGGGCTCGGGTTCTACGATCTGGTAATCCATGAAGTCGTCCAGGGTGAACAACTCGGACGAGCCCAACGTGGACACGCACAGCGCACTGGCGACCTCGCCGGCCTCGTGGCCTCCCATGCCGTCCGCGACGGCAACCATGTTGTCGGTGACGACCAGGGCATCCTCATTGGATTCCCTGCGCAGCCCACGATCGGTCACGCCGCCCGATCGGATGGCCAGGGGCATGCTCATTCGTCCTCTTCTTCCAGTCGGGGACCTTCGCCCTGGGTGATGGATACCGGCTGTACGTCGCCGAAGCCGCGGACATTCCGGGAAGGCTGGGGCGTCAACACGAACCGGTTGTCATTCTTCAGCACCGTTGCCGTGGAGGCATCCACCACCACGCCACCGGGGTCGGTGAGTGCGACCAAACGGGAAGCCAAGTTCACGGTGGGGCCGTAAAGGTCGCCCAGCCGAGGGAGCACTCGCCCCCAGACGAAGGCGACGCGTGCCTGCGGCAGCAGCGGGTCGTTCTTGATCAGCCGGGACAGCGCCAGCGAGATCTGAGCGCCGCCCTCGGGTGTTTCGGAGAGGAACATGACCTCGTCACCGATGGTCTTGATGACTCTTCCGCCGCCCATGGAAATGATCTCAGCGCATCGTTTCTCAAAACGCTGCACCAGATTGGCCAGGGTCCGCTCGTTCATCTGCCGCGACAGGGACGTATAGGAGACCAGATCTGCGAACCCCACGCCACGGGCCAAGGGAAGTGACGATCCCCCCACGTCGGCCACGTGTTCGCCCAAACTCTCGGTGGAACCGTCGGGGCGTTCCCCGCGCATGGCCAGCCGCTGCACCGCGGCCGAGAGCTGACGGCGCCACGAGTAATCGAGCAGCTTCTTAAGGGGCTCCACCATGTCCGGGAGGATGTGCAGAAGCTCGCGCCGGGCCTGCGCATCGGTCATACCCTGGTGGGCCACCATGTCTTCGACGAGAGCTTCGATCTGCCACACGACCATGCGGTCCGATAACTGCGCCACGGATCGTGCCAGGGACAGCGCGGCTTCCTCTGAGAGCTTGTCCTGCTGCACCATGTCAGAAACCACCCGGAGGGCTCGGACGTCCTCCTGGGTGAAGTAGACCTCGTCTTCGCCGAGATTCGGGAATCCCAGGGCTCTCCAGATCTTCCGCGCGGACGCGGTCGACAGGTCCGCGGCGTGAGCGGTTTCCCTGCGTTTGAGGTTGCGCTCGGAACCCAACAACAGCTGATCGAGGTTCTTGACGGCGGCCTTGGACTCCTCCGAGCCGTACAAGTTGGACTGCACAGGATTGTGGAGATTGAGGTTGATCTGTTCGGTCTGCGGACCGACCACGGGCTGGTCTGAGCGCTCGTTGGGGTCTTCAGCCACGCGGCCCTCCTTGGAAACTTCTGCTCGGTGATGTGGTCATGCCAGACCTACTGTAATTGCCTGCGGGCCTTCCGGACTGTTGAACCAGGTCAACCATGGCCTCGGGTTGCGGGCAGGAAGCCAGTTTCAGACCGCCGAGGGCTCCGAAGTCCGCCATGACGGTGCCCCGGTCCACTCCTCGCGTCAGCATGGCAAGCAGTCCCGCGGGCGCCACTACGCGCGCGCTGCGCAGGGCGTCCAGGGGCAGAGCCACCACATTGTCCTTGGCGGGCGGCCCGGTCAGCGCAAGGCGTTGGTTGGTCAGCACGAATACGGTGCGCAGCCAGCGCCACGCCGGCAACAGCACGTAGCGGTAGGCGACCCACAATGCGGCCAGGGTAATCATCCAACCCACGAGCGAGTGCAGCGTGGTCCACGGCGCTTCGTAAGGCCGCCACGTAAGGTCCAGCAGTCGCTGCAGCGCGGAATACAGCAGCACGGTGCACCATGCGATCGCTGCCGGCCCCACCAATCGGATGGGATGCGCCCGAGTGGACACAATGGTTTCTTCACCCGGCCTGAGCACCAAACGGTTTTTCGACCTCATGCTCGCTCCCCCGAGGTCGCTCGAGCGACATGCTCCAGGGCGCGTTGTTCCGCGGCCGTCCTGTCCTTACCGGGTGCCGGTCGCACGTGGACGACGTCGCCCGCGGACAATGCGCGCGCCGCGCCGCTGTCCCCCCGCACGATGAGCTCGCCCGAAGTTCCCAACCCCTCGGCCACTGCTTCCTCGGGCACGGACGATCCAGGCAGGTGGAGAACCACCCGGCGCCCAATGGTGTCCACCTCGGATTCGAGGAGGGCGCGCATTTCACCGCCCGGGCCGAGCGCGGCACCGGGATTCAAGCTCACCTGGTGATAGCAACGAGCGAACTCGCGCAGAATGTCGGTGAGCAACGTCTGACGGCCGGGCACAGCGGCGTCGTCGCCCACCTCGAGTCGCAGAGAGGTGGCGGTGGGGATAGGAAGGTGACGCTGGCTGACGTTGAGGCCAGCCCCCACCACCACGCTGGGTCCCGAACCGTCGGGGTGAGCAATCAACGAGGCCAGTACACCGCATAATTTGCGTGAGTTCACCAGCACGTCGTTGGGCCACTTGACCACCGCCGGAACTCCCGTGATGTCCCGGACCGCCTGCGTCACGCTGTGCGCCATAAGGAGCGTCAGCCACGGCACATACTCCATGGGCCACGGGGCGCCCGCCGCGGTGCGTGGCGTGCACGCCACGGAAAAGGTGAGCGCCACGCCCGGGGGTGTGAACCATTGCCGGTCCAGACGGCCCTTGCCTGCACTCTGAAAACCGGTGACCACCGCACTGAGGTCGGTACCACCGTTCTGCCGCACGTGATCGGCCAGCCAGACGTTGGTGGAATCCACCTGGTCGAGCACGGTGACGGACGCGAATCCCGAGTCCACCAGCGCGGCCTGCAACCGGTCAGCATGGAAATCCGCTGCCGGTTCCTGGGCAGTGGGGTCCATGCGGGCGACTCCTTTGAGGGGGACGTGAAAATCGATATTACTCAGCTTATGTCTACCGCCGCTGTCGGGGCATAAGCTGAATGAGAGCAATCCAACATGACAGCCGGCGAGAGGCAACTATGACCATTTTCGCAGTGACCTATTCCTACGGTGGCCCCGTGGAAGTTCTCAACGAACACCGCCCAGCCCACCGCGCGTACCTCGGCGAGTTGGCGCAGCAGGGCAAGGTCATGGGCTCCGGGCCTTTCACGGACGACGGCGCTGCCGGCGCCCTGCTCGTGTTCTCCGCCGAAAGCGCACAGGAGGTCCATGACATTCTGGCCGACGATCCGTTGGTCGTGCACGGTGCAGTGACCGAACACAGCGTGCGTGAATGGAGCATCAACACCGGCCCATGGGCATGATCCCCTGAGAATGATCACGTGTAAGAACCCGTCACGGGATTGTGGGACCCCTACAAAGGCATGGGACACCCCGCAGAATAAACTTGTGACGTCCTGAACCTGGGACACCGGTACTCCCATCCTTGTACCGGACCGAGAAAACGCGAGGTGCCATGAGCCACGACCTGACTACCACCGCAGGCAAGATCGCCGATTTCCGCGACCGCCGTGAGAAGTCCGAGCGGCCCGCCGGTGACGCAGCGGTCGAGAAGCAGCATTCCCGCGGGAAGAACACCGCCCGCGAGCGCATTGAGATGCTCCTGGACGTGGACTCCTTCGTGGAGTTCGATGCACTGGCTGTGCACCACTCCACCATGTTCGGCATGGAGAAGAAAAAGCTGCTGGGAGACGGCGTGGTGACCGGTTACGGCACTGTGGATGGCCGGCTGGTGGCTGTGTACTCGCAGGACTTCGGCGTGTTCGGCGGCTCCCTGTCCCAGGTCAACGGCGAGAAGATCGTCAAGGTTCAAAAGTTCGCCTTACGCAACGGCTGCCCTCTGATCGGGATCAACGATGGTGGTGGCGCTCGTATCCAGGAGGGCGTGGCCTCCTTGGCGATGTTCGCCGATATTTTCCGCATGAACGTGCGCTCTTCCGGCGTGGTTCCCCAGATCTCTCTGATCATGGGCCCGTGCGCGGGCGGTGCCGCGTACTCGCCCGCATTAACTGACTTTGTGGTCATGGTGGACAAGACCTCCCACATGTTCATCACCGGCCCGGACGTGATCAAGACCGTCACCGGTGAAGAAGTGGACATGGAGACCCTGGGCGGTGCCCGCTCCCACAACGAGCGCACCGGCACGGCTGCCTACCTGGCGGAGGACGAACAGGACGCCTTCGACTTCGTACACGAGCTGCTCGAATACCTGCCCGGCAACAACCTGCAGGATTCCCCGCGCATGGAACACGACCAGATCATGGAGATTGACGACGAGGATCTGGAGCTGGACACGCTGATCCCGGACTCGGCCAATCAGCCCTATGACATGCGCACCGTGATCGAGACCGTGCTGGACGACGGTCACTTCATGCAGATCCAGGAGCTCTACGCGCCCAACGTGATGGTCGGTTACGGCCGTGTGGAGGGTCAGACGGTGGGCATCGTGGCCAATCAGCCCATGCAGTTCGCCGGCACCCTGGACATCGCAGCCTCGGAGAAGGCCGCACGTTTTGTGCGCCACTGCGATGCCTTCAATATTCCGATCCTGACCTTCGTGGACGTTCCCGGGTTCTTGCCCGGCACCGATCAAGAGTTCAACGGCATCATCCGCCGCGGTGCCAAACTGCTCTACGCCTACGCCGAGGCCACCGTTCCCATGGTCACCCTGATCACCCGCAAGGCCTATGGTGGCGCGTACATCGTGATGGGCTCCAAGAAATTGGGCGCTGACATCAACTTGGCATGGCCCACCGCACAGATCGGTGTGATGGGCGCCCAGGGTGCGGTGGAGATTCTCTACCGTCGCGATCTCAAGGCCGCCGCGGAGAACGGTGAGGACACCGCGGAGCTGCGCGCCGAGCTCGCCCAGAAGTTCGAGGAAGATCTGCTGAACCCCTATCAGGCCGCAGAGCTGGGTTTCGTGGATTCGGTGATCATCCCCTCGGAGACCCGCACGCAGATCATCAAGGCCCTGCGCGGTCTGGCCGATAAGCGGGCCTCGATGCCCGCCAAGAAGCACGGGAACATCCCGCTGTGACCGCACGCGAGAAGGCACAGGAGGCGGTGTCCCGGCTGGAATCGGTGGACGCGGACGACAAGCGCGAGCCACTGTTCACAGTTACGCGTGGCAACCCCACTGCCGAGGAACTCGCCGCGCTCACCGCAGTGTTCATGGCCCATGACAACACCGCGGGCGATTCGCACGCCGCGCCCGTTCGCGTACCGCGGGTGCAGTCCCGCCGCATGCGCCTGGGCATGAAGTTACGCCCCGGATGGGGCGCCTGGCGGCGCACACGACCGGAGACCTAAACCCGGTTTTCATGTAGGCCGCAGCATAATGGTGAGCGTGAATGTCATTGTTGCGAGTGTGTTGTGGAGTCTTGCCTTTCTACTCCTGGCCAGTGGTGTGGCCAAGTTGCTCACCCGGAAAACCGATGAAAGCGCTCTGAATGTCATGGCGTTGCCCGCCGTGATCAACACGCGAGTTGTACGCACCGCACTCCCCTGGGTCGAGATCCTCCTGGCTCTGGCCCTGCTGTTGAGTTCCGGAATCGTTCTCTGGGCGGCCACCGCAGCGGCCGTGGTGCTCTTCGTGACGTTCACGGTGTTCGTGAGCATCGGCGTCCGTCAGGGCGATCCCGCCTCGTGTGGTTGCTTCGGGTCTCTGTCCCGCGCCCCTATGTCGTGGCGCACCGTGGTGCGCAATGTGGTGTTCGTGGCGTTGGCCGCTTTCGCTTTCATCGTGACGAGCACAGGTTCTTATCACGGGCCCGCGCTACCTGTCCCGTGGTGGACAGTGGTGGCCGCGGCCGTGCCGTTGCTGGTCATTGGAGTGATTATCTGGACCGAGCGCGGCACGTCGAGTCCGAGGGGCTTGAGCGCCGGCCAGCTGAGCAGTGTCCCTCCGCTGCCCGAACACGTTGCTTCGCAGCAGTCTGTTTCCCCCGTCGGCACCGCGGGGCCTGAGGGTTCGGATGTCACCACTCAACCGGAGCCTGAGGCCGGCGAGGAAGATGACTATGTCCGGCTCCCCGTACCCTTTGTTTCCGCCCTGGACAGCCAAGGCCAGCGAGTATCGGTCCGGACCATGGCCCAGACGCAGGCCCGGGCCTTGTTCTATGTGAGCCCCGGCTGTGGCCCTTGCATCACCGTGCTGGACCGGCTCCACGTACTTCCCGAGTCCTTGGGCCCCGTGGCCATCCACACGGTCGTCGCACACGAGAGTTCCATCGACGCCCTACCCGAGTCGCTGCGCGCCAACGCCCTGGTGGATCCGGACCGTTCCCTGGCCAGTTCGTTCGGCATGGTCGGCAACCCGTGGGCCGTGGTCCTGGGCGCCGACGGTTTGCTCGCAGGTGGCCCCGAGGCCGGCAGCGGTGCCGTGACCCAGTTACTGGATGAACTCGTCGAGCGCTTCGAGACAGCTCCGCGCCCGTGACAGCAGGCGGCCTGATGCCCAACCGTGAGCCCTCGGGCAGGGACGAACACGGCACGTTCAAGGCCCTGCTAGTCGTGATCGGCGGCGTGGTGGCCGCGCTGCACGTTTGGAAACTTTCACCCGCCCTGAGCACACTGTCCGAACAACTCGACATGAGTCTGGGCCAGGCCGGTGTGCTCGTGGCGGTGATTCAAGTGGCCGGCATGGTACTGGGCATGGTCGTGGGTCTTTTCAATGATTCCATCGGGTTGCGCCGTGGTTGTCTCTGGGGCTTCGGTTTCCTGGCCGTCGGTTCGATCATGGGGGCCGTGGCACCGGGACCCCATCTGCTCCTGGCCTCGCGGATTCTGGAGGGCGTGGGTTTCCTGGTGGTGTGCGTGGCCTCCCCCGCGCTGATCCGGCGTTTGGTGCCACCGCGCCGATTGGCGCCGATCGTGGGCCTGTGGGGTTGTTTCTTCCCGGTGGCCGCCGCCATGTCGCAGCTCACGGGTGGCTTCCTCGTGGACTCGATCGGCTGGCGCACCTGGTGGTGGGGTGCTGCCGCACTTGCCGTGGCCATCGGCATCGCCATGGCCGCCTTCATTCCGCCTGACGCCGTCATCTCGGCTGGGCCACGAACCGACGGTGGGCTGCGAGCGGCGTCGTCGACCTCGTCGGAAAATACCCCGCCCGCCCCGCGGTCGGTGGGTGTGCGAGCCAAGGCCACGGTGAGTACTGGGCCGCTGTGGGCGGCGGCACTCGTGATGGGTTGCTACTCCGCGCAATGGAACGGGGTGATCCAGTTCCTGCCCACCATTTATGCGGAGGCCGGGATCGCTGCCGGCTCGGCCGGCGCGTTGAGTGCCGGTGCAGCGGCGTGCAATGCGCTCGGAAATCTGTCTGCGGGCCAGGCGCTCGGTCGTGGAGTCAAGCCCGTCACGCTGTGGACCGTCGGCTTCGCGGCGATGGCTGTGTGCGCAGTGGTGGCGTTCGGAATCGCCCCACTGGTGGTTCCGGAATGGCGCTTCGGGCTGCGTTACGGCGCGGTGATCGTGTTCTCCGCGGTGGGTGGGCTGATTCCCTCGACCGCAATCTCTCAACAAATGGCTTTGGCACCCGCGCCGGACACCGTGAGCACCAGCTTGGGGCTGGGCCAGCAATTCAATGCCCTCGGGCAGTTCGCGGGACCGGTCGCCGTCGCATTCATGGTCCAGACCGCCGGTGGCTGGCACGCAACGTGGTGGGTCACTGTGAGTTTTGCCGTGGTCGGATTGCTCGCGAGCTGGTGGTTGGGATTCGCCCGCCGTTCCCGTCCCGCCTTGTCATTTGATCAAGGATGACTAATGTGGCTTTCCGTGATAGAGAAACAGGCCATTCAACGTACTACCCCCGCATTGTCCCCGCTAGGTACAGTTCACCGCCCCGTCACCAGGGTCGACGAACTGGCGAACCAGCACTTCGATCGCTCGATGAAGCTGGACCCTCTCGCGGCCACGTTGAACGGACTGACCGGTTACGGTCCCGCCTACCCTGATTACGGTCCGCAAGGCAGGGCCGATCGCGCCCAACTACGAGCCGAGACCCTTCGCGCGCTGGACACCGCGCAGCCGGCGGACACAGTGGACCAGGTGACGATTCACGCGCTGCGCAACCGGCTGAAGCTGGAAGCGGATCTGCACGCGGCGGATCTGGACGTGGCTCCCGTCAACAACATTGCCTCACCGGTGCAGTGGGTACGCGAAATTTTCGACAACATGCCCACGAATGATTCGCAGGACTGGCAGCAGATCATCGAGCGCCTCCGCCACGTACCACGCGCGCTGGAGAGCTACACCGAGGGGCTGCATGAAGCGGCGTCGCTCGGCAAATTGGCCTCGACGACTCAGATCCGAGAGGCTGGGGCGCAAGCGGAGGCCTATTCCGAGCTGAAGGGTCCCATTGGTTCCTTGTTGGCCCACCAGTCGGTGCCCGCGGCGCTACGTGATTCTCTGGAAAGCGCCGCCACGAGTGCGCGAGAGGCCTACGCCTTCCTGGTGCGTGCGTTCCACGAGGACTTCGCGGCATCCGCCCGGGCAACGGATGCCGTGGGTGAGGAGGAATACCGCCTCCACCTGCAGTCATTCCTCGGTGCTCAGCTGGAACCCCGTGAGGTGTATGAATGGGGCATCGAGCAACTGCGACTGCTGGATGAGGAACAGCGGCTTGTGGCACATCAGATTTCACCCGGTGCCTCCATCCGCGAGTCGATGAAGGCCCTGAACGAAGATCCTGCACGCCGCCTAGAGTCCACGGACGCGTTACGGCACTGGATGCAAGACCTGTCCGATCAGGCTGTGGACGAATTATCCAAGGACCATTTCGAGTTCACGGACGCCATGCGCAACCTGCAGTGCATGATCGCGCCCACCCAGGACGGCGGAATCTACTACACCCCGCCCAGCAGCGACTTCTCCCGCCCGGGGCGCATGTGGTGGTCCGTGCCCGAGGGCACCACCCGGCATGCCACGTGGGAAGAGACCACCACCGTGTATCACGAGGGCGTCCCCGGCCATCATTTGCAGTTCGCGACCGCCCTGGCCAACGCCGGTGAGCTCAACGACTGGCGCCGCATGGGAATCTGGGTCTCCGGCCATGGGGAAGGCTGGGCGCTGTACGCCGAGCGGCTCATGGAGGAGCTGGGCTACTTGGATGATCCTGGTGACCAAATGGGCATGCTGGATTCTCAGCGGCTGCGCACCGTGCGGGTGATTTTCGACGTCGGCTTCCACTGTGGTTACAAGGTTCCCGCCGAATTGGGGGAAATGCTCGGGAGCGCCCGCGCCGGAGAAGTCTGGTCCCCGCAGGACGGTTGGGACTTCCTGACCCACAACGTGATCATGGATCCGTCCGTGCTGCGCTTCGAGTGGCTGCGTTACATGGGATGGCCGGGGCAAGCCCCGTCGTACAAACTGGGCCAGGAACTGTGGCTGGACCTGCGCAAGCAAGTGCAGGTGCGTGAAGGCGAGCAGTTCGATCTCAAGCATTTCCACAGCCGTGCCCTGCGGCTGGGCTCCGTGGGTTTGGACACACTCGCACACGCCATGACTCTCTAGTTCCGCGCGTTCTCGCGGGCTTTGGGAGCCACGACGTCGACGACGCCGCCTTGTACGTAACATTTCGTCACACACCGCGTGCGCTTTATGATTCCGCGGCCTACCCTGGCTGACATGAATTCCGCAGAAAATACCCGGCGCCTACCGAAATGGATGACCTCCTTCGGTTGGCAGATCTTGATCGCCCTGATCCTGGGCGTGCTCCTGGGCTCCCTGGCCGCATCCATGGGTGGCGACCCCGAGGTGAATCCCAACTGGTTGATGACCACGCTGGACACCATTGGCGCCAGCTACGTCACGCTACTGAAGGCAGCCGTGGTGCCCCTGGTGGTGACCGCCGTGATCGCCTCGATCGCCAACCTCCGCGACGTCTCCAATGCGGCCCGGCTCGCGTGGAAGACCCTGGTGTGGTTTGCGATCACCGCGCTGATTGCCGTGCTGATCGGCATGGTGTTGGGTGTGGTGATTCAGCCCGGCGTGGGTACCGGCCAAGCACAACCCGGTGAATACACGGGCTCCGAGGGCTCCTGGCTCGGATTCCTCAAGGGCATCATCCCGGTGAACTTCCTGGGACTGGAGGCCACCTCCAAGATGCCCGACGCGGAAACCGTGACCACGGCACTGAACTTCAACGTGTTGCAGATCCTGGTGATCTCCGCCGTGGTGGGTATTGCCGCGCTCAAGGTCGGTAAGGCCGCAGAACCGTTCCTGACCTTCATGCAGTCCGGTCTGGCAATCATGCAGAGAATCGTGTGGTGGATCATTCGCCTGGCACCGCTGGGCACCCTGGGTCTGATCGGACGCGCGGTGTTCGAATACGGCTGGACCTCCATGGGCTCGCTGGTCAGCTTTGTGATCACCGTGTACGTGGGTCTGCTCCTGGTCGGTTTTGTGGTCTACCCCATCCTGATCAAGATCAACGGCCTGTCCATAAAGCAGTTCTTCTCCGGCGTGTGGCCGGCCATGCAGCTGGGCTTCGTCTCCCGTTCGTCCCTGGGAACCATGCCGCTGACCCAACGCGTGAGCGAACGGAATCTGGGCGTACCCCGGCATTACGCGTCCTTCGTAATCCCGCTGGGCGCCACCACCAAGATGGACGGTTGCGCAGCCATTTATCCGGCCGTCGCAGCAATCTTCGTGGCCCAGTTCTACGGTGTTGCGCTGACCCCCATGCACTTCGTGCTGATCGCCCTGGTGTCCGTGCTGGGTTCGGCAGCAACCGCGGGAACCACCGGCGCCACCGTCATGCTGACGCTGACGCTGTCCACCTTGGGTCTGCCGCTCGAGGGAGTGGGCCTGTTGCTGGCCGTGGACCCGATCCTGGACATGGGTCGCACCGCGCTCAACGTCACCGGTCAAGCCCTGGTGGCCGCGATCGTGTCCAAGCGTGAGGGCATCATCGACATGGACCTGTACAACGCCCAGCGCTCCGGTGAGCCGTTCTCGGACGAGGACACCCACCAGCAATTGTCCCCGGCCGGCACCCGAACCGGAACCGGCGAGGGATCGCACGCCCTTGCGGCGTCGGGCCCCAGTGACGGGCAACGCGTGGACTGAGCCCTAACTCGAAAAACGGCGAAAACTCACAGACAAGGAGCGGCACGGGATACACGTGCCGCTCCTTGTCCGCCCCGACGGAACCACTAGACTGTGAACCACATCACCACAATGACGTAGGAGATTCATGCCATGACGGTTTACCAACAGCCCGGCCAGGACGGCGCCAAGGTCACTTTCAAGCCCCGTTACGAACACTTCATCGGCGGTGAATGGGTGGCGCCCGTCAAGGGTCAGTACTTCGAAGACATCACACCCATTACGGGACAACCCTTCACGGAGGTGGGCCGCGGCACCGCCGAGGACATCGAAGCGGCCTTGGATGCGGCGTGGGCCGCAGCGCCGTCGTGGAATGCCACGTCTCCCACCGAGCGCGCGTTGATGCTGAACAAGATCGCGGATCGCATGGAAGAGAACCTCGAAACCATTGCGGTCGCGGAGACCTGGGACAACGGCAAACCCATTCGCGAATGCCTCAATGCGGACATCCCGCTCGCAATCGACCATTTCCGCTACTTCGCCGGAGCCATCCGCGCCCAAGAGGGCCGCTTGTCCCAGTTGGACGAGAACACGGTGGCCTATCACTTCCACGAGCCCCTGGGCGTGGTGGGCCAGATCATCCCGTGGAACTTCCCGATCCTGATGGCCGTGTGGAAACTCGCTCCCGCGTTGGCCGCCGGTAACTGTGTGGTGCTCAAGCCCGCCGAGCAGACTCCCGCCTCAATCTTGGTGCTCATGGAGCTCATCAAGGACCTGGTGCCCGCCGGAGTCATCAATATCGTCAATGGTTTCGGCGCAGAATGCGGCAAGCCGCTGGCGTCCAACAAACGGATCCGCAAAATCGCATTCACGGGTGAGACCACCACAGGCCGCCTGATCATGCAGTACGCCTCCGAGAACATCATTCCGGTCACGCTGGAACTGGGTGGCAAGTCCCCCAACATCTTCTTCGAGGACATTGCGGCGCAGAAGGACGGCTTCTACGACAAGGCGTTGGAGGGCTTCGCGTTCTTCGCGCTGAACCAGGGTGAGGTGTGCACGTGCCCCTCACGCGCGCTGGTCCAGGAATCGATCTACGACCAGTTCCTGGCCGACGGTATTGATCGGGTCTCCAAGATCACGGCGGGTAACCCGCTGGACACCGACACCATGATCGGCGCCCAGGCATCCACCGATCAGCTCGAGAAGATCCTCTCCTACTTGGACATCGGTAAGAAGGAGGGCGCCAAGGTGCTGATCGGCGGTGAACGCGCCGAGCTCGACGGCGATCTGGCGGGCGGCTTCTACGTGCAGCCCACCGTGTTCGAGGGCACCAACGACATGCGCGTCTTCCAGGAGGAGATCTTCGGCCCCGTGCTGTCGGTGGCCAAGTTCAGCACCTACGACGAGGCCATCGGCGTGGCCAATGACACGCTGTACGGGCTCGGCGCCGGCGTGTGGGCGCGCAGCGGCAACATTGCCTATCGCGCCGGACGCGCCATCCAGGCCGGTCGCGTGTGGGTGAATCAGTACCACAACTACCCCGCTCACTCGGCGTTCGGCGGGTACAAGTCCTCGGGGATCGGACGCGAGAACCACCTGATGATGTTGGACCATTATCAGCAGACCAAGAACCTGCTGGTGTCCTACACGGAAACTGCGCAGGGCTTCTTCTAAACCCTGAGCGAAAGGTAGTGAGGTGCCATGAGCGCACAACCTTTTGAACCGCAAGACCTGGGCGGTCTTGAGTACCACGTGGTGCTCGAGACCGCCCCGGTGGTGCCCGGCGACACCACCTCTCGGGTGGGCTTCACCGGGCCCGCCGTGGCCTTGCTGCAGGAACTATGGGACCAACACGGACCGCTCATGTTCCACCAATCGGGCGGCTGCTGCGACGGTTCATCCCCCATGTGCTTTCCCGCCGGAGAATTCCGAACGGGAGCTGCGGATGCGCTGCTGGGGGTTGCCCAGTTGCCGTCTCCGTCCGGTGGGGAGCTGGGCCCTTTGGAGTTCTGGATCTCGACCGAACAATTCGAGGTGTGGCGTCACACGCGCTTGATCATCGATGCGATTCCGGGTCGGGGCGGGGGGTTTTCCCTGGAAGCGCCCACGGGCAAAAGGTTTCTCACGCGCAGCGAACTCTGCATCGTGCCGCCGGTCGAGTCAGGCCCGTAAGAACGCAACACGCACCCTGTAGGTCAACAACCGCGAGGCCACCTTTCACCCGCCGGCCCTGGGTCATCCACGCGCTTCATGAGAAGTTCATGCGGGAGCACGCGGGGATTACTTTGTGTCCCCTGATACATCGCGCCAGCCTTGCACGACTGGCCACGGTATTCTCCGCATGCTCCCACATCCCCCGTGAACCGGCGGTGTAGGCCTTGTTTCGCCTCCCCGGGAATGAAACATCAACCACCGCCGGGTGACCCCGAGGGAGGACGCCAAGTGCGCACTCAATCCGTCATCTCTGGGGTTACTCAAAAGTAATCTATTAGCCATGACGTGTCAATGATGTCGACAGAAAATAGTTGACAAGGATTTCCGGACGGATCTGGGCGGTGGCTGCGCTCCCGCATGCGTCACCGCCTTTGGGTCTTCGTCGTTCGACTCGTATATTGAAACCCATGCGTCCTGTTCTCATTCTGGCCTCGCAGTCTCCTGCGCGCGCATCCCTGCTGACGCGCGCACACCTTCCGTACGAGACCGTGGTCTCGCACGTGGACGAGGACGCCGCACTCGCCGAGCACGGGCCATTGAGCCCCTCGGACACGGCACTGCTGCTGGCGCGAGCCAAGGCGGAAGCCGTGGCGAGTCTGGAGATTGCCGAGGGCCGTGTGGTTCTGGGGTGCGACTCGGTCTTCGAACTCGACGGCGAGAGCTACGGCAAGCCCTACACTGCGGATGTGGCGGTGGAGCGCATCACCGCCATGAGCGGACGGAAAGGCACCCTGCACACCGGCCATTGGCTCGTGGATCGCCGAAACGGCGAAACCCTCGATGAGGGTGCCGTCAGCTCTGCGGACGTCTATTTTGCGCAGATGTCCCGCGAGGAGATCGACGATTACGTGGCCACCGGCGAACCCCTGCAGGTCGCCGGCTCATTCACCCTTGACGGCCACGGATCAGTGTTCATCGAGCGCGTGGACGGAGACCCCAATGCCGTGGTCGGTCTGAGCATCTCCACGCTTCGCCGACTTTTGGCCGCCCGCGGCATCAGTCCAAGCCATTGGTGGCGGCCAACACCACAGGCCACCACGTCATGATTTGTAGAAGACCTACAGATCAACCCCGCACCCGGGCCTTCGCTTAGGTGATCTCCAGTACGGGGCACTAATCTGCTGGAGAGTATCGACAAGGAGCTATTCACGTGACAATTACCTCCACGCGGCAGCAGGCCTCCGCTGACATGCGCCCCATGACCAAGGTCTTGGTCGCCAACCGCGGTGAAATCGCGGTACGCGTCATCCGCGCCGCACGCGACGAAGGCCTCACCTCCGTGGCCGTCTACGCGGATACCGACCGCGACGCCATGCATGTGCGCATGGCGGACGAGGCCTACGCCCTGGGCGGCACCACGGCCGCCGATTCGTACCTCGTGATCGACAAAATTCTCGACGCCGCCGCTCGCGCCGGGGCCGATGCCGTTCACCCCGGGTATGGCTTCCTCTCGGAGAACTCGGACTTCGCCATGGCCGTGATCAATGCCGGTATGACGTGGATCGGGCCTCCCCCGGCGGCCATTTCCAAGCTCGGCGACAAGGTGGCTGCCCGCCACATCGCCGAGAAGGTCAATGCCCCGCAGGTTCCGGGCACCGCCGATCCCGTGAACTCCGCGGATGAGGTGCTCGCCTTCGCGGACGAGCACGGCCTCCCGATCGCGATCAAGGCGGCCTTCGGCGGCGGTGGGCGCGGTATCAAGGTGGTGCGCGAACGTAATGCCATCCCGGAACTGTTCGAATCCGCCGTCCGTGAGGCCACCGCTGCCTTCGGCCGCGGTGAGTGCTTCGTCGAGCGGTTCCTGGACGCTCCGCGGCACGTGGAAACCCAGTGCCTCGCGGACGGCCACGGCAACGTGGTGGTGGTGTCCACCCGCGACTGTTCACTGCAGCGCCGCAACCAGAAGCTCGTGGAAGAAGCTCCCGCACCGTTCCTCACGGACGATCAGGTCCACCGCCTGTACGAGGCCTCCAAAGCCATCCTCAAGGAGGCTCAGTACCAGGGTGCCGGTACGTGCGAGTTCTTGGTCGGTCAGGACGGCACCATTTCCTTCCTCGAGGTCAATACGCGATTGCAGGTGGAGCACCCGGTGTCCGAGGAGGTCACCGGGCTGGACCTCGTGCGCGAGCAGTTCCGCATTGCACGCGGTGAGGAGCTCGGCTACGGGGACCCGCAGGTACGCGGCCACAGCTTTGAGTTCCGCCTCAACGGTGAGGACGCCGGCCGCAACTTCATGCCGGCTCCGGGCACCCTGACCACGTTCTCGCTGCCCACGGGGCCCGGCGTACGCGTGGACACCGGTGTGGAGGCCGGTGAAACCATTGGCGGCAACTTCGATTCCATGCTCGCCAAGCTGATTGTCACGGGCACCACCCGGGAACAGGCGCTGCAACGCTCCCGCCGTGCCCTGGACGAGCTCGTGATCGAGGGCATGCCCACGGTGGTCCCCTTCCACCGCGCGGTCGTTTCCGACCCGGCTTTCGCCCCGGAGGACGACACGGCGTTCTCGGTGCACACCCGGTGGATCGAAACCGAGTTCGACAACCAGATCCAGCCGTATGAAGCACCCGTCGAACCCGCCACGGAAGAACCCGAGCGCCAGTCCGTGGTGGTCGAGGTGGGTGGCAAACGACTTGAAGTCACCCTGCCGCAACTGCCCGGTGCCGGGCGCACCGCCGCCACCACCACCGGCGGCCCGCAGCCCAAGCGCAAGGCACGCGCCAACCGCGGTGGTTCCGCCGCGGCCCGGGGTGCTTCCGGTGATTCGCTGACGTCGCCCATGCAGGGCACCATCGTAAAAATTGCCGTGGCCAACGGCGACACCGTGGCAGAGGGCGACCTGATCGTGGTGCTCGAGGCAATGAAGATGGAACAGCCCCTCACGGCCCACAAGTCCGGTGTGATCAAGGACCTGTCGACCTCCACCGGGGACACGGTCTCCGCGGGGACGGTACTGGCAAACATCACGGACTGATCCCTCAAGACTGCGTAAGAACGGCGGCTCCCCCGTGGGTGCCGCCGTTCTTGTGTTTCGTTCACGCCCCGACCGCGATCAGTGCGTTCGATCCTGGGTGTCAAAAAATATCTTACATAATGGATATCTGAATTCATCTTGTGGACCGCCGGGTCTAGCGTGTAACCATTCACAACCCCTTCCCCTGTGAGGATTCATCATGTCTACAACCGTGACGGATTCGGGTTCCCAGGGACCCGGATCGGATCAGCCACCCGCGCAGCGCGTCCCACGCTCTCGCGTGATCGTGGCGTCGCTGGTGGGCACCACCATCGAGTTCTACGACTTCTACGTGTACGCAACCGCTGCCGTGGCCGTCTTCCCCGCGCTGTTCTTCACGGGCGAGGACGAGACCACCAAGCTCCTGGCCTCCATGGCCACCTTTGCCGCGGCGTTCTTCGGTCGCCCCATTGGTTCGGTGATCTTCGGCCACTACGGCGACAGGATCGGCCGTAAGGCCACCCTGATCGGCGCGCTGCTGACCATGGGCATCGCCACGTTCTTGATCGGCCTGCTACCCACCTACTACTCCATCGGCATCTGGGCTCCCCTGATCCTGACGATCCTGCGTTTCTGCCAGGGCCTGGGCTTGGGCGGCGAGTGGTCCGGCGCGTCATTGCTGGCCACCGAGTACGCGGAAGAGGGCAAGCGTGCCCGAGCCGCCATGTGGCCCCAGTTGGGTGCGCCGTTCGGCTTCATTCTGGCCAACGGCTTCTTCTTGATCCTGACCATCGTCATGCAGTTCGGCACCGCCGGGCATCACGCCGTGGGTGACCACCCGTTCCTGGTCTGGGGCTGGCGCATCCCGTTCATCGCCTCCGTGGTCATGGTGCTGCTGGGCCTGTGGGTGCGCATGAAGCTCGAGGAAACCCCGGTCTTCAAAAAGGCCGAACGGCAGGGCCAAAAGGTCAAGGCACCCGTGGTCGAGGTGTTCAAGACCTCATGGGTCCAGATCATCCAGGGCACCTTCATCATGCTGGCCACCTACGTTTTGTTCTACCTCATGACCGCGTGGGTGCTGTCCTTCGGCATCGGCTCCCCGGACAACGGTGGCCTGGGTATCGAGTACCGCGATTTCCTGATCATCCAGTTGTTGGCCGTGGTGCTGTTCGCCATCACCGTGCCGATCTCCGGTTGGCTCGCCGACAAATACGGCCGCCGTTCCTCGCAGCTCGTGATCACCTCCGCGATCGTGGTGTTCGGCCTGTGCTTCGGTCTGATCATGGACCCCGCGCTCGTGGGCACCGGGGAGAACGTCTCCATGGGCCGTGTGCTCTTCTTCCTCGCGGTCGGCATGACCTTGATGGGCCTGACCTTCGGTTCGATGTCCGCCATCCTCCCCGAGCTGTTCCCCACCAACGTGCGTTACACCGGCTCCGGCATCGCGTACAACGTGGCCTCCATCCTGGGCGCGGCCATCACCCCCTACATCGCGGTGGTCCTCAATGCGAACTTCGGGGTGGGCTCGGTGGGCATGTACTTGTCCTTCGCAGCGGTTATCACGCTGATCGCCCTGTGGTTCTCCCCGGAGACCAAACACGTGGACATGTACACCGTGGGACGCAAGCTCGTGAAGTAACGAACCGTCCGCTCCGCCGTCCATCACGTACGACGTCGCCCCGGTGACCTTTCGCGCGAAAGGTCACCGGGGCGACGTCGTACGTTCGTGGGTCAGCGGTGCACGTGCAACCGGCGAGCGGCCTCCGAGATGGAGCCCGACAGGGACGGGTACACGGCAAAGGTGTCCGCGAGGTCGTCCACGCTGAGGTTGTGGGTGACGGCCAGGGCGATCGGGTAGATCAGCTCGGACGCGCGCGGGCCCACGACCACGCCACCCATGACGGTGCCGGTGCCGCGGCGGGCGAAGATCTTCACGAAACCGTCGTCCACGGCCATCATCTTGGCGCGCGGATTGGTGCCCAGTTGGAGTGCCGCGTACTCGATCACGGACGGATCGGACTTTGCGTCCTTCTGGCCAACGCCCACGGACGCAATCTCGGGAGAGGTGAAGATGTTCGAGGCGACCTGATCGGTGCGCAGCGGGCGAACGGCGTCCCCCAACTGGTGAGCCACGGCGATGCGGCCCTGCATAGCGGCCACGGAGGCCAACGGCAGCACACCCGTGCAGTCACCGGCGGCGTAGATGCCGGGAACGGTGGTGCGCGAGACGGCGTCGACCACAATGTGACCGGACTTGCTCGTGGCCACTCCCACCTCGTCGAGACCGAGGTCGGTGGTGTGCGGGATAGAGCCCACGGCCAGCAGGCAGTGGGAACCCTGGACCTTGCGACCGTCGGAGAGGGTGACCAGAACTCCGTCCCCGGTGTTCTCCACGGAATCCGCACGCGAACGGGAGAGCACGGTCAGCCCACGGCGTTCGAACACGTTCTCCAGAACCGCCGCCGCATCCGAGTCCTCACCGGGGAGGACCTGGTCGCGGGAGGAAATCAGGGTGACGTCCGAGCCCAGACCGTTGTAGGCAGAAGCGAACTCCGCACCGGTCACACCGGAACCCACCACAATGAGCTTCTCCGGGATCTCGCGCATCTGGTAGACCTGTTTCCAGTTGAAGATCCGCTCGCCGTCAGGCTTGGCGGTGTCCAGCTCGCGCGGGTAGGAGCCCACGGCCAGCAGTACGAACTGCGCCTCAAGGTCGTATTCGAGGCCCTCATCGGTCTCTACGTGCACCTTGTTCGGGCCGATCAGCCGGCCGTGTCCCTTGACCAGGTGCACGCCCTGACGCTCCAGGCCGCGCTTAATGTCCCGGGACTGCGTGGCAGCCAAGCGCAAAAGACGCGTGTTCACCTTCTGAAGATCCACGGACAGTTGGTTGATCTCATCGCCGTCACCGGAACCACCCACGATATGGACGCCCAGATCCTTGGCCTCCGCAAAGCGGTTCATGGTGTCCGCGGAAGCGATCAGGGTCTTGGACGGAACCACGTCGGTCAGAACCGCCGAGCCACCCATGCCCTGCTGTTCGATCACGGTGACTTCCGCACCCAGGGAAGCGGCAACCAGCGCGGCCTCATAACCGCCAGGGCCGCCGCCAATGACAACGAGCTTCGGATTCGCAAATTCAGTCTGCACACTCACGTCTCCCATTGTTGCAGCAAATGAACTCGGAGTAACCGTGACCGGGACCTCCAATTGCCGGAGGGATGCGCGCCCCGGCACGCGATGTTCAACGCGCACACCCGACCACCCCTGTTCTAGAGTGGTACGGGTGACTGAGAATGCAACGGCTACCGCCGATCCCTTTGACATTGCCCGCCGTGCCGCTGACGCCATCCGCGAGCGCACGGGAGTGGACAACCACCGCATTGCCCTTACCCTGGGTTCCGGGTGGGGCGAGGCCGCCGAGCTCATCGGTGAGACCGAACACGAAATCCCCGCGACCGAGATTCCCGGTTTTTCCCGCCCCGCGTTGGAAGGCCACGTGGGAACGCTGCGCTCGATCAAGCTCGCCAACGGTGACCATGCCCTGGTCATCGGTGCTCGCACCCACTTTTATGAAGGCAAGGGCGTGCGTGCTGTGGCTCACGGTGTGCGCACAGCTGCTGCCGCTGGTGCCGACATCATGATCCTGACCAACGGTTGCGGCGGCCTGAACCCCGCCTGGCAGCCCGGCACCCCGGTGCTGATCAGCGATCACCTCAACCTCACTGCCACATCCCCGCTCGAGGGAGCCACGTTCGTGGATCTCACCGACCTCTACTCGTCCCGCATCCGTGACATCGCCCGCGAGGTCGATTCCAGCCTGGACGAGGGCGTCTACGCCCAGTTCCCCGGCCCGCACTACGAGACTCCGGCAGAGGTTCAGATGGCCAAGGTCCTCGGTGCGGACCTGGTGGGCATGTCGACCGCTCTCGAAGCAATTGCCGCGCGTCACGCCGGTATGGAGGTCTTCGGTATGTCGCTGGTGACCAACCTGGCCGCCGGCATCAGCGAAACCGCGCTCTCCCACGAGGAAGTCATCGAGGCCGGCGCCGCCGCCGGTCCTCGCATCTCCCGCCTACTCGCGGACATCGTGGCCAAGCTCTAGAGCATCACGCTCGTCGACGACGCCGCTCCCCCGGCCACGCGGCCAAGGCGACCTTGAGCGACGTCGTGCGAAAAACCGCCCGCACGGTCTCCGGGCAAGGAGACCACGCGGGCGGTGTGCGTTTAAGACGTGGCTGTCAGGCCTGAATGCTTACGGCGCCGTCATCGGCGATGTGGACCGGGAACACCGGGAGGGTGAAGTCCTGACCGGTGAGGCACTCGCCGGTGCGCAGGTCGTAGGTCTCCTTGTAGAGCGGCGACGTAATGGAATCATGCTCTCCGGTGCGCCCCACGATGCCCCGCGCCATGACCAGCGCACCCGAGTTGGGGTCCTCATGGGCGAAGGCGAATACGTCATCACGCACGGTGCGCACCACGGCGATCTGCCGACCCTCGATCAAGGCGGCCTCGGCCCAGTCCTGCTCCAAATCCGACAGTGAGCACACACGGTGCCAAGTGGCAGTGGCCATGGTTTCTGTACCTTTCGTGCTGGGTGCGGGGAATCGTCCGTGGACCTGGCTGACCGTGACGCATTCGACAAGCGGGGTTCTGCAATACCACCTGAATTCGGCGGTCAACCGTGCTTCAATTAAAGCAGCATTTGCTGAGCAACTTATCCGGCACGTGCGCAAACACTGTACGACCCCGGGGTTACCGGCAGACGTCGCCCATCCCGGGGACTACTACTCCGAGAGGTCGTCAACATGGGACAGCCCACCCCGCCCGTCACCGTGGAAACGCACACCCGTAACGCCCCCGCTCCCGCTCACGCTAGTGGCAACGCCCGCAGGATCGTGGTGGTGGGCGGTGGGCCCGCAGCCCACCGTTTCGTCACCAGCCTGGTATCCCGTGGACTCGGGGAGGACACAGTCACCGTCCTCTCGGAAGAGAAATACGTTCCCTACGACCGTGTGGGGTTGGAAAAGCTGTTCGGGGACACTTCCACGGACCTGACCCTGGCCCAGGGTGAAATCTGGGAGCACCCCGGCGTGGAACTGCACGTGGGAGAACGCGCCGCCGACATCGATGTTTCTGAGCAGACGGTGATCTCCGCCGGCGGTGATCGCTACCCGTATGACGAGTTGATTCTGGCCACCGGCTCCAATGCGGCGTCGCTGAACATCCCGGGCGGTCAGAAGACCCATAAGTTCCGTACCGTGGATGACGTCAAGGGCATTGTGGCGGACATCGACCGCCTACAGGACAGGCTGGGACGGGCCCCGCGCGGCGTCGTCGTGGGCGGCGGACTGCTCGGGTTGGAAGCCGCTGCCGGCCTCAAGGAACTGGGTGCGGAAGCCACCATTCTGGACGTGGCCGAATGGCTGCTCAGCACCGAAATGGACCAGGGCGGTGGTCAGGCCGTCAACTCCCTGATCGGCCAGGTGGGCATCGACGTGCACTGCTCCACCTTCATTTCCGGCGTCAACGTGGTCGACGGTGAGGTCGTCTCGGTATCCGTCAAGGACGGCGAGGACATACCGGCTGATCTGGTCATCCTGGCCGTGGGCATCCGGCCCCGCGAGGGCCTGGCCCGTCGAGCTGGCTTCCACCTGGCCGACCGCGGCGGTGTGGTGGTCGACGAACGCTGCGCCACCTCCGTGCCCCATGTGTGGGCCATTGGCGAGGTTGCCTCCATCCTGGGCCGCACGTGGGGACTCGTGGCGCCGGCCAACACCATGGCGGACGTGGTCGCGGAACAACTCACCGGCGGCACCAAAGTAGTTGAGTCCTTTGACACGGCCACCAAGCTGAAATTCTCCGGCATCGACGTCGCGAGTTTCGGAGACACCGCCGGCACCACCGAGGGTTGCCTCGAAATCGTCTACGCGGATCCCGCACGCGGTTTGTACCAGAAGATCGTGACCTCCTCGGATGCCTCAATCCTGCTGGGCGGCGTGTTCGTCGGCGACGCCGCGCCCTACGATTCGCTGCGTCCCCTCCTGGGCAGGGCACTCCCGGGAGAGCCCGGAGCGTACCTCTCCGCTGCGGGTTCCGAGGCTCCAGACACCGAGCTGCCCGATGACGCCATCCTGTGTTCGTGCAATGCTGTCTCATTCGGCACGGTGCGCGAGGCTGTACGCGAAGGCAACCACGATGTTCCCGCACTCAAGACGTGCACCAACGCGGGCACCCAGTGCGGTTCGTGCGTGCCCATGCTGCAGAAGACGTTGGGCCAGGAGCTCGGCAAGCTGGGCCTCACCATGTCCAAGTCCCTGTGCGAGCACTTCGACATGTCCCGCGCGGAACTCTTCGAAGCCGTCCTGGTCACGCACCTGGCGGACTTCCCCTCCGTGCTGGAACGCTTCGGCTCTGGCGAAGATGGGTGCGCCGTTTGCAAGCCCACCGTGGCGTCCATCCTGCACTCGATCCGCCACGACTACGCCCTGGACGCCGGCCGCGGCACCCTGCAGGACACCAACGACCGCGCCCTGGCCAACATGCAAAAGGACGGCACGTACTCGGTGGTCCCGCGCATCCCCGGTGGCGAAATCACCCCGGAGAAGCTCGCGGTCATTGCCCGCGTGGGCCAGGAGTTCAACCTGTACACCAAGCTCACTGCCGCACAGCGCATCGGGTTGTTCGGGGCCCGCCTGGAGCAGCTGCCCCTGATTTGGAAGCAGCTCGTGGACGCCGGTTTCGAGTCCGGCTCCGCGTACGGCAAGGCGCTGCGCAATGTGAAGTCCTGCATCGGCAGCACATGGTGCCGATTCGGTGTCCAGGATTCGGTGGCCATGGGCATCAACCTGGAGAACCGCTACAAGGGTCTGCGTTCCCCGCACAAGTTCAAGTTCGGTGTTTCCGGCTGCGCTCGCGAGTGCGCCGAGGCGCAAGCCAAGGACGTGGGCGTGGTGGCCACCACCGACGGCTGGAACCTGTTCCTGGCCGGCAACGGCGGCGCCAACCCGGTGCACGGGCGGTTGTTCGCCCAGGGTCTGGATGAAGACACCCTGATCACCTACATCGACCGTTTCCTGCTGTACTACATCCGCACCGCGGACAAACTCCAGCGCACCGCACGCTGGATGGAGGACCTGGACGAGCGCTACAACGGTGATGGCATGGGCCACTTGCGCTCAGTCATCGTGGACGACTCCTTGGGAATCTGCGCCGACCTGGACCGCGACATGGAAACCCACGTCAAGGAATATCGGGACGAGTGGGCCGAGACTCTTAAGGATCCCGAGCGCCTGCGTCGCTTCCGCCCGTTCGTCAACGAACCGGAGACTCAGGACAACGGCGCCCGGATGTATGTGCTCGAGCGAGACCAGATCCGCCCGGCCACCGCCCAGGAAATTGCGGCGTCCGAAACCGGTGAGGGGCCCGTATTAGTCACCGGTGCAAAAATTCCGGTGGGCGCACCCACTCCCTAACTGACGGAATGTCAGCAACGGGGCGGGCAACCGTCTAGACTGGTCGAAGAATTTATTTACCCCTCGCGGTTGCAGTCTGAAAGGGTGCACTCATGGTCAGAAGAGCTGAAGCCTCCTCCGTCAACGAGCAGGAGACGACTCGTCGCTCGGCCGATAACGGAAGCCACGCGGTCAAGCCCCGCACGTTCTCCGGTGAGGGCGAGACGGTCAAGAGCCTGATCCTGCTCATTGGTGGCATGGTCACCATTGTGGCCAGCTTCTGGATGTTCGCCAGCTACCCCAACAGCTGGTGGATCTTCCTGCTCGGCATCGTGGTCTACGGTGTCGCACTTCTGGTGCCCACCACGCTGATTGCCGGTGCCACCGCCAAGCACTCCACCGGCGGCACGGACCTCACGTTGGACCTGCCCGCGGGCCCGCACGAGATGGCCCAGCGACCCAACGTGCCGAACCAGGCACAGGTCAACCACTAAGTTTCATCGCAAAGAACCCCGTCACCGGATCATGAACTGGTCCCCAGTAGTTGGACTGGTCTAGCGGTTAGAGCCTATACGGCAAGGGCCTGTTCCCGGTA